>JAYTTZ010000301.1:0-3689 GCA_043744805.1 Gammaproteobacteria bacterium
AGCGCGCCTTGCCAGCGCACCGCAGGAACCTCGACCATACCGGCGAAGTTCCACACCAGAAAACACCAAGAGGGGGAGAAACTCGATGCGCAAGGATATTGAATTCAATGCAGATGGCGTGACGCTGCGGGGCTGGTTCTACAAGCCGAAGAAAGGCAAGGGTCCGTTCCCCTGCGTGGTGATGGCCCACGGCTTCTCGGGCGTGAAGGAAATGTCGCTCGACAAATACGCCGAGGTCTTCTCCGCTGCCGGCCTCGCGGTGCTCGTGTACGACAATCGTTGCCTCGGCACCTCGGGCGGTGAGCCGCGCCAGGAAATCGACCCCACCTGGCAGCGTCGTGACTATCGCACCGCCATCACCTTCGCCCAGGGCCTGAAGGACGTGGATGCCGATCGCATCGGGATCTGGGGGACCAGCTACACCGGGGGCGCCGTGTGCGCCGTCGCCGCGATGGACCGCCGCGTCAAATGCGTGGTCAGCCAGGTGCCGTTCATGCGCGGCCACTACAACCTGCAGCAGTTCCTGCCGATTGGCGCGGTGGAAGGCTTCCGCGCGATGCTGGACGAAGACCGCGCCCGCCGCGTGAAGGGCGAGCCTTCGATGTACATGAAGATGTGCTCGCTCGATCCCAACGAACCCCACGTCTTCCCCGGCAGCGACACCTACAACTACATCCACCACTACACGGACAAGGATCCGAAGAGCACCTGGGAAAACCGGGTCACCCTGCGCTCCATCGAGTGGATGGCCGAGTACGACGTGATGGGCTTCATGGAATACATCAGCCCGACGCCACTGCTGATGATCGTCGCGGAATCCGACACCACCACCCCGACCGACATCGCGCTCACCTGCTACGCCAAGGTGCAGGGCCCGAAGGCGCTGCATGTGGTCAAGTCAAACCACTACGGCGCTTACATCGCGAAGTTCGATGAAACCAGCGCCGCGGCGGCGGAGTGGTTCGTGAAAAACCTGAAGGATTGAGGCAATCCACCGCAAGCGGGGCAGGGCCTGGCCTTCGCCCGCTTGCCTTGGACCCACGCTCCCGGCCACCACGGCCGCACTTCCGACCGGTATCGAATACACACGCGCGAATCGGGAACCTGATGCAAACCCACTATGTGCTGATCGATTGCGAGAACGTCCAGCCCGATGCCATGGCGCGGCTGGAAGGGGAGCATTTCCGGGTAAAGCTTTTTGTCGGTGCCAGCCAGAGCAAGATTTCGCTGGAGACGGCGGCCGCCGTGCAGCACATGGGCAAGCACGCGGAATACGTGCGGATAGTCGGCAACGGACATAACGCGCTTGATTTCCACATCGCCTACTACATCGGGCGACTTTCACTGCAGGATCCGACGGCCTGCTTCCATATCGTGTCCAGGGACACCGGCTTCGACCCGCTGATCGCACATTTGAAGGCGCAGAAGTTTGCCGCGATCCGATCGGAGTCGGTCGGCAATATGCCGCTGCTCAAGGTGGCGGGGACGCAGGCGGTTGCGGTGAAGGTCGAGGCTAAAAAGCCTGCGGCGTCGAAAGCCGCCACCGCCAGGACTGCCGCTGAGAGACTGGCCGTAATCATCACCAACCTGGAAAAGCATAGCGCTGCCAGGCCTCGCCGCATGCAGACCCTGAAAGGCTCCATCAACAACTTGTTCAAGAAGGCACTTTCAGATCCGGAACTCGACACGCTGGTGAAGGGGCTCGTGGACAAGGGGCTGGTGAGCGTCACTGGCGAAAAGGTCAGTTACGCGCTGGACCTAAAAAGCGCCTGACGCGGGTTTCGGATCTTTCAGCGTCGAGAACCATTCCTCGACGCCGTCATCCCCGCGCAGGCGGTGAGCCATCAGGCGCTCCTAAATCGCCCCGAAATCCCCGTGCCGTCCCCGCCCTTCACTGAAGCGCGTTGCGCCGGCAATGCCTTCCTCGACTACCAGCGCGGCGCTGATCGTCCATTCCGAATGCAGGGCCTCGCGTACTGGCAGTCCGTGCTGCGCGTAGATCGATTGCCGATCGGCGCGCAGGCAGCCCTGGGGGAAGCGGGCTATTTCCTGGGCCAGTGCTTCGGCTGCTGCGCGCACGGTGCCGTCGGGGACCACGCGTTCGCAGGCGCCAATCTGCAGGGCTTCCTGGGCCGTGACTTTGCGGCCGGTCAGGATGATGTCGAGCGCGCGGCCCTGGCCCACGAGGCGCGGCAACCGCACGGTGCCGCCGTCGATCAGCGGGATCCCCCAGCGGCGGCAGTACACGCCGAAATAGGCGCTTTCCTCCATCACCCGCAGATCGCACCACAGCGCGAGTTCGAAGCCCCCGGCGACCGCCGGACCGGCCACGGCGGCAATCACGGGCTTGGACAACTGCAAGCGGCTCGGACCCATCGGGCCGCGCGGAATCTTCGCCTGCGTCGGTTCGAAATCAAGGGCGGCGAGTGGATTCTCTGCGCCGGCCAGCGCGCTGGCGTGCTTGAGATCCCAGCCCGCGCAGAAGGCGCCGCCTTCACCGAAGAACACCGCGACGCTGGCGCCAGGGTCGGCCTCGAAAGCTTCAAAGGCCTGGACCAGCGCCTCGGCGCTGTCCGGATCCATCGCGTTCCGCGCCTCGGGGCGGCTGTGGATGACGGTGGTCACGGGACCGGATTTCTCGACGCGGACGGTCATGGGATGGTTCCTTCAACAGGGGGCGTGGCGGCGGCGGCGATCAGGGCGTCGAGCTCGGCGATTGCCGCCCGCGCTTCATCGCCTGCGGGAATGGGCTTGCCGGAATCGCGCCATTCAACGGCAGCCTTGAAGCCTTCGGCCTGCGCGTAGCGCCGGAACCAGAGGCCTTCCGGGTTGTGCCGGGTGATCCCGTCGAACACGGTGGACAAGGTCTGGCTGGCCAACAGGCCCATGCGCTCGACGGCTTCGTTCACCACCAGTTTCTGCATCATCAACATGCCGGTGGGGACCGCGGCGATCCGCGTCGCGAGCCGGTCGACTGCGGCGTCGAGCGACTCGGGGGGCACCGATTCGCTGACCAGCCCCCACAGCGCGGCTGTCTTGCCGTCGATGAGATCCCCGGTGAGCAGTAGGCGCTTGGCGCGTTCCGGGCCGAGGCGCGAGGTCCAGTGGGCCGTGGTGGGGCAGCCCCACACCCGGGTCGGCATGTAGCCGATGCGGGCGTCGTCCGCCATCACCACCTGGTCGCAACACAGCGCGATGTCCGAGCCACCGGCAATCGCGTACTTGTGCACGCGCGCGATGGTCGGCTTGTGCGAATGCCACAGCGACATGTAGTCGTCGGTGTAGCGCCGCATGGCGCGGTAGTCGAGCATCGGATCCCACGGCGGGGCTTCCTGCTTGCAGGGATGCTCCACGCGGCCTTCGCCAAAAAGCCGGATGTCGTAGCCCGCGCAGAAGGCAGGCCCCGCACCCTGCAGGATGATCACGTGCACGTCCCGGTCGCGGTTGGCGGCCTCGACCGCCGCACGGATCTCGCCCGGTGTTTCGTCGGTGATGGCGTTCAGGGCCTGGGGTCGGTTGAAGGTCATGCGCGCGATGCGTGCGTTGGCCGGGTCGCGGGCGAGCGTGAGGGTCTTGAAGGTATCAAAGGCGACGATGGGCTCGCCCCGGAACGGATCTGCGCCGGCGGACTGGCTCATAGGCATGCTCCTGGAGTCATTGCGTACTGGGCAGGCGCGGGGTTTGGCGGG
>JAYTTZ010000302.1:0-3658 GCA_043744805.1 Gammaproteobacteria bacterium
ACCCGGGCCGAGGCCGGGACCATCTTCACGGTGAAAAAACGAGGCGTGAAACGCTGGCTCGAGCCTGCCAGCGTCCAGAACGACGCCATCAAGGTTACCCGCGCCGACTTCATCGTGCCCATCGGGCCCGGCACGATTGCCGGCCATGTCGCGCACAGCGGCAAGATGGTGCGCATCGACGATGTCTACGCCATCCCGAAGCGCAGCCCCTTCAACTTTGATCCCTCGCGTGAGCACAAAGACTACAAGACGCAGTCCATGCTGTGCTTCCCGCTCAAGAATTACGACGACGAAGTCATTGGCGTGGTCCAGCTGATCAACGCCCGGCCCCGACCCAACCGGCCACCGGTGCCGTTTGCGAAATCCCTGGAAGACCTGATCTGGCCGGTGGCGCGGGTAGTGGGCGGCTCGATAGAACGGGCCACCATGCTGGACGAGATCCGCGCCAAGAACGTCAAGCTGCGTGACCGCAATCGCCAGCTGGACGCGCAGCGTGCCCGCATCGAACTCCTGCAATCCGAAACGGAGGAAGCCTTCCAGATGTCCGTGCGGCTGCTGGCCCGTGCGGCAGAAATCCACGACGAGGAAACAGGTAACCACATCGTCCGCGTGAATGAGTACAGCTATTACATCGCCTGCGAGCTCGACATGCCGCAAGCATGGTGCGATGAAATCCGCTTCAGCGCGCAGCTGCACGACGTTGGCAAGATGTGCGTTGATTCGGCCGTGTTGAAGAAACGCGGCAAGCTGGACCCGGCCGAGCGCGAAGAGATCAATCGACACACGGTCTACGGCCACCAGATCCTGGAAGCCTCGCCGAGGCTGCGCATGGGCGCCGAAATCGCGCTCTACCACCACGAGAAATGGGATGGATCGGGCTATCCGAACGGGATCGCCGGCGCGCAGATCCCGCTCTCGGCCAGGATCGTGCAGATTGCAGACGTCTACGATGCCTTGCGCTCGGAGCGTCCCTACAAGCCCCCGTTCAGCCACGAGAAGGCCGTCCACATCCTGACCGTCGGCGACGAACGCATCAATCCGGAATCCGATTTCGATCCGTCGCTGATCGGTCTGTTTGCCGAGAAAAACATGGAATTCGCGGAGATCTGGGATCGCCTGCAGGACTGAAGGCAGCGCCTTCAGGCGCCCAGCATCTCCGCGGCCAGGGCCGCGACCGCCATTTGCCTTAACTGCTGGATCATCGCGGCCAATCCGTTGCTCCGGGTTGGCGAGAGGTGTTCGTCGAGCTGGATCTGGCGGATGAAATCAGGCGGAGTCGCCAGGATGTCCGCCGGCCGACGGTCGCCATAAACCCGCAGCAACAGCGCGATGAGTCCAGCCACGATGGCGGAGTCGCTCGTCGCCAGGACGTTCATCAGTCCGTCATCCATGCTCGTCTTGATCCAGACCTGGCTCTGGCAGCCCTTCAGGCGGTACTGCTCGGTCTTGTACTCCTCGGGTAGCGGCGGCAGTTGTCGGCCGAGGTCGATCAAGTACTGGTAGCGATCCGTCCAGTCTTCGAGCAATGAGAAGGTTTCGACGATCTCCTGCTGTGCGGCAAGGAGATCAGCAGCGGTAGAGCTCATTGGAATTCCTGTTGATGGCGCTCATAGCGTGCGCCAGGTAGTGCCGCCAGCGCCGTCCTCGATTCGCACGCCAAGCGCGGTGAGTTCGTCGCGGACGCTGTCGGCGCGCGCCCAGTCCTTTTGCCGGCGTGCTTCGTTCCGCGCGTCGATGAGTGCTTCGACCTGCTTGACGTCGACCGTAAGGCTCGGTGACGACGAAAACCAGGCTTCCGGAGGCTGCTGCAGCACGCCGAGTTCCGCCCCTCCCGCCAACAACCAGGCTTTGAGCCGGGCAAGTTCCACGGGGTCTTCGGTGGTGTTGGCTTGCGTGACCAACGCCATCAGTACAGCGATTGCCATCGGGCTGTTGAGGTCGTCATCCATCGCCGCCGCGAAATCGGGGTGTACGCCCAGGCCTTCCATGGGCGACACCTGCGCCAGCCGCCGCAGCACGCCATAGAGCCGATCGAGTTGTGCGCGGGCTTCGGACACCAGCGCTTCGCTCCAGCTGATGGGCTCGCGGTACCGGCCCTTGATGAGGGCGAAGCGCACGGCTTCCCCGGGGTGGCGCTGGAGGATGTTCTGCACCAGCAGCACGTTCCCCAGCGATTTCGACATCTTCTGCTGCTCGATTTCGACGAAGCCGTTATGCACCCAGTAGCGGGCGAAGACTTCGCCACCATGCGCGCACGTGCTCTGGGCGATCTCGTTTTCATGGTGGGGGAACTTGAGGTCGTTGCCACCGCCATGGATGTCGATGGTGTGCCCGAGGTGTTGCTCGCTCATGGCCGAGCATTCGATATGCCAGCCCGGGCGTCCCCGGCCCCAGGGACTGTCCCAGCCCGGCAGCGGTGGCTCGGAAGGTTTCCAGAGCACGAAGTCGGCCGGGTCGCGCTTGTAGGGTGCAACCTCGACGCGGGCGCCCGCGATCATTTCGTCCTGGGAGCGCCCCGACAGCCGACCATAGGCAGCGTACGACGGCACGTTGAACAGCACATGGCCCTCCGCGACATAGGCATGCCCGGCCGCGATAAGCTTTTCGATCATCGTAACCATCTGGGGAATGTGTTCCGTGGCCCGCGGTTCGATGACCGGCGGGAGTACGCCAAGCTCGGCGGTATCACGGTGGTAGACCGCCGTGTAGCGGTCGGTGATCACGCTGATCGGCACGCCTTCGTTCTGGGCCGCGAGGTTGATCTTGTCGTCGACGTCCGTGATGTTCCTGGCGTAGACCACGTTGGGGTAATGGCGGCAGAGAACCCTGTAGAGCAGGTCGTAGACGACTGCGGCACGCGCATTGCCGATGTGCGGCGGGTTATAGACCGTGGGTCCGCAGGCATACATCGTGACCCGGGCCGGATCGCCCGGAACGAAACGTTCTTTCTGGCGGGTAAGGGAGTTATGCAGGTGGAGGGACATGCGCTTGGCCGGACTGCGTTCGAAGGGGACATATTCTAGCCTCAATGGCCGGGATGGGCTGCCCCTTTGTCAGCGCCAGAGCATGCGTGCCAGCACGCCGTCACGGTCGATGAATTGATGCTTGAACGCAGCGGCCACGTGCAGGGTGGCGAGACCCACGGTGCCGTAGGCGCTGAAGAAATGGACATTGATAGCCAGTTCACGTGAGGCCTCGCTGATCCGGAACAGGGCGGGGATCTCGAACAAGTCGAACATGGGAACCGCAGCGCCCGCCGATGTTGACACCAGGTAGCCCGAAACAGGCATCAGAATCATCAGGGCAAAGAACAGGAAATGCGCGACGACGGCGGCCTTGCGTTGCCAGCCAGCAATGCTTGCTGGCAGATCCGGGGGGCTGGAGACCAGCCGCCAGGCAATGAACACGGCGGCTGTTGCGAGCGCCAGCAGGCCAATCGCACGATGCAGGCCCAAGCCTTTGTGGTACCAGGTATCGTAGTAGCTCAGGGTGACCATCCAGGCCCCGAGACCGGCAACGCCAAGGATCATCAGTGCGGTCAACCAATGCAGGGCCTTGGTGGCGAGACCATAGCCTTGCGCGTCGTCCTTGAACTTCATGAGTCGTCCTTGAACGTCATGGTCGGGTGAATCGAACCCGGCAGCCGTTGGCGAGGCTG
>JAYTTZ010000303.1:0-14369 GCA_043744805.1 Gammaproteobacteria bacterium
GTATCCGCCTGCGGTGCTCATTTACCCCCTTGTAAACTGCGCTCCTCGGCGGACACGCGCCTTGCAGCCAGCCCCCTCGCTACGTTTTTCACCAACCTGCTAGCCCTTGTCGAACACCCTGCGTGCTTCGCTGAACGCAGCGCCCAGTTCAACGTAGCCATGGGCCACGGGAAACTGGGGGTAGTCACGCACCACGTTGTCCGGCGGGCCGAAGAAGCAGCAACGATCGGCCTCCTCCAGCATCGGGATGTCGTTGTAGGAGTCCCCGGTGGCCATCACCTTGTACTGCATCGACTTGAAGGCCCGCACGGCATGGCGCTTCGGATCCTTCTGGCGGAGCAGGTAGCCCGTGATAACGCCAGCGTCGTCCACCGCAAGGCGGTGGCACAACATCATCGGCAAGCCCAGCTTATGGAGCAGCGGTAATGCAAGTTCATAGAACGTGTCGGAAACGATGGCCACCTGGAATTCGCCGCGCAGTTGGGCGAGGAATTCCCGGGCGCCAGGCAGGGGCTCGAGGCTGTCGGCGGCCGACATGATGTCGGCGAACTTGAGGTCGCGATCACGCATGACCGACAGGCGCATGGTCATGAGCTCATTGTAGTCGGGGACTTCGCGGGTGGTGGCCCGCAGCTCGGCAATGCCGGTTCGTTCGGCCAGGCCAACCCAGATCTCGGGGACAAGGACCCCTTCAAAATCAAGACAAGCAATATGCATGGGTAACGCTCCACATCTGCTACGTTACGAAAAAGGGGCGGCAGTGTAGCAGTCTAATGGCGAATTCCCGGTTTTCACTCAAGGCGCTGGCAAGTCTGCTCCTGATGCTCATCCCGGCCCTGCTCCCGTGCACGACGGCTGCCTCGTCGATATTTGTCGAGGCGCTCTTCCCAAAGCGCGTGGTGGTCAACATCGACGGCCAACGCCGCGTGCTCAACGTGGGCGAACGCAGCCCGGAAGGCCTGCGACTCCTGGCAGCCGACAGCGAAAAAGCCCGCTTCGAACGCGCGGGCAAGGAGTTCCAGTTGGGACTCGATCAGCGCGTAGGCTCTACTTTCAAGGCGCCGCCTGAAGGTCGCAAGATCACGCTCGTTGAATCCCCCGACGGCCAGTTCTACGTGGACGGCACGCTTAACGGCAGCAGCATCCGTTTCCTGGTCGACACCGGCGCCTCCACTGTCGCGCTCAATTCGCGCGACGCCGAGCGGCTGGGGCTCCTGCCGCGCTTCGAAGGCGCGGCCATGTCAGTCGAGACCGCGAGCGGGCGTGCCCCGGCTTATGCGCTCACCCTGCGGACCGTCCAGGCCCAGTCAATCAGGATCAATGGCGTCGAAGCGGTGGTGATCGAAGGAGATTTCCCCAAGGTTGCCCTGCTCGGACAATCCTTCCTGCGGCACCTCGAAATGACGCGCAACGGTCCCCTGCTGGAACTCCGCCAACGCTAGGCGGCAGCACTGGGTACCGTCATGGCCTGCGGCTCAGCCGGCGGGCGGTACGAAGCGCGACCGATCCCACATGACTTCGCGTCCACCTTCGACCCGGGCCAGGACGCGGGCCAGCACGAACAACAGGTCGGACAGCCGATTGACGTACTGGAGGACGCCCTCGGAGATCCCGCCGGAGTCGGCTGCCGTCACGATGGCGCGTTCGGCCCGTCGACACACCGCGCGAGCCACCTGGCACACCGCCGAGGCGCGGTTGCCCCCGGGGAGGATAAATTCCTTGAGTGGAGGCAGGTCCTCGTTGTAGCGATCTACCAGCGTTTCAAGCTTTTCGCTGGCGCCTGGCGCGAGCAGCGAGCTGCCAGGAATGGATAATTCACCGCCCAAATCGAACAAATCATGCTGGATTTCGAGCAATGCGGCGCTGATGTGAGGGTGCAAGGCCTCGCACAGGAGAAGGCCAATGACGGTATTGAGTTCGTCGATCTCGCCCATGCCTGAGACGCGGGCGGCATCCTTGGCAATCCGGCTGCCATCACCAAGTCCGGTGGTCCCGGCGTCCCCGGTACGCGTATAGATTTTTGAAAGCCGGTGACCCATGGTGCTGCTGCCTGCCTGATTGGGGGAGCCGCACTGTAGTCAGGCCCGTCAAGGCGTGTCAAAGCGCACTGCCCTCGACTGCACGGCGGCTGTTAAACTGCCGGCCGGCCTCCCCAGGCGATGAACCTTAGCGTTACCGATGAACTCCCCTGCCCCTAGTCCCCAGCCCGCCGTTGCAGCCCCCGATTACTCGGTCGTGATCCCCTGCTTCAATGAATGCGACAACATCATCGTGCTCGTTCGCGAAGTGGCGAACGCTTGCAGTGCCCTGGCGTATGAAATCGTGGTGGTCGACGACGCCAGCACCGACGACACGGGCAGGCGCCTGCAGGCCGAAATGCCCGGGTATTTCGGCCGGCTCAGGCTGGTGCGCCACGCCAGCAATCGCGGGCAAAGCGCGAGCATCTGCACCGGCGTCGATTTCAGCCGGGGCCGGATCATCGTGACCCTTGATGGCGACGGCCAGAACGACCCGGCAGACATTCCCAAGCTGCTGGCCGCACTCCGCGCCTCCAGCAGCGGCCCTGCAGCGATCATCTGCGGCCATCGCCAGTCGCGCCAGGACAACTGGGTGCGTAAGCTGTCCTCACGCGTCGCCAATGGCGTCCGCGCTCGCGCGCTCGGCGACGCAACGCCCGACACGGGCTGTGGCCTCAAGGCCTTCGAACGGGCCCAGTTCATGCGCCTCCCGCGCTTCAACCACATGCACCGTTTCCTGCCAGCACTGGTCCGTCGCGACGGCGGCGTCGCCATTTCGGTCGCCGTCACCCATCGGCCCCGCCTGCACGGCCAGTCCAAATACGGCATTGGCAACCGCCTGTGGGTTGGCATCGGCGATATCTTTGGTGTGATGTGGCTGCAGCGCCGCGGCTTCCGGCAATCCGCCTGCCTCGAGTCCGGGCCCGAGTAGGGCCGGCGCATGGAAACCCTGGCAGCCCTGCATGCGAGTCTCGTGGACTTTTTCAACCTGCCGCTTGGTCACTGGTTGGGCATCGAACTCGAAGCCGGCAAGCTCATCGGCTATCTGGGGGCGATGATGTTCGCCGGGCGCTGGATGGTGCAATTGATGGCCTCGCGGATCTCTGGGCGTCCCGTCATGCCGCGCATTTTCTGGTACATGAGCCTGGTCGGGAGCGTATGCCTGCTCAGCTATTTCGTGTTCGGCAAGAATGATTCGGTGGGCATCCTCTCCAACCTCTTCCCGCTGTTCGTCGCGTCCTACAACCTGATGCTCGACAGCCGCCATCGTGCGACCGACGGCAAGGAGGCCAGCACGTGATCCTGCGCCGCTACGTCACTCGCGAATTCCTGGGTTCCGCCGCCATGGTGCTCGGGGCGCTGGCCATCATCTTCTTCACGACGCGGTTCGCCGCCTACCTCGGTCAGGCCGCCGAAGGCAAGGTCGCGCCGGCCCACATCTTCGAACTCCTGGGCCTGAAAATGCTCATCTCGCTGCGGGATCTCATCCCGATGAGCCTTTTCCTGGGCATCTTCGCCGCCATTATCCGCTTCCAGCGCGACAGTGAACTCGTCGCCATGCGCGCCGCCGGCATCAGTCCCGCCATGCTGCTGGGCGAGGCCCTGAAGCTTGGCGTGGTGGCCGCCGTCATCGTCGGCACGCTCACGCTGTATGCCGAACCGCGCATGGAAGAACTCGGCCAGCGCATCCGGGAACGGACCGAAAACGAAGCCACCATCGCCGGCGTGAAGGCAGGACGGTTCAAGGAAGTCGGCGGCGGCAAACGCATTTTCTACGCCGAGAAAATCGGCGCCGACAGCTCGCTGCTCGAACAGGTCTTCGTGCAGGTGCGCGAAGGCGACGACGTTGGCCTGCTGCGTGCCGACCAGGCGCACATCGAGACCGAGCCCGGCAATGGCGACCGCTTTGCGGTGTTCCTCGACGGCGTCACGTATAAGGCCAAGCCCGGCGCACTCGACTACGTCGTCACCAATTTCGGCAAGTACGCGCTGCGCATCGAAGCCAACACCCCGACCGACATCTCCGGTTCGGTCAACTTCATGAGCACTGCGGAACTCCTGCGCTACGACGCGCCGGGCTTCCGCATCGAACTCCAGTGGCGCCTCGCCAAACCTATCGGGGCCCTGCTGCTGCCCCTGATGGCCGTGATGGTCGCGCTCGCCAGCAACGGCCACAACTGGTACCTGTGGTTGCTCACTGCAATCTCGGGCTATTTCGGCTACAGCAACGTACTGGGTGTCGGGAAGGCCCTGATGAACAAGGGCATCCTGCCGACGAGCCTGGGGCTGTGGGTCATCCACCTCGGGCTGGTGGTGGTGTTGATGGCGGCCTGGTACCTGCACCGGAAACCCATGCCGGGTCGGCGGATTAAAGTGCCGGCCCCGGCAGGCTAACGCACGGCGTGCGCTCGCCCCGTCAAGGGGCGTCCTGCTAAACTTCTTGCGCTGCAATAACCAGGCCCAACCCAAGCATGTCGACGACTTCCCTCGAAAGTGTCCTCCGCGACCGACTGTCCCGCGAGATCCTGATCCTCGACGGCGCGATGGGCACCATGATCCAGCGCCATCGGCTGACCGAAGCCGATTACCGCGGCGCGCGCTTTGCGGCACATCCGGTCGATCTCAAGGGCAATAACGACCTGCTTACCCTGACCCGCCCGCACCTCATCGAGGACATCCACGCGTCCTTCGTTGCGGCCGGCTCTGACATCATCGAAACCAACACCTTCAACTCGACTTCGATCGCCCAGGCCGACTACGCGCTGTCCTCCGTGGCGCGCGAACTCAATTTCGAAGGCGCACGCCTCGCCCGCTTGGTGGTGGACCGCGCCATCGCCCAGGACGGCAAGCTGCGCTATGTCGCGGGGGCGCTGGGGCCAACCAACCGTACCGCCTCGGTATCACCGGACGTCCACGACCCGAGCTTCCGTAACGTCAGTTTCGAGGAGTTGCGCGTCGCGTACGTGGACGCCATCGACGGGCTGGTGGGTGGGGGCGCCGATTTCCTCCTGGTCGAGACGATTTTCGACACCCTCAACGCCAAGGCTGCCTTGTTCGCCATCGAAGAATACTCGGAGAAAATCGGGCGTCGGCTGCCCTTGATGATTTCCGGCACCATCACCGACCGCAGCGGCCGCACCCTCACCGGCCAGACCACGGAAGCCTTCTGGAACTCGGTGCGCCACGCGCGGCCGATGTTCATCGGCTTGAACTGCGCGCTGGGCGCGGAAGACCTCCGTCCCTACGTGGAAGAACTCTCGCGGGTCGCCGACGCCTACATCAGTCTGTATCCCAACGCAGGACTGCCAAATGAATTCGGCGAGTACGACGACACCCCCGCCCACATGGCGAAAGTATTGAAGGACTTCGCTGGCGCGGGTTTCCTCAACCTCGCCGGCGGCTGCTGCGGAACGACCCCTGCCCACATCTCAGCCATTGCGGCGGCGCTGAAGGACGTGGCGCCCCGCAAAGTACCGGAAGTCCCGAAGTACTGCCGGCTGTCCGGCCTCGAAGCGCTGACGCTCAACGAAGTGACGGGCTTCATCAACGTCGGCGAACGCACCAACGTCACCGGCTCGCCCAGGTTCGCACAACTCGTGCGCGAAGGGCAGCTTGAAGCCGCGCTCACCGTTGCGCGCCAGCAGGTGGAAAGCGGCGCCCAGGTGATCGACGTCAACATGGACGAAGGCCTGCTCGACTCCGAGCGCCTGATGGTCGAATTCCTGAACCGCATCGCGTCCGACCCCGACATCAGCCGCGTGCCGATCATGGTCGACTCCTCGAAGTGGAGCGTCATCGAAGCCGGCCTGCGCTGCCTGCAGGGCAAGGGCATCGTGAATTCGATCAGCCTGAAGGAAGGCCCGGAGAAATTCCTCGCCCAGGGCGCGCTGTGCCGCCGTTATGGCGCCGCAGTCGTGGTGATGGCCTTCGATGAACACGGCCAGGCGGACACTGCCCTGCGCAAGCTCGAAATCTGCCGGCGCTCCTATGACCTCCTGACCCGCGAACTCGACTTCCCGCCCGAAGACATCATCTTCGATCCCAACGTGCTGACCGTGGCAACCGGGATGGAGGAACACAACGACTACGCGCTCGCGTTCTTTGAAGCCACGCGGCTGATCAAGCAGGCACTGCCACACGCGCTGGTCAGCGGGGGCTTGAGCAACGTGTCGTTTTCCTTCCGGGGTAACAACCCGGTGCGCGAAGCCATGCACTCGGCCTTCCTCTACCACGCCATCAAGGCTGGCATGGACATGGCCATCGTGAACGCTGGCCTCATCGGCATCTACGACAACCTCCCGCAGGATCTCCTCACCCTGGTCGAAGGCGTGCTGTTCAACCGCCGACCCGACGCCACCGAACGCCTCATCGAGGCGGCTGCCGGCTTCAAGGGCGAAGTGCGCCAGAAGCAGGAAGCCGAGGAATGGCGCAGCCTGCCCGTCGCTGATCGCCTGGCCCATGCGCTCGTGAAGGGCAACGCCGACTTCATCGAGGTGGATACCGAGGAAGCCCGCGTAGCCTCGGCCCATCCACTGGACGTCATCGAAGGGCCCCTGATGGCCGGCATGAACGTGGTGGGCGATCTCTTCGGGGCCGGCAAGATGTTCCTGCCGCAGGTGGTCAAAAGCGCACGCGTGATGAAGAAGGCCGTGGCCCACCTCCTCCCGTACATCGAAGCGGCGCAAGCCGCGGGCGGCTCGCGGGCGGCCGGCAAAATCGTGCTCGCCACGGTGAAGGGTGACGTACACGACATCGGCAAGAACATCGTGGGCGTGGTGCTCCAGTGCAATAACTTCGAGGTCATCGACCTCGGCGTGATGGTGGGCTGCGACGACATCCTCGACGCGGCCGTGCGCGAAGGCGCTGACATGGTGGGCCTCTCGGGCCTCATCACCCCTTCGCTGGAGGAAATGACCCACGTTGCGAGCGAAATGCAGCGACGCGGCATGGTGATGCCCCTCATGATTGGCGGCGCCACGACCTCGCGCACCCACACTGCGGTCAAGATCGAACCGGCCTACAAGGGCCCGGTGATCCACGTGAAGGATGCTTCGCGCGCCGTAGGCGTGGCCACCAGCCTCATCAGCCGCGACCTGCACGAGGGCTTCGTGGCCAAGGTTCGCGAGGACTACACCACCTTGCGCGAGCGCCACCGCCAGCGGCAGTCGGGCTTCGAGTGGCTTTCCATCGATGACGCGCGCGCCAACGCCTACCGCACCGACTGGTCGGCGCACCGACCGGTCGCGCCACGCAAGTTCGGCGTGCAGGTGTTCAGCGACTGGTCGCTGGCAGATCTGGTGCCCTACATCGACTGGACGCCTTTCTTCTCGGCCTGGGAACTGGCCGGACGCTTCCCGCGCATCCTGGACGACGAAGTCGTGGGCGAGGAAGCTCGGCGCCTGCACCTCGATGCGCTGGCCCTGCTGGATCGGATCGTGGGCGAGAAACTCCTCACGGCGCGCGCCGTGATGGGGATCTTCCCGGCCAACACCGTCGACGCCGACGACATCGAGTTGTATACCGACGACACTCGCGCCGAGTCCCTGGTCGTGCTGCACGGCCTGCGCCAGCAGCAGCGCAAGCCCGCAGGCAAGGCCAACTACGCGCTGGCGGATTTCGTCGCGCCCCGCGACAGCGGCGTTGCCGACTACTTCGGCACCTTCGCGGTCACCACCGGCTTTGGCTGCGATGCGCTGGTGGCCGAGTTCGAACGCGACCACGACATCTACCATTCCATCATGGCCAAGGCCCTGGCCGACCGCCTGGCGGAAGCCCTGGCTGAACGCCTGCACGAACGGGTGCGTCGCGAGTTCTGGGGCTACGCCGCGGATGAAACCCTGGCCCCCGACGCCCTGATCGCCGAGGCGTATCGCGGCATCCGCCCTGCCCCCGGTTATCCGGCCTGTCCCGACCACTCCGAGAAGCCACTGTTGTGGAAGCTGCTCGAGGTCGAAAAGAATATCGACATGACGCTAACTTCCAACTTTGCCATGACGCCTGCGGCTTCGGTCTGTGGGTGGTACTTCGCCAATCCCGGCGCACGCTATTTCGGGGTCGGCCAGATCAACCGCGACCAGGTGCAGGACTACGCGCGGCGCAAGGGCGTCGAGCAGCGGGATGCCGAGCGCTGGCTCGCGCCTAACCTCGGTTACGAACCGGACTGAGCCCATGCAGCATCTCCCCGTTCGCGAACTCCTGTTGTCCGAGGCTGCGCTGGCCGCAGTGGAAGTGCGCGGATGGGTACGCACCCGCCGCGATGCCCGGGAATTTTCCTTCCTGGAAGTCAACGACGGATCTTCACTGAAAGGCCTGCAGTGCGTGCTCGACGCCGCCTGCGAAGGCTACGGGGAAGTGAAGCGCGCGGTGACTGGCGCGGCCGTCGCGGTGCGCGGCGAACTCGTCCCTTCGCTTGGCAAGGAGCAGCGCTGGGAACTCCGCGCCAGCGGCCTGCGCATCATCGGCGACTGCCCCGACGACTACCCGCTGCAGAAGAAACGCCATTCGGATGAATTCCTGCGCACCATTGCCCACCTGCGGGCGCGGACCAACAAGTTCGGCGCCATGGCCCGCATTCGTTCGCGGCTGGCCTACGCCCTGCACCAGTTCTTCCAGCAGCGTGGCTTCCACTACATCCACACGCCCATCATCACCGGCGCCGACTGCGAAGGCGCAGGCGACATGTTCAAGGTCACCACGCTCGATCTCGCCGGCGTGCCCAAGGCGGCGGGTGCGGTGGACTTCGACAAAGATTTCTTCGGCAAGGAAGCACACCTGACCGTTTCCGGGCAGTTGGCGGTCGAGACCTACTGCCTCGCGCTCGGCAAGGTGTACACCTTCGGCCCGACCTTCCGCGCCGAGAACTCCAACACCAGCCGCCACATGGCCGAGTTCTGGATGATCGAGCCCGAGTTTGCCTTCGCCGACCTGGCCGACGACATGCAACTCGCCGAGGACATGCTCAAGTACCTGCTTGACTTCCTGTGCACCGAATGCAGCGAGGATCTCAGTCTCTTCACGAGCTTCGTGGATCCCGAACTCGGCGCCATGCTCGACGCCGTGCGCAAGGCCGAGTTCGCGCGCTGCAGCTATACGCAAGCCATCGAAATCCTGCTGGCTGCGGGCCGCTCTTTTGAGTTTCCTCCCGAATGGGGCCAGGACCTGCAGTCCGAACACGAACGCTACCTCACCGAAACCCACTTCCAGCGCCCGGTCTTCGTGCACGACTGGCCGCGCGACATCAAGGCCTTCTACATGCGACAGAACGACGACGGCCGGACCGTGGCCGCCATGGACCTGCTGGTGCCACGCATCGGGGAACTCATCGGCGGCAGCCAGCGCGAGGAACGCCTGGACCACCTCACCCGGCGCATCGACGAGATGGGCCTCAAGCGCGACGACTACTGGTGGTACCTCGACACCCGCCGCTTCGGCTCCGCGCCCCACGCGGGCTTCGGCCTTGGCTTCGAGCGCCTGCTGATGTTCGTGACCGGCGTCACCAACATCCGCGACGTCATTCCTTTCCCGCGCACCCCGCGGCACCTGGAGTTCTAGGCATGCAGGTGATGGCCGACCTTTGCGTAGTCCCCATCGGGGTAGGTGTTTCGCTGTCGCCTTACATCGCCCGCTGCCAGGCAGTGATTCGCGCCACGGGACTCGCCCACCAACTCCACCCTTATGGCACCGTGATCGAAGGGGAATGGGACGCGGTGCTGGCCTGCGTCAAGGCCTGCCACGAAGCCCTGCACGCAGACGCTGTGCCGCGCGTGTTCACCACGCTCAAGCTCGGCACGCGCACCGACAAACACCAACACCTGCAAGACAAGATCGCGAGCGTCGAGGCCCTGCTGGATCCGCTTTGAGCCTACCGCCTGCCCGGGGAGATAAAAATGAACGCCACACCAAGTTTCGTCCACGGGACGAGTGACCAGCCGCTGAACTTCCTCACCATGGGGGCGCTGCTGCGGCAAACCGCCAGGACCCATGCCGCCCGCGAAGCGCTGGTAGTCCGCCACCAGGACATCCGCTGGACCTGGCGCCAACTCGATGCCGCAGTGGATGCATTGGCCGCCGGCCTCCTCGCGCTCGGCCTCGGCCGGGGCGAGCGCATCGGGATCTGGTCGCCCAATAACAGTGAGTGGGTCGTAACGCAGTTCGCCGCCGCCCGCGCGGGCCTGGTGCTGGTCAACATCAACCCGGCCTATCGCCTGTCCGAACTCGAATACTCACTCAACAAGGTAGGCTGCAGCGCCCTGGTGACGGCCAGCACCTTCAAGAGCAGCGACTACCTCGAGATGCTCCGCACGCTCGCACCCGAACTGGCGCAGGCGAAACCCGGCGCGCTGCATGCCGCCAAGCTACCGCACCTGCGGACTGTCATCGCCATCAGTGGCGACCACCATCCGGGCATGCTGCGGTTCGCCGACGTGGCCGGCTTGGGTGGTGACGCTGAACGCGCGCAACTTGAAACCCTCGCGGGCCTCTTGCAACCCGACGACGCCGCCAACATCCAGTTCACCAGCGGCACGACGGGCATGCCCAAGGGCGCGACGCTGACCCACTTCAACGTGGTAAACAACGGCTATTTCGTGGGCCAGGCCATGCGGTTCACGCACGCGGACCGGCTCTGCATCCCGGTCCCGCTCTATCACTGCTTCGGCATGGTGTTGAGCGTACTCACCTGTGTTTCACATGGCGCCACGATGGTGTTCCCGGCGGAAGCCTTCGAGGCCCGCAGCGTGCTGGACGCCGTGGCAGCGGAACGCTGCACCGCCCTGCACGGCGTGCCCACGATGTTCATCGCCGAACTCGACCATCCGGAGTTCCGCCAATTTGATCTGTCGACCTTGCGCACCGGCATCATGGCCGGCGCCCCCTGCCCCGTCGAAGTGATGAAGCGCGTGCTGGCCGACATGCACATGCGCGACGTAACCATCGCCTATGGCATGACGGAGACAAGTCCCGTCAGCTTCCAGAGCGGGATTGACGACCCACTGGACCGCCGCGTGTCGACCATCGGCAAGGTGCACCCGCACGTGCAGGTGAAGATCGTCGACACCGAAGGCGTGACCGTGCCGCGTGGCGTGAAAGGTGAACTCTGCACCCGTGGCTACAGCGTGATGCTCGGCTACTGGAACGATCTGGAACGCACGAGTGAATCCATCGACACTGCCGGCTGGATGCATACCGGCGACCTCGCCGTGATTGACGACGAGGGCTACTGCAACATCGTTGGCCGCGTAAAGGACCTGATCATCCGCGGCGGCGAGAACGTTTATCCGCGCGAAATCGAGGAATTCCTCTACCGCCACCCGAAGATCCTCGATGTCGCGGTCTTCGGCGTGCCCGACCAGCGCTTCGGCGAACAGGTGGGCGTGTGGATCAAGCTGAAGGACGGCGAGACGGCTGACGCGGACGAGATCCGCGCCTTCTGCCACGGGCAGATTGCCCACTACAAGATCCCGTACCACGTCCGCTTCGTCGAAGGCTTCCCGATGACCGTGACCGGGAAAATCCAGAAATTCGTGATGCGCGAGGCGATGGTGGCAGAGCTTGGGATTGAGCGCGTGACGACGGCTTAGGACCGGGCCGGCCGTTCGTGATCCCGGCGCGAGGTCGCCGGCGATACCTGGCAAACGAGGACATGAACCCGACTCAGCCCACCGGCGTGCGCCACAGTTCGTCGAGATCCGGGAACCGCCACTTGTCCTGCGATTCCCAGCTCACCACCTTGTCGGCGCAGCTGCGCGAGGCCAGATCGATGATCTTGGGAAACAGGCGCTCATGGCGCCGCGTGCAGTAAAAGGTCTTCACCACCGGGGTCAAGAGCGAGTCGTCATGGGATTCGGTGACGACCGCCAGGAGCCCTGATTCCAATCGCACCAGCGAGCCCAGCGGGTAGATACCCACGCTCTTCACGAAGGCGTGGAAGACCGGCGGGTCGAAATGTCCTTTCGACCATTCGCTCATCTTGCGCAGCGCTTCCGCAGGGTTCCAGCCGAGCTTGTAGGGCCGGTTGGAGGTGATGGCGTCGTACACGTCGCACACCGCGCCCATCTTGGCGTAGAGGGATATGGCGTCGGCCGAAAGCTTGTCCGGGTAGCCGGTGCCGTCTATCTTCTCGTGGTGGTGCAGGGTCACGTCGAGTGGGATCTGGCCCGCACCCCCGCCTTCCACCAGCATGTTGTAGCCGGTACGGGCGTGGCCGCGAACCACGTCGAATTCCGTGTCCGTGAGCTTGCCCGGCTTGTTGAGGATTTCGAGCGGGATGGCCGCCTTGCCAAGATCGTGCACCAAACCGGCCAGGCCAAGCTCCCGCGAATCCTCGGCGTTGAGTCCCAGCCGCTTGGCGAGTGCCAGCATCAGCCCGCACACCGCGACGGAATGCATGTAGGTGTAATCGTCCCTGGACTTGAGCCGCGCGAGGCTCACCAGCGCGCTGGGGTGGCGCATCACCGAGGCGCTGATTTCCTCGACCAGCGGCTCGAGACCGGCCATATCCACCGACTTGCCCATGCGCGCCTCGCTGAACATGGACAGCACTGCGCCCCGCGCCTTGGCGCAGATGCGCGCCGCGCGGGCAATTTCTTCAGCGGCGGTCACGGGCACGTGGGGCAAGGCGGTGAGCGTGGCTTCGAGCAGCACCAACTCGGTCTCCGTGGCGGTCTCCTCTTCCGTCTTGCCGCCTTCGAGGTCGGTACCGCGCGCGGTATCGATCCAGGCTTCGCGGATCCCGGCGTCCCGGATCCGCCCGATGTCCAGGGGATCCTCAAGCAGGAACTTGGTGTTCCAGAACGGATGGTCCATCCAGGACCCGCACAGTTCGTTCAGGAACATCCCGGGACGCAGCTGGCTCGTTGGGATCTTCTTGAGCATTTAGGGGGCGTTATCCGGGTGCTGGACTGGTAATTTCAAAGCCTGGCCTGCACGCGTGTCAACAGCGGCGGCGCCGTCGCAGCTTCGAGCGCGGTGAGGTAGGCCAGGGCGTCTTCCCGCGTCTCGCCGCACATCTCCAGCGACGGCTGCAAACCGCCACAACAGCTGGGTCGTCGAGGATCGGAATACAAGCCGCATTCCTGGCGCGAAGTGAGGTGCAGGCACGGCACGCCGGCGGGTTTGCCGGTGGGCATGCCCGGGAATGGCGTTGAGATGGAAAGCGCGATGCAGCAGGCCCCGCAGCGCGCGCGGCACGCCATCGACTCGCTCACCGGATCCCCCTGCTGCCAGCCGCGGGGCTGGCAGCAGGCGTTCCGTGGCTCAGCGGCTTGCGCTCAACTGTGCGAAGGTCTGGCCACTGGCGGCGAGCTTCGCGAGCAGCGGGGCCGGCGTCCAGTACAGGTCTCCATAGCGCGCGCGGTACTTGTCCATCGCCGCCACCACCTTGGCCAGGCCAACCGCATCGCCGTACATCATCGGGCCACCGCGGTAGCGGGGCATGCCGTAGCCATGGCAGAAGATGACGTCCACGTCGCTGGAGCGCATGGCAATGCCTTCTTCCAGGATCAGCGCGCCTTCGTTGATCATCGAGAACAGCAGGCGCTCGATGATTTCTGCGTCGGAGACTTCCAGTTGCGGCACGCCGAGGCGGGCGGCCTCGGCCTTGGCCAGCGCGGTGACTTCCGCATCCGGCACGGCGTTGCGACCTGCGTACTTGTAAATGCCGGCGCCGGTCTTCTGGCCGTTGCGACCCATGCCCACCAGCACTTCAATCATGCGGCAGTAGGCGGGATCGTCAGGCTTTTCCTTCCATTCCTTGTTGACCTTGTCGAGCACGTCGAGGCCGGAGAGATCGGACACCGCGTTCGGGCCCATCGCCATGCCCCAGTCATAGGCGACCTTGTCGATGCGCTCGGCCGGCACGCCTTCGAGGATCATGCGCTGGGCTTCGCGCACGTACGGGAAGAACATGCGGTTGCCCACGAAGCCGAAGCACACACGGACCAGCACGCCCATCTTGCGGATGGTCTTGGCCATCGCCATCGTGGTGGCGATGACGTCCTTGGACGTCTTGGCGCCGCGCACGATTTCCAGCAGGGTCATCACGTTGGCCGGCGCGAAGAAGTGCAGGCCGATGACGTCTTCAGGCCGCTTGGTGCAGGCCGCGATTTCGTCAACGTTGAGCGTGGAGGTGTTGCTGGCCAGGATGGCGCCCGGCTTGCAGTGCGCATCGAGTTCGCCGAACACGACCTTTTTGATCGCCATCGTTTCGAACACGGCTTCGATGACCAGATCGGCCTTGCCGACGTCGACGTACTCGAGCGTCGGGGTGATGAGCGCCATGCATTTGTCCATCTGCGCCTGCGGAAGCTTGCCCTTCTTGACCGGGCCTTCGTAGTTGGCGCGGATGATGGACAT
>JAYTTZ010000304.1:0-14285 GCA_043744805.1 Gammaproteobacteria bacterium
GCGGAGATCGCGAAGTACGCAAAAGCCGCTGGACGCGATCCGGCCAGCCTCGAGATCACCGCGTTTGCCCCGCCCCACCTGTACCAGACGGCGAAGGACGTGAAAGCCATCGCGGACGCGGGCGCCGACAACCTGGTGTTGTTCGTGGACGAAGCCTCGCAGGCAGATACGCTGGCGAAGCTGGAAGCCTTGGCTGGCGAGTTGTTCTGAAATAACGGGCGCTGCCGGGGCCAACGCCGTGCCTTGCGATATGCCCGTGGCCCGGCGCGGTGGAGCTCAGGGCGTGACCTGCATTTCCACCTGTACCGGGAAGCCTTCCGGCGTTGCGCCCTCGGTCGGCGGGATGGGGAGCTGGATGTTCGACAGCTGCTCGGCGAAGCAGCGCGACACGGCGGTGTCCGGGTCAACCTCGGGGCGGACCAACCGTCCCTTGGGTGAAACCTTGCCCACCAAGGTGAAGGCGCCGAGGTTGGCTTCGGTCGTGGTGCCGGGGACAATGCAGGCCCGCATCGCAGCGCCGAAGTGCGAGTAGAGCGCTTTTTCGAAAGCGGCCGCTGCGGGCGCGGTGGTGGCGACGCTGATCCCTGGCGAGGGTGGATTCAGATCCGTCGCGAGTACGGCGTTATCCACTGCCAGCAGGCTGAGCAGGATTAGCTTGCCGGTGCGGCCGATCAAGGCACGGGGAGTGTTGGGCATGGGCCGGCACCTGCAAGTAAAGACTGGCGCATCTTACGCATCCCGATTGTCCCAAGGTGCCACGTCCAGGGCGGCGAGACCCCCTCGCGTGCCGTTCTCCGCTCAGCGCAGGTGGATCCCCAGTCGCACATTCAATTCGGCGACATCGGCCTGCGCGAACACCATGTTGTGCTGGTCGGTCAACGGTCCGCCGCCGGGCTCCATGGCGCCGTCGCCGTCATAGCCGATGGCCTTGAACTTCCAGACGTTACCAATGAGTTTGAGGTTGCCGACGTGACGGCCGTCAGCACACAGCACCCGCTGCACCCTCGCGTTGACGGACTTGAGCAGGAGTTGGCCCATGGCTACACGCCTTTGCCGCGCCCGCGCGCGGCCTTCACGCCCACCACCGCCAGCACGCTGCCGAGCAGCATTGCCGCAGTCGTGGTCAGGGTGGGGACAATCCTGGGGGATTTGACGGGCGCGGCATCGACGATGTTGATCGCCCCGGTCATGGGCGCGTGGGTCTGGCACTGGTAGGCATACGTGTTGGCAGCGTTCACAGGCACTGTCCACGTGCTTACGGCAGGATTGCTGACACCGCAGTTCCCGGTCACGCCGTTGGTGGCATTCAGGCTGGTGCCGCCGGCAGCCGTCCGCAGGCAGAACGGATGGCTTGAGCCGGTCGCATTGGTGAAGGTGTAGGTCGAGCCCCGTTTAAGGGTGAGGGTCGGGTTGGGGCCGGTGACCGGATCCGTCACCGAAGTGATGGTGAAACTGGCGCAGCAGTTGCCGGCCACCGAGAAGCTGCCGTCCGCGTGTGCAGGCAGGGCCAGACAGAGGGCACAGAGCAAGGCGAAGCGTGGGGCGAGCAAGCGGCGCATGGGGTAACTCCGTTCAATGGATGTCGTGGGCATGATGTTCCTTTCGCTCACCGCGGTGGCTTCATCGTTCGCGCAGCGGCATGACGTGCACGAGGTCGAGATCGAGCCGAACGGTAAGGCTCGCGCCGACCGTGATCGTGGGTCGCTGCGGTCCGGTCAGGGTAAGCAGCAGCGGCTGGTGGCCTACCGACGTCAGTGCGAGGGCCACCAGGGTAAGGTCGCCGAGACTGCGAACCTCGGACACTTCGGCGTGAAACTCGTTGGCGCCTTCGGGACCGCGGTCCAGCAGGGTCAGTCCGTGGCCGGGAATCACCCAGGTCACGCGCTGGCCAATGGCCAGCCTGCCCTTGTCGCTCACCACCAGCAGCGGGGCAGAGTCGGGGTCGGCCTCTGCGCTGGTCCAGCGCAGGAGTCCCCATCCTGCCTGCGCGGAAGGTCCTTCCCATCTGCCGTGGAACCGGTTGTGGATGCCGACCAGATCCGCGACGCGCGCATTGCGTGGCGCGCTATGGACGGTGCCGGGGGAGCCTTGCTGCAGCACGCGCCCTGCGTCCATCACCACCAGCGTATCCGCGAGCAGGCGCGCTTCATTAAGGTCATGCGTCACCAGCACGATGGGAATGGCCAGTTCACGGCGCAACTCGGCCAGCAGGCGATAGATTTCCCGCCGGTTCATCTGGTCAACGGACGAAAAAGGCTCGTCGAGCAGCAACAAGCGGGGTTCCCGCGCCAACGCTCGCGCGACGGCCACGCGCTGTTGCTGGCCGCCAGAGAGCGCGGCGGGGCGTCGCACGAGTTCTGCAGAAGTCAGGTGGACGTGCTCCAGCCAATAGCGGGCCTTGGCCAGGCGCTCGGTGCGTGGCAGGTGGAGCAGCGACAGCGCCACGTTTTGTAGCGCCGTCAGGTGCGGCATCAAGGCGTAGTCCTGGAAAACGAGTCCCACGTGCCGGCGCTGTGGGGGCACGAAGATGCCCCGCTCCGAATCGCACCAGATCATGCCACCCAGGGTAATGCGGCCGCGTGCGGGTTTCGCAAGGCCCGCCAGCACCCGGAGCATCGACGTTTTCCCCGCGCCTGAGGGGCCTACCAGCGCCAGCAACTCCGTGGCGTGGCAGCGGAAGGCCCCGCGCAGCACCATCGGCCTCGCCTGCTCGATGTCGACGTCCAGGCACTGCGCTGCGAGCGGCGCGGTAGGCATCGCGTGGACGGGCGGCGTGCTCAACGCCGTGCCACCGCGCGCGACGCGGCCAGGAAAGACGCGCCCAGCGCCGTAGTGGAGAGCACCAGGAGGACCAGCGCCATGTGGCCGGCGCCAGCAAGGTCAAAGGCCTGTACGCGGTCGTAGATGGCGATGGCGATCGTCCTGGTTTCGCCCGGGATGCTGCCACCAATCATCAGCACGACGCCGAATTCGCCAAGTGTGTGGACGAACGTCAGCACCATCGCCGAAACCACCCCCGGCCACGCCAGCGGCAGCTCAACGCGCAAGAAGGTCTGCCAGGCGCCGAGTCCGCTAACGGCTGCGGCTTCCCGCAGCTGCGGGGGAATGGCTTCGAAAGCGCGCTGCAAGGGCTGCACGATGAACGGAACGTTGAATACGATCGACGCCATCACCAGGCCTGCGAAATTGAAGGTCAGCCGGACATCGAAATGGGTCGCCAGCCAGCGGCCAAGGGGAGATCCACCGCCGAGGCCAACCAGCAGGTAATAGCCAATCACCGTGGGAGGCAGCACGAGTGGCAGCATGACCAGCGCTTCCACCCAGGCCCTGCCGACAAACCTGGTGTTCGCCAGCCAACGGCCTAACCACAGGCCCATAGGCAGGAGTGCGACGAGTGTGACGCTTGCCAGCTGCAGCGATAAGGCCAGTGCCTGCCAGTCCATCACAGCCCTGCGCGGCGCGGCCAGGGTAGTTGTGCGGCCATCATTCCCCCGGCAGCCCAAAGCCGTAACGGGTCATGATTTCCCGTGCGGCCGGCGTGGCGATATACGCGTAGAACGCGTGCGCTGCGGGTGGGGCATCTTTCACCAGGACCATGCGTTGCCTTAGCGGCTGGTGCCATGCGTCCGGTATGAGGGCAAAATCCCCGAGCGCGGCCACGGTCGGCGCGGTGGCCAGCGAGAGGGCGATGATGCCGCCCTGTGCTCCGCCCGAGGTGGCGAACTGCGCGGCCTGAGAAATGTTCTCGCCAAACACCAGTTTGTCCTGGATCGACGTCCACAAGCCCGCATGCTCCAAGGCCTCCCTGGCGCGCGCGCCGTACGGCGCGTGCTCCGGGTTGGCGATGGCAAATTTCTGCAGGCGGCCATCGGTGAGCGCGACCGCGAGATCTCCAAGCGTTCCGTCGGCCTTGAGCGGTGAGCCTTTGGGCACCATGAGGCCGATGCGGCCAATGGCATAGGCTTGGCCCCGGTCAATCGTCTTCCCCGCGTCTGCGAGCTTGAACACGAAGGCCTCGTCGGCCGACATGAAGAGATGGAACGGTGCGCCCGCGAGGATCTGGGCGTAGAAGATGCCGGACGATCCAAACACGAGCTTCAGCCTGTTGCCCGTCTCGTGTTCGAAGCGCTCGGCGATTTCCTGGAGTGCGAACTTGAGATCAGCAGCGGCAGCGACGGTCGCGATGGGTTCCCCAACCGCCTTGAAACTCAATCCAAAAGTCACGAGGACAGCCAAAATCCGTGCGATCAAGAGGCGGGACTGGGTTGGCATGGAGAGTCCTTGGCGTGCTTCGCCAAATTGCGCGGTTCACGCGTGCGCAGCGCACGGGGTATGCGGGCGAGGCCATGGCACGGGTGCAGGCTGTGCTGGATAACGCGAACGCCAGCACGATCCCGCCGCGGCCGAGCCTTAGCCGTCAAATTTATCGAAATAGCAGATGGCGGGTGGCGCGGTGAGAAATGGCCCGAGCTTTTCCATCAGCCCGGTTTCTGCGCGCCAGGCAAGGTATTTTTCCTGGTGCCCGCGCGACTCCCAGAGTTCATAGAACAGAACCCGTCCGGGTTTGTCCTGATCGGTCCAGATATCAAACAGACGGCAGCCTGCATAGGCCCGCGTATCGGGCGCGATGCCTTTAATGAAGGCGAGAAATTCCCCGACCCGTGAGGGGTCGATGCTGAGGTCGATGGTAACGGCAATTGACATGGGGATCCTCCAGAGTGGTTTTAGATCGGCCCGCGCCTGAGGCGCCGGGCGGGGTCAGTGTACGACATGGCACAGGACTGCTCGCGGACCGGCGGGTGATGGAAAGCAGCGACTGAGCATGAGGGGTGTTGGGCCCGCATCGGTGCCGCCGATGCCGTGGAGCTCGTCGACCGTCAGCGCGTGGTTCTACTGAGCAAGAGGACCACTCGGGCGACTTCGTGGCCTCACGCTTCCAGCAATGCCCCACGTGCCGCCTTCACCAGCGGTGTAAAATCCTGGTTGGCAAAATGTGATGGCCGGCCCGATCGCGTGATCGCGTTGTTCACCGGGTTGTAGCTGAGATAGATGAGGTTGCGCGGGTAGGGCGACTGGTTGGGCCCCGAGGCATGGGCAAGGCAGCTGTCGAAGAGGATCACCGAGCCCGGTGGTCCCTTGGGCGCGATGAGGGGAGCGTCCTTCGCCAGTCGCGCAACGGTGGCATTGGGCAATGACGGGATGGGGGTGGTACCGGGCACCGGGATGACTTCGTACTCGATGAGCCCATTCTTGTGTGATCTCGGGATGAACATGATCGGCCCGTTGAACTCGTTCACTTCGTCGAGATAAAGGCTGAGGCTGATCGCGCGCGGTTCCGGCATGCCATCGTGGTGGTGCCACGGGCCATAGTCCTGATGCCAGGGCAGGGTCAGCTGGCCGAAGGGTTCCTTCAGGATGATCTTGTACTGGTGGCAGTAGAGCCTCGGCCCGAGGATCTGCTCTGCGATCTCCAGCAGCCGTTCATCGTTAAGCAGCCGCGAATAAAGCGGGCTCACGCGATCCATGGCCGTGGTGCCCAGGAATTCCCCGCTCTTCGCCCGCAGGTGGGACTCGAGATCCATCTCGAAGATGCGCGCCTGCTCGGCCTTGAGCGCCGCGATCTCGTTGGGTTCGAATAGCGCCGGCAGGAACAGGATGCCTTCGCGCTGGTACTCAGCCAGTTGCTCATTGCTCAGTCTCATTGGCTTCGCTCCCCTCGAAGGGTGTCATGCACCCCATTTGTTGTTCCATGGCGAGTCACATCATGATGGCTCTGTCCTCCCCAGGCCACTCAGTCCGCCGTCCCGCCGCCCTGCCGCGCGCGAAAGCTCCCCGGCGATACCCCGAACCAGCGCTTGAAGGCTTTGCCGAAGTTGGCCGGGTTCTGGAAGCCGAGTGCCGCGGCCACTTCCTTGATCTTCACCTCGTCGTTGCCCAGCAGCTCTGCTGCACGCCGTTGCAGGAAATCATCGGTCGTCGCCTGGTAAGTCGTGCCCATCGCGCGCAGCCGCCTGATCAGGGTCCGGGGTGCGAGGTGGAGTTGGGCCGCCACCTCGTTCAGCGTGGGCAGGGCGCGGGGGCGATCAGCGAGATCGAAAGCACGCACCAGCAATCGGTGGATCTCACCGAGCGTGGTTCGCTCGCGCGACGACGCCAGCGCCTGGCACTGGCCCAGCGCATGCGACCAGGTGGACTCGCGATAGTCGAGGTTCCGCATCTCGCGCCAGGAGCGCGGAAACACCAGCGTGCTGCGCGGGGCATCAAAGCGCACAGGGCACCGGAAATGCTGGCTGTAGCAGGCGGCGTGCGCGGTGGGCGGATACGCGAGGTCAAGCCGTGCCGCGCCGAAATCGGTGGCATACATCGTCTCGATGTAACGCTGGAGAATCAGCAGCGGTGTCTCGATGAGGAGCGGAGTGGCCGCGCCCAGCTCGATGAGTGGCCAGATCCCGGCGAAGAACAAGTCGTGCTCGACCCGCCCCTGAAGGTGCAGATAGGGCACGCGCACGGGAAAGAATTCGAGGAAGGTATCGACGCCTGCCCCCAGCGTTGGCGCGCTCATCAAGGCCACGCTGATCGGCCCGTGGAAGTGATCCGACAGGGTGCCGGCCCAGGCGAGATACCAGTCAGGCTGCACTGCCAGGCGCAGGGTGTTGTCGATGTACTGCAGTGCCTGACGCACGGTGATGCGCCGTTCAGGGTCGTTGAGGTCTTCAGGCTTGAGGCCGGTCCCGGCCAGCAGCGCGACCGGTTCGAACATGCGTGTCAGGTGCCGCCCATAGGTTGCGGGCATCAGGAGGTTTTCGATCGTCTGCCTGTCCACGTGCGTTGTTCACCGTGCCATCCGAACTGTCACGAAAATAACAGAGATTGGCAGAACCGTCCCTTCCTGCTGCTTTGCGCGGCCGATTAGGTTGCGGTCACGCCGGCGCGCCACGTTTGTCGCGGCAGGCAAACCCCGGCGATCGGCCATCAACTCTGGAGGAAGACGGTGACAGAAGAAGAGAAAATCGCCCGCAATGTGTTCAAGGTCCGCCTGTTCATCGATGCCTGGGAGGCGCTGGACCCCGACGTTGCCATGGCCTGCCTGTCGGACGACATCGTCTACATCAACCAACCGCTGGCACCGGTCGTGGGCCAGCGTGATGTCCGACGCATCGTCGCCGGCATCATGAAGCTTACGACCCAGGTGCACTGGGAACTGCGCAACTGCTTCGGGCGTGGCAACACCGTGGTGACGGAGCGCCTCGACTGCTGGAAATTCCACGACGATCTTGCCGCTTCAGGCTGGCGCCTCAAGCTGCCCTGCATCGGCATGTTCGATCTGGATGAGGCCGGCAAGATCTGTGGTTGGCGCGATTACTTCGACAACCGACTGTGGTTCAACCACGGCGGCCCGATCCTTCATCTCGATTGATGCCCGAAGCCCGCCCACTTCACGGCCTCGACCTGAATATGGCCACAGCCAGCCAGTGCACTCAGCAGGAGAACTCGCGCATGAACAGCAAACAGGAAAAAATTGCCCGCAACGAAGGTGTGGTACGCGCCTTCCTCAAGGGTTGGGATGACCGCGACGTGGACGCGTGCATGGCGCAGTGCACGGAAGACATGTGCTATCTCAACCAGCCGCTTGAAGCCATTCGCGGCAAGGAGAATGTGCGCCGGATGATCGCGTCCATCTTCAAGCCAGCCAGACGGGTGGAGTTCAAGCTCGTCAACGTCTTCGGCCACGAGAACAAGGTCATCACCGAACGCGTCGATCAATGGGACTGGAACGGCAGCGGGACGTGGCAGATGGAACTCAAGGTCTGCGGCATGTTTGAGCTGACCGAGAACGGCAGGATCATCGAGTGGCGCGAGTACTACGACAACGAGTACTGGACCAAATGCGGCGGTCCGACGCTGGTGTTCGACGAACTCTGACGGTCTCCACTCGCACTGACGCCCGGTTGCCGGGCGCCAGTGTCGTCCCGGCTCAGCGCACCGTGAGCCCTGCGTAGTCGCCCTTCGCGCGCCACTCCGCCAGCATCTCGTAGAACTTGAGTCCGCCCTCCGGGTAATGACCCTGCAGGAAGCCGTCCGTTTCATCCGCTGCCGAGCCTTCGGCGTTGTAGTAGCCGGGCGTGCAGGCTGCGAGGTATTCCGTCATGGCGGTCGGTGCCAGCACGAGCTTGAGATAGTCCTCTTCCGCTTGCAGCGTAGGCTCGACTGCCGTGTAGCCACGGGCCTTCAGGTCAACAAACACCTTGGCCAGATGCTGCGACTGCTTGTCGAGCTGGTAGGTGAAGTTGGGCGTGTAGCCCGTCTGGGTGAACCCCATGTGATAGAGGTTGGGGAACTGGTGGCTCATGAGGCCGTGGTAGGTGCGCATGCCCTTCGCCCAGTAATCGCCAAGTTTCACGCCATTGCGGCCCAGGATTTCCAGATCCGCCTGGCGCGTATAGGTCGCGCGGCTCACTTCAAAGCCGGTGGCGTAGATGAGGCAGTCGAGTTCGTACTCCACGCCATCCACCACCACGCCTTTTTCGGTAAGGCGCTCGACGCCCTTGCCACCGGTGTCCACCAGGGTGACGTTGGGGCGGTTGAAAGTTGGCAGGTACTCGTCGTTGAAGCAGGGGCGCTTGCACCACGGGCGATACCAGTGCTTGAGTGCTTCGGTGGTCTGCGGATCCTTCACGACGGCATCAATGCGGCCGCGCACGCGATTGTCGTGCTGGTAATCGAGGATCTCGCCCAGCAGCTTGATCTCCTCGATGCTGAGATTGGACGCGCCCCTGCCGTCCATCAGTTCGCCCAGCGACTTGAAGAGCTCGGTCCAGCCATCGTTGACGAGATCTTCTTCCACCGCCACGCCGACCAGCAGCTTGGTGAAGTTATCGTTGCGCTCCTGCTGCCAGCCTTGCGTGAGCGACTTGTACCACTCGGGATCGGTTGGCCGGTTGCGCCGCTCATCGACCGAGGACGGCGTGCGCTGGAAGACAACCAGGTGCCCGGCAGCCTTGCCGAGATGGGGAATGGACTGGATCGCGGTGGCGCCGGTGCCGATGATGCCAACGCGCTTGTCGGCCAGCTTGTCGAGAGTGCCTTCGGCCGAACCACCCGTGTAGGCGTAGTCCCAGCGGCTGGTGTGGAAAGTGTGGCCCTTGAAGTCGCGGATCCCCGGGATGCCGGGCAGCTTCGGCCGGTTCAGCGAGCCGCTGGAAATCACCACCTGACGGGCCCGGATCACGTCGCCCCGGTCAGTGCGGATGACCCAGCGGGCATCGGCATCGTCCCAGTGCAGTTCCTGCACCTGGGTCTGGAAGTAGGCACGCGAGTAGAGATCGAAATGTCGGCCGATGTGCTGTGCGTGCGCGTAGATTTCCGGCTGGAAGGAATACTTCAGCTTCGGCATGTAGCCGGTTTCGTCGAGCAGCGGCAGGTAGATGTAGGACTCCACGTCGCACTGCGCGCCCGGGTAGCGGTTCCAGTACCAGGTGCCACCGAAATCGCCGGCGCGCTCGATGACGCGGAAGTCGCCGATGCCAGCCTCGTGCAGACGCGCTGCCATCAACATGCCGCCGAAGCCGGCGCCGAGGATCGCCACCTCGATGGTCTCCGTCACCGCAGCCCGCGTAATTTTCTGCGTGATATGCGGGTCTTCGTTGTAGCGCTCGAGGTCGCCCTCGAGCTCCTGGTACTGCGCGGCGCCGTCAGTGCGCAGGCGACGATCGCGTTCGTGGTCATACTTGCGCCGCATCTCGACCGGGTCGAAGCCGAGTTCCTCGGCCGTGGGGATGCGCAGCTTGCCGTCGCTGACAAATTGGTTGGGTTTGTTCACGAGCGTTCTCCTGGAGAAGCGGGAGCCGGGGATGAAAAGGGGAGTACGTCCAAAGCCGGGGGCAGCACTCCGCAGTGCCTGCACGTTACGGACTTTGCGTCGCAGCAAGTAAGTCACGCTCCTGCCAATCTCCGTTCCTTTGGTGACAGGGCGCGCGCCTGGCTTGTGCACCAGCGTCTCCAACAGAAGGCAGCTACGCCCGTGTAGAGTCGCGACAGGGAATGGCAGGAGGAATGGCAGGACACCCCCCCATGAACCACGACACTCTCAAGGCCCGCCAGCGTGCCGAACGCCACGACCATCCCACTGATCTCGCCCTGCGGGTTCATCGTGCGCTCAGCTGGCTGCGTCGCGCGGAGCAGGAGGCCGGGGATCCCGATGCGCGGTTCATCTTCCTGTGGATCGCCTTCAATGCGGCGTACGCGACCGGGCTTGCCGAGATCGAGGACAAGCGCGAGCAGGCGGCCTTTCGTCGGTTTCTCGAAAAAATCCTTGCGCTCGATCCGGAACGCCAGATCGACGGGCTGGTCTGGCGGGAGTACTCCGGCAGCATCCGGCTGCTGCTCGACAATCCTTACGTGTTCCCGAAGTTCTGGCGCTTCCACAACGGTGAAATTTCCGGACACGCATGGAAATCCGCGTTCGACAGCGCGCGGCGTGCCGCGCATGCGCTGCTGGCGAAATCCGATACGGTCGGCGTCCTCGCCATTGTATTGAGTCGCCTCTACACGTTGCGCAACCAGCTTGTCCATGGCGGGGCGACCTGGAACAGCTCGGTCAACCGTCCGCAGGTGCGCGACTGCATGAACCTGCTGGGGAAGCTCGTGCCGATCATCATCGAGGTACTGCTCGACCACCCGCACGCCGACTGGGGTCGTGTCGTCTATCCGGTCGTCAACAACGACTAGAGCAGGCGGAACGCCAGTGCGCTGATCAGCAGGTGCAGCAGAAGGAAAAGACGCTGGGCAACCTGCGCCTCGCCCCCGCGCTGCAAATCCCCAAGTACCACACTGCCGTGGACATCCACTGCCAGCCCGGCGGCTACCACACCGAGTTCATGCCCGGGCTTGCCGAGTCCTTCGACCCGGAGGGTTCCGGGATGCACCGTACGGCAACGGTCGATTTCGACGTGATTGTTTCCGGTGAACTCTGGCTCGAACTCGATGATGGCGAACTCCGGCATCTCCGTGCGGGCGACATCGTCATCCAGAACGGGACCCGCCATGCGTGGCGCAACCGGAGCGAGGCACCGGCGGTGATGCTGGCCGTCCTCGTGGGCGCGCGGCGCACGGGCTAACGCGCAGCCCTGGACGGGGTTCTCTTCCCCCGGCGCCGGCGCCCACCGGGTTCCCACACCGTCCCTGCGATGCGGTTCCCCCTGGTGGGGCCATCGCCATGGGGACGGCCCAAAAGCGTCGCCATCTATGGCAGGCTCGGTTTTTATTCCGGAACCCTCCGCCATGCCCGAGATGCCCATCCTCCGCAGCCTGCGGGCCACGCCCGTCGTGGTCCCCTTGCCGATTCCGCTCAAGACCGCGAGCGGCGTCATCGACCAGAGTCCACTGGTGCTGGTGGACCTGGAAACGACTTCGGGCGTCGTTGGCCACGCCTATGTCTTCGTCTACACGCCGCTGGCCTTGCGGCCCGTGGTGTCGGCCATCGAATCATTGGCAAAGGAACTGGCCGGGACGGTGGTAGCGCCCGAGGCCATGGCGCAGAGCTCCGCCGCGCGTTTCCGGCTGTTGGGCACGGCGGGCCTGCTGGGCATGGCCCTGGCCGGCATCGAGATGGCGGCCTGGGACGTGGTGGCGAAACTCGCCGGCCTGCCCCTCTTCCAGTTGCTCGGCGGCGCGGCGCGGCCCGTCAAGGCCTATGCGAGCTTCGGCCTCGACGGCATCGAGCAGGGCCAACGTCTGGCGACCGCTGCGGTGGCGCGTGGCTTCCGCGCCGTGAAGATCAAGCTGGGCTACGCGACCCTCACGCAGGATCTTGAAGTGGCCCGGGCGATTCGCGCCGCGGTGGGGCCTGATGTCGCACTGATGGTGGATTACAACCAGTCGCTGTCCGTGCCGGAAGCCCTCAGGCGCTGCCGGGCGCTCGATGGCGAGGGGCTGGCGTGGATCGAGGAACCCACCCTGCAGGACGACTACGCCGGCCACGCGCGCATCGCCGCCGCGGTGGCGACGCCCATCCAGATCGGCGAGAACTGGTTTGGCCTTGCCGAGATGACGAAGGCGCTGGACGCCGGCGCCTGCGATCTCGTGATGCCCGATCTCATGAAGATTGGTGGCGTCTCGGCCTGGCGCGGCGCGGCCATCCTCGCACAGAGCCGCTCGTTGCCCGTCTCCACGCATCTCTTCCACGAAGTCAGCGCGCACCTGATGACGGTCGCGCCGGGTGCGGACTACCTCGAGGTGATGGATCTTGCGAGCCCGGTGCTGGCGGCCCCGATGGAGTTCACATCGGGTCACGCGGTGTTGCCGACGGCGCCGGGGAATGGACTCGCGTGGAAGGCGGAGGCGGTGGCGAGGTACCGGGTGGTGTAGCGGGGCATGGGGTCGTGGCTTGGCGCGCGCCGGATCCGTGGACGCCCCAGGTGGAGAATCGCGGGTGATTGCGAGTTTGGCGGTGGCCCGCGCGCATCCCTGCAGGCAGCGCAGGGACAGTCGTCGTGAAGGAAGGAACCGCGTGCCCGAATACACCAGCAAAGCCCTCGATGCGACCACCTGGCCAGACTTCGCCCGACTTGTCGAAGCGAACAACGGCGTGTGGGGCGGGTGTTGGTGCATGTGGTACCACGCGAAGTCCGGGGACGAAGCGGGAACGCCTGAATCCAGACGCAAGGCCAAGGAGCGCCTCGTGCGGGAAGGGCAGGCCCATGCGTCGCTGGTTTTCGATGGCCCGGACTGCGTTGGCTGGTGCCAGTTCGGATCGCCTGCTTTTTTCAGGCAAGGCTTATCGCGGCAAGGGGGTCGCCCATGCCGCCTTGAAAGGCGCGGTCGAACAGATCGAAAAACTGGGCGGCAGAAGGATCGAGGCTTACCCGGAAGACACCGAAGGCCGGAAAGCCTCGCCGGCGTTCCTCTTCAACGGCGCACTGTCCACGTTCGAAGCGCTCGGCTTCGCGCGCTCGCGGCTGATAGGCAAGTACAAGTGGGTGGTGATCCGGACCGTTTGAGCGGTGGTGGCCCGACGCCGCCGAGGGTCGTCAAGCAGGCGAAATCGGGTCCCTCAGCGCAATGAAGGCTCCGGGTGCCTGAATCCGACATGGTATCGGTCCAAGCCCTGCCATGGACAACGCGGTGCGCCGGTGTCGTCGTGCCGCGAGGTTTTGCGGGCGAGCCCCGACATCCCGACGCCGGTCAAGTGACTGGGCCTACCGTGCTCCCAGGGGAACGCCGCCGCCCGCCCCGATCACGGAACGTTCCTGAGCCGGCTGTCCACGCACCAGGTCTGGATGGGCGCCGCCTTACCCTTGACCCGGGTTGGCGGCATGGCGGTGCAGTCGAAGCGCTCGTCCAGCAGGCTGCGGACTTCATCGCTCATCAGCAAATCCACCCCGTGCTGGCCGGTCAGGCCTTCAATCCTCGAGGCCACGTTGATGGCGTCGCCCGTGACGCTGAACTTGGACAGGGCGGGGGGGGGCGATGATCCCGGCCACCCACTCGGTGGGGATGATGTGCCGCTTGCTGGGCGTGTCGAGGAGCGGGTTCTACGCCTGGGCGGACCGGCCGATGTGCGCCCGGCGCCGACGGGATCTGGAGCTGACGGGCAAGATCTGCGCGATCCATCACCGCTCGCGCGAGACGTACGGGGCACCGAGCATCCACGCCGAGTTGGCCGACGATCACGGCCTGCGTGTAGGTCGCAAGCGCGTGGCTCGGCTGATGCGCTAAAACGGCCTCTGCGGCGCCACGCTGCGCAAGTACGTGGTGACCACACAGCGCGATCCAGAGGCGGCAAAGCCCATCGATCTGGTGGAGCGGCGGTTCTTCGCCGATGCGCCGGACCCTCTGTGGGTGGCGGACATGACCTACGTCCCAACCTGGTCGGGCTGGCTGTACCTGGCGATGGTGCTGGACGTGTACTCGCGCAAGATCGTCGGCTGGGCCATGGACACGAACATGCGTACGGAGCTGAGCCTGGACGCGCTGCAGATGGCGGTGACCCAGCGTCAACCTCGTGGCGTCATTCACCATTCGGACAGAGGGTCCCAATACACGAGCTATGCCTTCGGCAAGCGTTGCCAGGAAGCCGGCATCATGCCGTCGATGGGCTCGGTGGGTGATGCCTACGACCACGCGATGGCCGAGAGCTTCTTTGCCACACTGGAGCGCGAGGTGCTCAACCGTCGGCGGTTCAAGAGTCAGGCCGAAGCCAGGATGGGGATCTTCGAGTGGATCGAAGGCTGGTACAACCCGCATCGTCGTCACTCGGGTCTCGGCTACCGTTCGCCGGTCAACTA
>JAYTTZ010000305.1:0-3614 GCA_043744805.1 Gammaproteobacteria bacterium
GCGATGGGTGGGGATGACCACCACTTCGAGGCCGTAAATCTGCTGGAACTCGTAGGCTTCAGTGTCGGCCGTGCCGGTCATGCCAGAGAGCTTTTCGTAGAGTCGGAAGTAGTTCTGGTAGGTGATGGAGGCGAGCGTCTGGTTTTCGAGCTGGATCCGCACGCCTTCCTTGGCCTCGACGGCCTGGTGGAGGCCGTCCGACCAGCGCCGGCCCAGCATGGTGCGACCGGTGAATTCGTCGACGATCAACACCTCGCCATCCTTCACCACGTAGTCGACGTCGCGGGAGAACAGCGCGTGGGCGCGGAGCCCCGCAGTGAGATGATGCATGAGCCCGATGTTAGCCACGCTGTAGAGGCTCTGTCCTTCGGCGAGCAGGCCAGCGCCGGCCATGAGTTCTTCGACCAGCTCGTGACCTTTTTCGGTGATGTGGACCTGGCGGGCCTTCTCGTCCACCCAGTAGTCACCGTCACCTTCCTCCTGGGGCTGGCGGGTGAGGTGTGGAATCAGGACGTTGACCTTCAAGTACCAGTCGGAGCGATCGTCCGAGGGGCCGGAAATGATCAACGGCGTGCGGGCTTCGTCGATCAGGATGGAGTCGACTTCGTCGACTACTGCGTAGACCAGCTCGCGCTGCACGCGGTGGTCTTTGGAAAAGACCATGTTGTCGCGCAAGTAGTCGAAGCCGAATTCATTGTTGGTGCCGTAGGTAATGTCCGCACCATAGGCCGCGCGGCGCTCCTCCGGCCCCATGCCCGAAAGGACAACGCCCACGGAAAGCCCGAGGAAGCGATACACCTGACCGATCCAGTCGGAGTCGCGCTTGGCGAGGTAGTCGTTGACCGTGATGACGTGGACGCCGCGTCCGGTCAGGGCATTGAGGTAAACCGGCAGGGTGCCGACCAGGGTCTTGCCTTCGCCGGTCCGCATTTCCGCGATGCGGCCTTCGTGGAGTGCGATGCCGCCTATCATCTGGACGTCGAAATGGCGCATGTTGAGCGCCCGCCTGCCCGCTTCGCGGACAATGGCGAAGGCTTCCGGCAACAGGCTGTCGAGGGTTTCGCCGTCGGTGTGCCGCTGTTTCAGCAAGCCAGTCCGCGCCCGGAGTTCGTCGTCGCCAAGGGTCTCCAGCGGTGCTTCGAGGGCACTGATGGCCTCGACCGACCGGCTCATCTTCCTCAGCAAACGTTCATTTCGGCTGCCAAACAGGGCGCGGAGTACCCGGCGCGGAAGCGAAACGGCGGTGTCAGTCATACAGTCCTCGAGAAGCTTCGGTCGACAGGACGGCCCGCGCGGGGCCACGTTGAAAAATGGCTGGCTAGTGTAACAGACGACTTGCAGCGGCTAATGTGACAGCAACCCGCAGTTCAGGCACCTCCACGGCGCTTGCCCCGTGCCCCCCGAAAAAGGCGATCGACCGTATGAAACAACCCACGCGCATTGGCACCATCGTTTCCCTCGACCCCACGCTCAACGCACTCGTCAAACGCGCCGAGGAGTTGCGCGGCATCGACGCGGTGGTGCGCGATTGGCTGCCCGAATTGCTGCGGGACAAAGTGCAGGTGGCGGTGACGCGAGGGGATACGCTGGTGCTGACGGCGAGTTCGGCGGTGTGGGCGACGCGACTCCGCTATGAGGTTCCTGAACTGCTGGAAAAGGCGGGCCAGACGCCTGCCCTGTCCCACATCGCCCGGATCCTGGTCCGGGTCGACACGCCGCGCTGAGGGCGGGGTATGCCCTCCCTCAGTGCGCGGGCAGCGGCTGGGCGTAGGCGATCGGGGCATCCTCGTGGGCGTCGAAAGTGACCTGTTCCCAGGCACTGCGGGTGCTGAGTAGCTTGCGGAGCAACTGGTTGTTCAACTCGTGGCCCGACTTGTGGCCATGGAAAGCGCCGATCAGGCTATGGCCCAGGAGGTACAGGTCGCCGATCGCGTCGAGGATCTTGTGCTTCACGAACTCGTCTTCGTAGCGCAGGCCGTCTTCATTCAGCACCCGGTAGTCATCGACCACCACGGCGTTGTCGAGGCTGCCGCCCAGCGCCAGGTTGCGGCCCCGCAGCCATTCAACTTCGCGCATGAAGCCGAAGGTGCGCGCGCGGCTCACTTCCTTCACGAAGGACGTGGTGGAGAAGTCGATTTCGGCGTGCTTGCTGCTTTGCTGGAAGAACGGGTGGTCGAATTCGATCGCGAAGGACACCTTGAAGCCTGAAAACGGCTCGAAGCGCGCCCATTTGTCGCCGTCCTGGACTGTGATGGACTTCTTGATGCGAATGAAGCGCTTGGGTGCGTTCTGTTCCTGGAAGCCTGCGGACTGCAGCAGGAAGACAAAGGGTCCGGCACTGCCGTCCATGATCGGGACTTCGGCGGCGCTCAGATCCACGTAGGCATTGTCGATGCCGAGGCCGGCAAAGGCAGAAAGCAGGTGTTCGACGGTGGAGATGCGGACGCCGTCACGGGTAAGGCTGGTGGAGAGGCTGGTGTCGCCGACGTTTTCGGCGCGGGCCGGGATTTCAACGACGGGGTCGAGGTCGATGCGACGGAAGATGATGCCCTGGTCGACTGGCGCGGGCCGGAGCGTCACCAAGACCTTCTTGCCGGTGTGGAGGCCGACCCCCGTCGCGCGGATCACGTTTTTAAGCGTTCGTTGGTTCAACATCAGTTCGCTGCTCCTCCTGCCCGGATCTGGTTTGCCCGAATGCTACCACGCGAGGTCAAACTCGCGAAAAACCCAAATCGCGACTGACGCGACGCCCGTCCCGGACGAGCCCCGGGGTCCGCCCCCACGGTGGTGGTGGGAGGCTGAATCCTCGGTGCACGGGGGTCCGGGGTCGAATCAGTCCGCCTGTCGCCGCAGGAATGCCGGGATGTCCAGGAAGTTCGTGGTCGTCGAAGCGGCGGCGCCAAACCCGTCACGCTTTTCGGACGCCTTGTTACGCTGGGCCGGCGGCTGATCGAAGTCACGGTAATTGGGTTGCATGGCTTCCGTCAGGGTAGGCGGCGCCGGTGGCGCGGGCGGCGCGACGATCGCGATCGACGCGGCCTGGTCGCGGGACGTCCCCACGCTCCGGTGCGGCTCGGGAGCAACGCTGCGCTGCGCGCCCGGACCGATGCCCGTGGCCACCACGGTTACCCGTACTTCGCCGTCCGTGGACGGGTCGATCACGGTACCCACGACGACGGTGGCATCGTCGGATGCAAATTCGCGCACCGCGTTACCGACTTCGGCGAACTCCTTCATGCCGAGGTCGGTGCCGGCCGTGATGTTGACCAGGATGCCCTTGGCCCCGGCGAGGTCGATGTCTTCGAGGAGCGGACTCGCGATGGCCGCCATCGCGGCATCGCGGGCGCGGTTGGCGCCCCGGCCGCGGCCGGTCCCCATCATCGCCATACCCATCTCGCTCATGACCGTCCGCACGTCGGCGAAGTCGACGTTGATGAGGCCCGGGCAGGTGATGAGTTCGGCGATGCCGACCACCGCGCCGCGCAGGACGTCGTTCGCTGCCTTGAAGGCATCCAGCATGCTGATGTCCGGCCCCAGCACCGACAGCAATTTGTCGTTGGGCACAATGATCAGCGAGTCGACGTGCTGGCTCAATTCACGCACGCCCATGGTGG
>JAYTTZ010000306.1:0-3608 GCA_043744805.1 Gammaproteobacteria bacterium
CGTTGGTCGAAGCGGTTGGTGAATTCAACCACGGCGTCGTCGCCTCGCTGCCGTACCTGCGCCAGGATGTTCCGGACGGTGCCGTGCACTGCGTCGTCCGTCGCGTCGTCCCAGGCAAGGAGCGCGCGCAGTTCGCCGTCGAACCCCGGCGCGGCGCTGTCGAGTCGGCGAATGGGCGCGCTCAGGCTGATCGCCATGGCGAGGTTTCACCCACGACTTCGGCCAACGCGCCGATGAGGTTGGTGACGCGGGCGTGCTTCGTCTTCATCGAAGCCTTGTTGACGATGAGGCGTGAACTGATGTCGTAGAGGTGTTCGAGCGGCGCGAGCCCATTGGCGCGAAGGGTGTTCCCCGTATCGACCAGGTCGACGATGCGGTCCGCCAAGCCTACGAGCGGTGCGAGCTCCATCGATCCGTAGAGCTTGATGAGTTCCACCTGGACGCCCCGCTCGGCGTACCAGCGCCGGGTGAGGCTCGTGTATTTCGTCGCCACCCGCAGGCGATTGGGTTGCGCGACGGCCCTCTCGGGTCCCGCCACCATCAGGCGGCAGCGGGCGATTTTGAGATCGAGCGGTTCGTAATAGCCATCGCCGTCATATTCGAGCAGAACGTCCTTGCCGGCGACCCCCACGTCAGCCGCACCGTATTCCACGTAGGTTGGCACGTCGCTGCCGCGCACGATGACCAGGCGGATGGCGGGATTGCTGGTATCGAGGATGAGCTTGCGCGAGACGTTGACGTCTTCCAGCGGCGCCACGCCAACCTTGGCAAGCAGCGGGAGGGCATCCTTCAGGATGCGTCCCTTGGAGACTGCGATGATGAGCTGGTCGCTGCTGGGAAAACTGTTCATGGCGCTGGTTCCGGGCGGCGCGCGACTAAGGCGATCCTGCGCTCAGGCAGGAACGCGCCGGATCTGGGCGCCGAGGTTCGAGAGTTTCTCCTCGATGGTCTCGTAGCCGCGATCGATGTGGTAGATGCGTTCGACTTCGGTCGCGCCATCGGCCACGAGGCCCGCGAGCACCAGGCTTGCAGAGGCGCGGAGATCGGTCGCCATCAGCGGTGCGCTCTTCAGCTGCGGTACGCCGGTAATGATGGCGGTGTTGCCTTCCACTTTGATCTGCGCACCCATCCGCTGAAGTTCCAGCACATGCATGAAGCGGTTTTCGAACACCGACTCGGTAATCACCCCGGTGCCTTCAGCCATGGCGTTTAGCGCAGTGAACTGCGCCTGCATGTCCGTGGGGAAACCCGGGTACGGCGTGGTGTGCAGGCTGACGGCGCGCGGACGCCGGCCGTCCATCTGCAGTTCAATCCAGTTCTCGCCCGAAGTAATATGCGCGCCGGCTTCGGTAAGCTTGGCCAGCACGGCTTCGAGCAGCGCTGGCCGGGTGTTCTTGAGCTTGACGTGCCCGCCGGTCATGGCAGCCGCCACCAGGTAGGTACCCGTTTCGATGCGGTCGGGGAGGATTTCGTAGGTCGTGCCGTGGAGTTCGTCGACCCCTTCGATGCGCAGGGTGTCGGTGCCGGCGCCTTCGATGTTCGCGCCCATGCTGATGAGGCAGTTGGCGAGGTCTACCACTTCGGGCTCGCGAGCGGCGTTGCGGATGACCGTGACGCCATCGGCAAGGGTGGCCGCCATCATGAGGTTCTCGGTGCCCGTCACGGTGACGAGGTCCATCCAGAGATCGACACCTTTCAGGCGCTTGGCGGTGGCGCGGATGTAACCGCCCTCCACGCTGAGGGTCGCACCCATCGCAGCCAGCCCCTGCAAGTGGAGGTTGACCGGCCGGGAACCGATGGCACAGCCACCGGGCAACGAAACATCGGCGCGGCCGAAGCGGGCTAGCAGCGGACCCAGCACCAGGATGGACGCCCGCATGGTGCGGACCAGTTCATAGGGTGCGAAGAATTCCCTGATCGTCGAGCTGTCTACGTGGACGCCCATTTTTTCGTCGACCGTGAGCTCGAGCCCCATGCGCCCCAAAAGTTCCATCGTGGTCGTGATGTCGTGCAGGTGGGGAATGTTGCAGATCGTGACCGGACCGTTCGCGAGCAAGGTCGCGGCGAGGATCGGCAGGGCGGCGTTCTTGGCGCCGGAAATGCGAATTTCGCCCTGAAGCCGTACACCACCTTGAATAATCAGTTTGTCCATGTCGTGCGCCGGTCAGAGGGAGGCGAACGGCTTTTGGCGTTGCCACTCATCCGGTGTCAGCGTCTGGAGCGAAAGGGCGTGGATGGCCTGCTGCATGCGGTCTCCAAGTGACTGGTAGACCAGTTGGTGGCGCTTCACGGGAGACAGGCCCGAAAAGCCCGGATACACGACGCGGGCGGCGAAATGCACACCATCATCGCCGTCAACCTGGACTTCGGCGCCTTGCAGGCCGGATTCAATCAGCGACTTGATGTCTTCGTTGCGCATTGTTCCTCGCGATTCCTCTCGACCCGGCGCTCAGGCGCCGAGGTCCTTGTTTTTTTCCTTCAGGTTATCGAGCAGCTTGTCGATGCCGCCGTCGACGAGGACAGAGGCGAAGGACGACTTGAAGGTCTTTACCAGGCTGATACCGTCGACTTCCACGTCAAACACCTTCCAGTCACCGGTCTTGTTGTGGAGTCGATAGACCACCGGCAAGACCTTGCCAACGGACTGGCGGATGTCCTGCTTCACCGTCGCGGTCTTGGGGTTGTTCGACGGCTCGGTGGGCGGATATTCGATGGTCTGGTCGGAATATTCGAGCAGTGCCGTGGCGTAGGTGCGGACAAGGAGGCGACGGAACTGCTCGACGAAGGCCTGCTGCTTGGCCGGTTCGGTGGTCTTCCAGGAAGCCCCGAGCACCCACTGCGACATAATCTCGAAGTCGAAGTGCGGAAAGATCATCCGGGAGACCAGCGAGTACATCTTCGCCGGTTCGGATCTCAAGGCTTCCTTCTCGGCACGCACGCGATTCATCACTTCGCTGGTCGTGTGCTGCACGACCTGGGAGGCATCGTCGGCAGCCTGCACGCCAGCCGCGCCGACGAGCGCGAACAACATCAGAAACAGCTTGGACAGGTAGTGTCGATTCATTGAACGCCCTCCATCGGCAATTGGCCCAACTTCAGCGGGCGCAGGGGATTCGGCACCTGAGTGCCGTCTGGCAGAAAAACCGGCGGCACTGTAGCACAGCCTTCCGCCTGAATAAGCTCGAAACAGCTGCCGATCAACCCGGATTGGGTTCGTCCTGCAGCAGTTCCACCTTGTAACCATCCGGGTCCTCGACGAAGGCAATGACCGTCTTGCCGCCTTTCATCGGACCAGCTTCGCGCACCACCTTGCCGCCGCGCGCCTTTACCTGATCGCAGGTTGCGTAGACGTCGGCGACGCCAATCGCGATATGGCCGTAGGCGCTGCCCATTTCATAGGCGTCGGTGTCCCAGTTGTGCGTCAGCTCCAGCACCGAGGCGTTGGTTTCGTCACCGTAGCCCACGAACGCCAGGGTGAACTTGCCTTCGGGGTAGTCCTTGCGGCGGATGAGCTTCATGTCGAGGACATCGCAATAGAACGCCAGTGCCTTATCAAGGTCGGTCACTCTCAACATCGTGTGCATCATTCGCATGGCAGTTTCCTTCCG
>JAYTTZ010000307.1:0-3588 GCA_043744805.1 Gammaproteobacteria bacterium
ATTGAAGGTGCCGCGTGCGAAGCAGATATCCGCAGGGCGGTCGTCGCGGAAGCGGCGCATAAGGTCCGCCCGGCCGCAGACCACGCCAACCGGCAGGCCCCCGCCGAGCGTCTTGCCGTAGGTGACATAGTCGGCCTTCACGCCGAAGTATGCCTGGGCGCCGCCCGGCGCCAGCCGGAAACCCACGAACACCTCGTCGAAGATGAGCGGGATCTTGCGTTCGGTGCACACCGCCCGCAGTCGCCGCAGCCAGTCCGCGTAGGCGGCGCGATCAAAATGCGCGCGCCGTCCAGCGGCCATCAGCGAGGAATCACCCGGCGCCGGGCTGTTGGGGTGCAACGCCTGCAGCGGGTTCACCAGCACGCAGGCGATGTTCTTGCGGCTGCGCAGGACCGCGAGGCTTTTCTCGTCCATGTCCTTCAGGGTGTAGGTGCCGTCGGCGGCCACCGGGTTGCCCGGACCCGGCTGCACGTCACCCCACCAGCCGTGGTAGGCGCCGCAGAAGCGCACGAGGTGCGAGCGTCCGGTGTGGTAGCGCGCAAGACGCACGGCCTGCATCACGGCTTCGGTGCCTGACATGTGGAAGGACACTTCGTCCAGACCCGCGATGGCCGCGATGCGCTGCGCGTTCGAGACCACCACCGGGTGGAAATAACCCAGCACGGCGCCAAGGTCGTGGGCGATGTCGGCCCCCGCGGCGATGGACGCCTTGTAGAAATCATTGCCCAGTACATTCACGCCATAGGAGCCGGTGAGGTCGAGCAGTTCATTGCCGTCGACATCGATGAGGCGATTGCCGTGCGTGGCCTTCGCGAAGGGCGTGGCTGGCAGGTGCGTGCGAACATACCGGCTGAACTGGAACGGCACCCGGTAGGCCGAGGTGAATTGCAGGTCCGAGAGGTAGGTCGCCGCTGCGCGGGTGAGGGCGAGCCCCTGCGGGTATTTTTCCTGGCAGCGTGCGGCGAGACGCTCGAAAGCCTGCCGCCGGCGCGCGACGATGTCCTGCGGCGCGCCATCCACCTGGAAGATCTGCGCTTCAGCGTATTCGTAGAACGGCACCATCGACGCTATCCGCTTCGCCATCCGGGAATGCCCAGCCAGCGAACGATGCTTGGCGCGCGACAGTTTCAGGCGTTCAAGGATGCGCGGCAGCGCGGCTACCAGCAGCAGGGCTGCGCCTGCGCCCACCAGGGTCCTGTAGTCGGTCACAACTTCCCTCCGGGGTTTTCATGCAAGCAGTGTTGAACGGACTTTCCAGCCTACGCCGCGTCCTGGGTCGCCTTGGCGCGCAGGAGGACCTGAACTTCCTCCTGACGAACCGCATCCCGCGCCTGTGGGTTACGCGCTGCATGGGGCGGCTCAGCAAGATCGAAAACCCGCTGGTGGTACGCCTGGCGCTGGCCGTATGGCACACGTTCTCCAGGCTCGACTTGAGTGAAGCCGAGCCTGCCGACTACCGCAGCATCCACGACATCTTCACCCGTCGGCTCCGCGCCGGTGCACGGCCCATCGATCCCGATCCCCTGATCATGGCCAGCCCATGTGACGCTATTGTTGGCGCCTGCGGCACCATCGCCGATGGCCAGCTGCTGCAGGCCAAAGGCATGTCCTACGCGCTTGCCGACCTGCTGCTCGACCCGGCCACCACGGCGAGCTTCCGCGACGGGCGCTACGTCACCTTGCGGCTGACCTCGGTGATGTACCACCGCTTCCACGCACCCCACGACTGCACGCTGGATGAAGTCATCTACCACGCCGGGGACACCTGGAACGTGAACCCGATCGCCGTCAAGCGCATCGAGCGGCTCTTCTGCCTGAACGAGCGGGCGGTGCTCCGCTGCCACCTGAACGCCACCGGGCAGGTCTTCGCCCTGGTGCCGGTGGCGGCGGTGATGGTCGCCAGCATCCGGCTGCACTGCCTGGACCTGCTGCTGCACCTGGGCTATCGCGGGCCGCACCGTCTGGTCTGTGCAGCCTCGGCGCGAAAGGGTGATGAGATGGGCTGGTTCGAGCACGGCTCGACCATCATCGTGCTCACGCCGCCCGGGTTCGAGCTGGCGGAAGGCATCGCGACCGGCAAGGCGCTGCGCATGGGGGAAGCGCTGCTGAAACTGCCAACGGCGGCCTGAGCCGCCGTCGGGGACGCCCCGCCGACTGCGCGCGGGGCATGGACAAGGCACCGGCTAGAAGTGGTAGCCGACCGTGAAAATATGGAAATTGATGCCCGGGTTGTCGTCACCGAGGCCCGCGTTGGACTGGTGCTGGTAGCGGTACATGGCTTCGAACTTGCTGCCCGGACCAAAGCGCAGGCCAGCACCGAAATGGCTGCCAAAGGCGAAGGGAATGTCGAAATCGCGGCTGCCGAGCTTGGTATCGGAGTAGCCGTGCAGGCCCACGCCGGCTTCCACGAACACCGGCAGCGCGGTGGAGAGATCGCGCTGGAGGCGCATCACCGGCGTCACGTGCCCATCTACATTGGTCCCGTTGCCGGTGCGGCCCTTCTTGCCGTCCCACACGTTGATGCCGGCTTCGACGTAGGTCAGCAGTGCCCAGTCATAGGCCTTGAACCACTCCCCGCCGATGTTCCAGGCCAGCGTGGCGCCGTAGCGATCAGCGTCGGTGCGGCTGTCGTCCGAGGTGGCGAATTCCACGGCAAGGCGATCGATGGCGGACGCGGAAGCGGCGGCTCCCAGCAGCAGCGCGGCAAGCACGCTGGAATGAATCGGGCGCAAGCGAATTGTCATGGCGAGAAAAACCCCGGGCAATACTGGTTGGAATTGAGCCGGAGGCTAGCCCGGATCGACAGGTGATTCAACCGCAGACCGCGCCGCCGCAGGCTCGAACCGGAGGCTCATCACCACCGCATCCTCGCGGCCCTCCCGGGCAGGATAGTAGTTGCGTCGCACGGCCACGCGGTGGAAGCCGGCGTCTTCGTAAAGCTTGATGGCACCGGCGTTCGAGGGCCGCACTTCGAGGAACATGATGAGGACGCCGTGGTCGCGGGAGATCTTCATCAGGTGCTCCAGCAGCACGTGGGCATGGCCGTGCCGGCGGTGGTCCGGATCAATGCAGAGGTTGAGCAGGTGCGCTTCGTCGATCATCACGGACAGCATCCCGTAACCCACGACCTGGGTGCCCATGGTGAGGGTCCACGCGCAGTAACCAGCGCGCAGGCAGTCATTGAAAATGCCCTGTGACCAGGGGAATTCGTAGGACCGGGCCTCGATGTCGGCGATGGCCGGCAGGTCGTGATCCCGGATTGGTCGCAGGGCAACGACCGGCAGGGGCGCCGGCTTGGCGTTCACCCGCGCTCCTCGAACACTTGTCGCGCCAGGCGCAGGTCGTCCCACGCGCGGCGCTTCTCCAGCGGCGAGCGCAGCAGGTAGGCCGGATGCCAGGTCACCACCACCGGAATCCCGAGCGGCAGGTACTCATGGCGCTGGCCGCGCAGCTTGCCGATTGACGTGCTCACGCCCAGCAGGTTCTGCGCCGCAATGCGTCCCACGCAAAGAATGAGCGTGGGGTTCACGAGTTCGATCTGGCGTGCCAGCCAGCCGCGGCAGGCCTTGGCTTCCGCAGGCTCCGGGT
>JAYTTZ010000308.1:0-14138 GCA_043744805.1 Gammaproteobacteria bacterium
ATGCTCGTGACAACGCAAGCACCACATCGCCCTCGGCGCCATGGCCTTCAATCCTGGGGTGGTCACGCGCGTCGCTGCCCGATTGCACACCGTTATCACAGCTGGCCACAAGCCCCCGTGCTGGCCACTGCTGGACAGGGCCACTATCCTGCCCGACCGACCCCCCGTTGCTGGAGCCGCCGCCGTGAATCGCCCTCCCCGCCTGCCTGCCGGCACCACACCGCGCCTCATCCTCAAAGCCGGCCGGGAACGCTCGCTGCTACGCAAGCACCCCTGGGTCTTCTCCGGCGCGATCGATCGCGTGGAGGCCGAGCCTGCCGCCGGCGGCACCCTGTCCGTGGTGGCGGTCGACGGGAGCTTCCTCGGCTGGGCCACCTGGAGCCCCACTTCGCAGATCCGCGCACGGGTGTGGTCGTGGGACGAAGCCACCCCACTGTCCGCCGCCCTCATCGAAACCCGCGTCGCCAGCGCCATCGCCCGCAGGACGCGACTGCTGCCCGGCAGGCGCGCGCTCAGGCTGATCCACGGCGAAGCCGACGGCCTGCCGGGCTGCGTGTGCGATCGCTACGGTGATCTCCTGGTCCTGCAACTGCTGTCGACTGGCGCCGCTGCCTGGCGTGCAGCCATCGTGTCGGCCCTGCTCGCACACACCGCGGCGACACAGATCTACGAACGCTCGGACGCCGACGTCCTGGCCCTGGAAGGACTGCCCGTCACCTTGGGCCTGCTCCACGGCGAAGGGCCGGTGCTGCCCGGCCTCGTGGACGAAGATGGCCTGCGCTTCACGGTGGACGCCATCCACGGGCACAAGACCGGCTTCTACCTCGACCAGCGCGACAACCGCGCCCGGGTGCGCGCACTGGCCGAGGTCGACGAGGTGCTCGATTGCTTCTGCTACACCGGCGGCTTCACGGCGAGCGCCCTGGCCGGCGGCGCGCGCCACGTCACCGCCATCGACGCCTCGGCCGACGCGCTGGCGCTGGCGCGGACCAATATCGAACTGAACGGGCTGTCGGCGGACCGGGTCGACTTCGTGGAGGCCGACGTCTTCAAGCAACTGCGCACGCTGCGTGACCAGGGCCGGAGTTTCGACCTCATCATCATGGACCCGCCGAAGTTCGCGCCCACCGCCGCCACTGCCGAGCGCGCCGCGCGCGGCTACAAGGACATCAACCTGCTGGCCTTCAAGCTGCTCAAGCCCGGTGGGCTCTTGTTCACCTTTTCCTGCTCGGGCGGCGTGGGCCCGGATCTGTTCCAGAAAATCATCGCCGGTGCCGCACTCGACGCCCGGCGCGAGGCCAGGATCGTGGCGCACCTCGATGCTGGCGCCGACCACCCGGTGGCGCTCAACTTCCCGGAAAGCGAATACCTGAAAGGACTGTGCTGTGTCGTCGAATGATCCTGTCCCCGTTGCCTTCACCTTGACCCGCCGTGAAATGCTCGTCGGCCTGCTGGCGCTTGCCGCGAGCGTCCCGGCCCCCGGCGCGGACAAAGCGGCGGACCGCGGCAAGACACGCGAGCGGTTGCCGGTCCGTCCCAGCGCGCTCGAACCCGCGGCGCCGTTTGACTACGCACTGCTCAAGGGGCGCGCCCGCACCCTGGCCGCGTCGCCCTACGACGACCGCGCGCCGCCGCTGCCGGAGACCCTGGCGAAACTCGATTTCGATCACTACCAGGCCATCCGCTACCGCCCCGATCACTCGCTGTGGCACGCCGACGACCTCGGCATGGAACTGCGCTTCTTCCACACCGGCTTCCTGTTCAAGAAGCCCGTCCAGTTGCACGAAGTGGTGGCGGGCCGGGCGCGCTCCATTGCCTACGCGGCCGACCGGTTTGATTTCGGCACCAGCGGCGTGGACGCCCGGCAACTGCCGCCCGATCTCGGCTACGCCGGGTTCCGGCTGGTCCACGCCATGAATCCCGACACCGACCTCACCGCCTTCCTGGGCGCCAGTTACTTCCGCGCGGTCGGCATCGACAAGCAGTACGGCCTGTCGGCGCGCGGCCTCGCGGTGAACACCGGCCTGCCCACGCCGGAGGAATTCCCCAACTTCACGCACTTCTGGTTCGAACGCCCCGCCGCCCGCACCGACCACCTGGTGGTGTATGCGCTGCTGGATTCACCGAGCGTGGCCGGCGCCTATCGCTTCGACATCCACCTCGGCGCGAACCTCGTGATGGAAATCGACGCCGCGCTCTACCCGCGCACCGCCATCGAGCGCCTTGGCATCGCGCCGCTCACGAGCATGTACCAGACGGGCGAGAACGATCGCCGCCTCGCCCACGACTTCCGCCCCGAACTGCACGACTCGGACGGCCTTGCCATGCACACCGGCGCGGGTGAATGGTTGTGGCGGCCGCTGGAGAATCCGCGCCAGCTGCGGTTCAACGTGTACCTCGACGACAACCCCCGGGGCTTCGGGCTCCTGCAGCGGGATCGGAACTTCGATCACTACCAGGATGACGGCGTGTTCTACGAGCGGCGTCCCAGCGTGTGGGTAGTGCCCAAGGGAAGCTGGGGCAAAGGCGCGGTGACCCTGGTGGAAATCCCCACGGCCGACGAGACCTTTGACAATATCGTGGCGTTCTGGACACCCGGGACGCCGCTGGCGGTGGGCGAGGAATGCCTGATCGGCTACACGCTGAACTGGGGCCGTGAACCGCCCGAGCTGCCGCCGCTGGCCACGGTGCAGGCCACGCGTACCGGCATCGGTGGCGTGATTGGCAAGGCGCGGCAGTATTTTTCGTGGCGCTTCGCGCTTGATTTCTCCGGCGGCCGACTGCCGCTGCTGGCGCGCAACGTGCCGCTGGAACTCAAGGTGGAAACGTCGCGGGGGCGGATCGAGATCCCCTCGGTGCGACCGCTCGACGCCATCGGCGGCTATCGCGCGCTGTTCGATCTGGTCCCGGATGACGCGGAAGGCCCGATCAACCTGCGCGTCCAGCTCCAGCTGGGCGGCGAAAGCCTCACCGAGACCTGGTTGTACCAGTACACCCCACCGCCGCTCGCAGAGCGGCGAACCTGAGCCCGGGTCCCGGGCAGCGCGCGCCGCGCTGGTCCCGCCAGGGACATCGGCCTTAGTCCTCCAGGGCCCGGCCCCGCACGGCATTGCGTCCCGACGCCTTGGCGAAATAGAGCATCGAGTCGGCCAGGCTGACCAGATCAGCGGCCGTCTGGCGCGCCCCTGGCCGCACACTGGCGACCCCCACGCTGATGGTCACCACCGGGGCTACTACCGAATGCGCGTGGGGCAGTGCGAGTTCGGCAACCGCCGCGCGGAACTGCTCGCCCAGCGCCATGGCCGCGCCGTAATCGCAAGGGCTCGCACAGCCAATGAACTCTTCGCCACCGTAGCGCGCCAACATCCCGCACGGTGACTCACCGCGTGTGGCCAGGGTACGCGCCACGCGAGCGAGGCAGTCGTCGCCCGCGCCATGGCCGTAGTGGTCGTTGAAGCGCTTGAAGAAATCGATGTCGATGAGCAGCACCGACAGCGGCGTGCTGTCCCGCTCCCCCTGCTCCCAGGCGCGACGCAGGTGCTCGTCGAAGGCGCGACGGTTGGGGATGCCGGTCAGCCCGTCGCTGAAGGCGTATTCGGACAGCAGATCGCTTTGCTGCTTGAGACGCAGGTGCGTGCGCACCCTCGCGCGTACGGCGGCCGGGTTGAACGGCTTGGCGATGTAATCCACTGCGCCCAGGGTAAAGGCCCGGGTTTCGTGGGTGGCGTCGGCAAGCACGGTGATGAAGATCACGGGGATGTCGCGCAGGTCATCGTCCGCCTTCAGGCGGCGGCAGACTTCGTAGCCGTTCATGCTTGGCATCTTCACGTCCAGCAGGATGAGCTGCGGGCGCACATCGCGGGCGGCGGCCAGGGCTTCCGCGCCGGAGGTCGCCACCATGATGCGGTATTCGTGCTTGAGCAGGCTGCTCAACGTGGTGAGGTTAAGGGGCTCGTCGTCGACGATGAGCACGCGTGCCCGGTCGGTCGTCAAGGCGGGTTGCATGGAATTTTTGCCGTCCAGTAATTAACGGGGATCGTAACGGAGATCTGCGCCATCGCGTGCTGGCCGGAGTTGCGCACGCAGGGCGTCAAGGGATTTGCGGGCGGCGACGAAGTCGTAACGCTGACAGTCACGCGCGAGTTGCGTGCCCAACTCGACGGCGGAGGCGGGCAGCGTGGCCTGGAGCCCGGCCGCACGCTCTACGCAATCTGGATCACGCTCGCGGAGCAATGCCGCAAGTTCGTCCAGCTGGCGCGCGATGGTGTCCGGTGCCGCGACTTCGGTTGGCGTGTAGGCCGCCAACGGGGGCAAGCCCGCCGTGATCCCGGCCAGCAGCGGCGCGAAGCTTGCGGCCAGGCTGTCGAGTGCCCGCGTGCAGGCGGCCGGATCCGCGCGGAGCAGGCTGCGGTCGAGGCCGGCGGCCGCAAGTTCGCAGCCGCTTGCGCCCAGGGTGCCCAACAGACCTTTGAGGGTGTGGGCGATGCACTGTGCCGTCTCTACGTCACCTGCCGCCAGGCGCTCGCGCAAGGCCGCAAGGTCGTCGCCATGGTCGGTCACGAAATCCCTCAGCAGCTTGAGGTACAGCGCCGGGCTGCCGGCGAGGTGGCGCAGGCCCCGTGCAGTGTCGAGCCCGGGCACCTGCACCAACCCAGCGGGCAAGCCTCCCGGGGGCGGCGGAGGCCTGCTTGCCGGCACCAGATCCCCAGGCCCGCGTCCCGCGAGCCCCGGCCGGATCCATTTCAGCAAGGTGGCAATCAGCACCCGCGGTTCGACCGGCTTGGTGATGACGACGCTCATGCCCACCGCGAGGGCACGGGCCTGATCGTCGGCCATCACGTTGGCCGACAGCGCAATCACCGGCAGTGCGTTCCAGCGGGGATCGGCGCGGATCAGGCGCGTCGCCGTGTAGCCGTCCATCACCGGCATCTGGATGTCCATCAGCACGCCGTCGAAGTCCTCGGCTCCGAGGGCGTCGAGCGCCTCCTGTCCATTGTGCGCGAGCGCAAGCGTTATCCCTGCGACACCCAGCAGTTCACTCGCCACCTGGCGGTTGATGTCGTTGTCTTCCACCAGCAGCAGGCGCGCACCACGCAAGGATTCGAGGCTGGCCGGATCGAGCCCCAGGTCCTGGTGGCGCAGGCCGGCACGCATTCCCGCCGACTTGCCGAGGGCCTGCAGCAGTGCGTCGAGCAGTTTGTCGGCGGTGACGGGCTTGCGCAGGAAGTGATCGAAAATCTCCGCATCGCCACTGGCCGCCGCCTCGTGGACCGCGAAGCTGGTGGTCATGAGGACGATGCCGAGCTGCCGCCCGTCGCCCACCCGTGCGCGCATCCGGTGGGCGACGGCGCTGGCTTCGCCATCGGGCAGGCGCCCGTCGAGCAGCACGAGCCGCAGCGCAGGATCGCGCTCCAGCAGATCGAGCGCGGCTGCGGCCGAGCGGGTGGGTTCCATGCCAAACCCAAGCTGGGCCAGCAGGGTCTCCAGGACCGCGCGCACGGTTTCATTGGGTTCGACCACCAGTACCTTGAGGCCGCGGAGTTCGGCGGGTAGCGGCGCGTGCGCCTTGCGCTTGTCGGTCGTCACCTCCAGCGGCAGTTCAAAGCTGAAGGTACTGCCGACGCCGGCAAAGGATTCCACTTCGATAGTGCCCTGCATGGCCTCGACCAGTCGCCGGGAGATCGCGAGCCCGAGCCCCGTGCCACCGAAGCGCCGGGTCACCGAGCTATCGCCCTGGGAAAACGGCTGGAACAGGCGCGACTGTTGTAGGTCTTCCATGCCGATCCCGGTGTCCCGCACCGTGAAGCGCAGGCGCACCGCGTGCTCGTCGAGCGCAACCACGGTGGCGGCGATTTCGATTTCGCCGCGTTCGGTGAACTTGACAGCGTTGCCTGCAAGGTTGGTCAGCACCTGTCCGATGCGCAGCGGATCGCCCACCAGGCGCGCCGGGACCAGCGGATCGACGAAGAAGATCAGTTCGAGCCCCTTGCGTTCGGCGCTGAGTTCCAGGAGGTCGCCCAGGGATTCGAAGACCTCATCGAGCCCGAACGGCACGGCGTCGATTGCGAGCTGTCCCGCTTCCATCTTGGAGAGATCGAGCACGCCGTTGAGCAGGCCCAGCAGCGCGCGCGCCGCGCCCTGCGCCTTGTCGAGGTAGTCGTGCTGCTGGCCGGTGAGCGGGGTGCGCAGCGCCAAATCCAGGAGCCCCATGATTGCGCTCATGGGCGTGCGGATTTCATGGCTCATATTGGCCAGAAAATCGCCCTTGGCGCGGGACGCCGTTTCGGCGGCCTCCTTGGCGTGCTCCAGATCGTCCTGCAGGCGTCGCGGCCCGGTGACGTCGCGGGCGATGCCAAGCACGCCGATCAGCGTGCCGTCAGCGTCCTGCAGCGGGACCTTCATCGTCTCGAACAGTCCGCGGCGACCATCACGCGCAAAGCTGAGCCAGGATTCATTGGTCACCGCGACCCGGCCCGCCATTGCCTTGAGATCGGTGGCGCGGTACGCGTCCGCATCGCTGCGCGAGAAGAAGTCATGGTCGGCGTGCCCGAGGATGTCGGCTTCGCGCGCGCCCAGGAATTCCTCGAACAGCGGGTTGCAGAGGAGGTACACGCCGTGGGTGTCCTTCATCCAGATCAGAAACGGCATGGCTCGCACGAGGGTGCGCAGGCGCGCTTCGCGGGCAGCGAGCTTGCCTTGGGTGCGCGACTGTGCGATGGCCAGGGCGGCGAGGCGCGCGGACTCCTCCACCACCGTCACGAAGAAGACGCCGGGTTTGAAACTCGTACCGCGGTGATAGACAGCCACCGATCCCACGACGGTGTTTTCCGCCGAGCGCACGGGCTCGGCCCAGCAGGCATGCAGGCCGGCGCTCTTCGCAACGCCCCGGAGCGGCGCCCATTCAGGATCCGCCTGGAGGTCAGGGGTCACCACCCTTTCGCCCCGGGCAGTGCGGCTACCCAGGCTGGGGATCCCGGCGTCCTCCATCAGGCGATCAGTCGCCTGCCGGTAGAAGGCGGGCAGGCTGGGCGCCACGCACTTGCCCAGGCGGTGATCCGGCGGTGCCAACAGCCGCAGGCTGCACAGTGCGCCAGGCAGGACTGCCTCCATGCCCAAGGCCAGCGCTTCGAGGATTTCCAGCAAGGGTTTGCCTTCGGCCATCAGGACCAGCACCCCGGTGCGCAGGCGCTCGAAACGGCTGGCCTCCTCCCGGGCGGATCTTTCGCGCAGCAGGAGGTCGAACTGCGACGGCCCCATCACCGGCTCGACAAGGCGCCGGAGGAGCTTGTCGTGCTCGACTGCCTTGCCCGCCAGGCTTGCCAGTTCATCGGCGAGCTGGCGATCGAAGTTTTCCGGTTCGTGCGCGCGCGCCCACCACAGGGCCAGCAGGCCGACTTGCCGTCCGTCGACCAGGACCGGCGCGGCGCGGCAGATCCCGGGCTGCACCTGGCGCAGACAGTCCTCCAGCCCTTGCCAGTCTGCGGCCTCGCGGTCGCGTTCAGTGCTGGGCTGTGCGCCTGGGGCGCCATCCTCTGCTGCGTGGTCATCCTGCGTCGGAAACTGCACCGCCAGCGCGCTGCCGAGTGCCGGTGGCAATCCGGGCGGCAGGCGGGTTGCCCTCTCGCGGCCGTCCTCGCCGAGCAGCCACAAGCAGCAATAACCCTGCGGCACCACGCCCTCGGCTTCGCGCACCAGCGCATCCAGCACCTCGGGCAACGGCGTGTGGTCGGAAATCAGGCCGAGCACATGGCTGCGCAAGCGGCCAAGTCGCCTTTCGAGCCGGCTGCGGGTGACCTCTTCGGTCAGCAGCAAGAGATGGCCTGCGTCGCCCGGCACGCTGGCAATGCGGGTCGCGACGATGCGTTCAAGATCCTGGTCGCGGACCACGAACTCACCGCGCCAGACCTGGCCTTGCGCCACGCCGCGACGCACGCTGGCCGCGAGTCGCTCCACCTCCAATCGATCAACCTGGCCGTCGCGCAGGCAGTGGCTGGCGATCCAGTCCTGGAGGGCATCGACGGCCAGGAACTCACAGCGTGTCGCGGCCATCGGCGAGCGTTCGTCGGCCAGGGTGTCGTCGCGTGGGCTCATGGCGCCAGCAGCCGGTGGGGCTCAGCCCGGGCGCGATTGTTCATAGGCGTAGGCCGCGCGGTAGATGCGGGCCTCGTCGAAATGCCGCCCAATCAGCATCAGGCCCACCGGCAGGCCGTCGGCCATGCCGCAGGGCAGGCTGATGGCGGGGTGGTGCGAGACATCCGTGGGACTGGTGTTACCCAGCATTTCGGTGGCGCGGCGGCACCATTCGCTGACGCTGGCATCCGGTGGCGGCAGGGGTTGCGCCGTCATGGGCGTGGTCGGCATGAGCAGCAGATCGTAGCGCGCCAGCGCCGCGTCGTAGCCGGCACGCAGGCGCCGCACCCGGTTGGCGGCCTTGGCGTAGTAGGTATAGCCGTAACGTTCGGTCACGTAGCGCCCCACCAGGGTGAAAAGCTTCACGTTGGGTGGAAACTCGTTCCGCCTTCCGCGTTGGGCCCACAGCCATTCCATCAGGTCGACCGGGAAGTAGTCGGTGCTCCCATGGCCGAAGCCCTGGGTGTCCAGCACCGTGCTCGTCAGGCCGTCGATACCCACCGGCGACCAGATCGCAGCGCCCAGCGCGTGCATGGGTACGGAGATTTCTTCCACCGTCGCGCCAAGCCGCGCAAATTGCGCCGCCGCCGCGCGAACCAGGGTGTCGACCCCGGGCTCGGAAACCGGCAGTCCGAATCCTTCGCTGACAACACCAATGCGCATGCCGGCCACCCCCTCTTCGATGCCTTCAGTGTAGCGACCGACACTGAGCCCACGTTGCCTTGGATCATATTCGTCGGCGCCGGCCAGCACTTCGAGGAACAGCGCGTTGTCGCGCACGTTCATCGTCATGGGACCGACGTGATCGAGGGCCCCTTCGATGGGTGCGCACCCCGTGTAGGGCACGAGGCCATAGGTGGCCTTCATGCCGACCGTGCCCGAAAAGGACGACGGCATGCGGATCGATCCGCCCTGATCCGCGCCAAGGGCAAAATCGGCTTCGCCCGTCACCAGCACGACCGCGCTGCCACTGGAGGAGCCGCCGGACGAATAGCCGCGGCGGTGCGGGTTATGCACCGGGCCCTGGCTGCCGGTGTGGCTGCCGCCCGACAGGCAGAAGTATTCGCAGTGAGTTTTGCCGATGACCTCCCCGCCGGCGTCGAGCACGCGCTGCACCACCGTGGCGTCGATCTGCGGCACATAGCCTTCGAGCACCGAGGCTCCGTTCATCATCGGCACGCCGGCCACCATGATGCTGTCCTTAACCGCCACCCGCTTGCCGGCCAGCAGGCCCGTGGCGGCACCACGAATGGAGGTGCGGGCATACCAGGCGTTGTGCGGGTTGTCGCCCGGTGCCGGCCACTGCCAGCCGGTGCGGGCGTGGCGCACCGGCGGCTGGTCGTCGGGGAGCGCATCGACGGCGTCATAGCCACCCAGCATCCCGCCCATCAGGTGGGCGTACTCGACGGCCTCTGGCCCGGAGATGCGGTAACCGATGCGCTCGGCAAGGTGCAGGACGTCGACGGCACTGGGCTTGGGAATGGGCATGGGGGGCTCCTTGCAGGGGCGGTGGCGGAGGTCGATGCGACTAAGCTAACCGCCGCACGCCGGCCGCGAAAGCGTCACCTCCCCATGCAGTCCGCAGACGCCCGGTTTGGTTGACGCCTGCCCGCATCCCGCCTACCGTGGCCGCGCCCTGCCCGGCGCACCCCGCTGGCCGACCAGGGTCGCCGCGCGCTTGCCCGCGCCAGCCCATAACAAAATTTCCTGGAGGCTCAAGATGAAGCTGATTGATTCGTTCGGCCCGAACCCCCGCGTGGTTCGCATGTTTCTGATTGAAAAAGGCCTGGCCCTGCCTTCCGAGCAGGTAGATCTGCTCGGCGGTGAAAACCGCCAGAGCGCCTACCTGCTGCGCAACCCGGGCGGCCAGTTGCCGGCGCTGGAACTCGACAACGGCACGGTAATCGCCGAGACCGCCGTGATCTGCGAATACCTCGAAGAATTGCACCCGACGCCGGTGCTGATCGGGGCCACCGCCCAGGAGCGCGCCGAAGCCCGCATGTGGCAGCGCCGCGTCGAACTGAACATCACCGAGAACATGTACAACGGCTTCCGCTTCGCCGAAGGCTTCGAGCTCTTCAAGAACCGCGTGCACTGCATCCCTGGCGCCGCTGCGGATCTGAAGGCCACCGCCCAGGAATGGCTGGCGAAGGTCGACGGCCTCATCGCCGGTCGTGACTTCATCGCGGGCAACGCGGTGCGTTTCGCCGACATCACGCTCTACTGCTGCATGGACTTCGCCAAGGGCGTGGGCCAGGGCCTCAACCCGGATCTCAAGAATATCAACGCCTGGTTCGAGCGCATGGACAGCCGCCCGAGTGCGGCGGCCAGCCTCCATCCGGCGTGGGAACAGGTGAAGATGCGCGGCTAAGGCGTTTATCCCGGCGGTGAGGCTGCGGCCTCGCCGCCCCCGCCCCGGCGCCTCCAGCCGGGGTCTTCACGCGGCGGCGAGATGACGCCCGCTTAACTGCTCGGCCACTTCCACCAGCCCTTCACGCAGCAGGCGTGGCGCCAACCCCAGTTCCTCCAGGTTCGCGGCCGTCGCGGCCTCCTCCAGCCGCTTGGCGAGCAGCGATAGTCGCATTGCACCGACATTCCCGCAGATGCCCTTGATCGCGTGGCAGACCTGCTGCAATTCCTCGACCCGGGAGGTCTCGATGCCTGCTTCGAGCCGCGCGATCAGGGCTTCCATGCTGTGCTCGAAGGTCGTGAACAGGCCCTTCAGGCCGTCCGTATCAAAGGTCTCCCGCAATTCCTCGAGCTTCGCCGGCGACAGCACTTCAGCGTCCCCCGGACGGCCCTGCACCCGCGGGGTGACCACGGCGGCGATCGCGGGCGTCAGCCAGCGTTGCAGCACCTCGCGCAGTTGATCCTTCGAGATGGGCTTGGTCAGGTAATCCCGCATGCCAACCTCGGCCGCGATTTCGCGGTCGCGCGGCGCGACGTGCGCGGTCATCGCGACGATCGGCGGACACGCGTCACCGTGGCGTTCCAGCATCATCCGGGTAGCCTCGTAGCCATTGATATGGGGCATCTGGCAGTCCAGCAGCACGAGATCGTAGGCTTGTTCGTCGAGGCAGCGGAACGCGGCCTTCGCGCCGCCCACCGCATGGGACTGAACGCCGAAGGATTTCAGCATCGCCTGTGCCACGAGGCGGTTGGTCTCGACGTCATCCACCACCAGCACGCGGCCCCTGAAACCACCCGTCGCCGCCGGCGCCGTGGCGACTTCGCTGTGCACCAGTACGGAGGGCCTCAACGGCAGGTCGAACCACAGGCGGGTACCGACGTCGACGTGCGAGTCGATCTTCAGTTCGCTACCCATGGCTTGCACGAGCTGCTGGCTGATGGCGAGGCCGAGACCTGCGCCCCCATAACGCCGGGTCGTGCTGGTGTCGGCCTGGGTAAAGCGCTCGAAGACCCGGGTGAGTTGCTCGGCCGGGATACCGACACCCGTGTCCTCCACTTCAAACCGGACCAAGGCACCGGGCGGCAACCGCGTGGCGCGCAGGCTGAGCGTGCCCTTGCGCGTGAACTTCAGCGCGTTCCCGAGCAGGTTCACCAGCACCTGGCGCAGTCGCAGCGAATCACCCTGCAATGCCAGAGGCAGCGCGGCGTCGATGAGGTGATCGACGCGCAGGCCCTTGCGCGTTGCCTCGCTGGCGATTGGCGCCAGCGCATCGGCCACCAGTTCCTTAAGCTCGAAGGGAATGTCCTCGAGCACCAGGCCGTCGGACTGGATCCGCGAGAAGTCGAGCACGTCGTTGATGAGATCGAGCAACGAGCGGCCGGCGCGTAGCGCGACGTTCACGTAGTCGTTGTAGGGGCTGCCGATGTCCGGGATCTCCAGCATCTGCAGCATGCCAATCACCCCATTCAACGGCGTGCGCAATTCGTGGCTCATGTTGGCGAGGAACTGCGACTTGGCGACGCTCGCCGCTTCGGCGCGCTGCATCGCGCTGGTCAACCTGAGTTCGACGTTCTTGAAGGCCGTGACGTCGGTGCTCAGCACCACCAGGCCACCGTCGCTGGTGGGGGTGTAGTTGACCTGGTACCAGCGCTCGCGCACGCGTCGTTCCACCACGCCGGTGAAACTGCGCATGCGCCCGACGTGGGCTTCAATGTGCGCCACGCGCGCCTCCGGCGACAGGTTCGCGCGGTGCCGGACATGGAAGTCCTCGAGCAGACTGCGTTCCGTCCTGCCCGGAGCGGCGGTGGCGAGCGCGTAGCCGTGCGTGTCACGGAAGCGCTGGTTGCAGAAAACGATGCGGTCGTCCCGGTCGAACCGGACAATCCCAGGCTCGATGGTCTCTATGGCATCGCTGAGCAGTGCCCGGGTCCGTTCGATTTCCAGGGCCTGCGCCTTGCGTTCGTGGATGTCCGTGGTACAGCCCACCATCCGGCGCGGTCGCCCGCCTGCATCGAGCACCGCCGAGCCGCGCACGTGGAACCAGCGCCACTCGCCATTGCGGTGCTGCATCCGGTATTCGAGGTCGAAGGGGGCCTTGCCGTCGAGGTGCGCTTCCACGGCGCGCGCCACGTGATCGCGCTCATCGGGATGCAGGCTCGCCTGCCACATCGAGAGATCGTTGCCAAATTCCTCGTCGGCATAGCCCAGCAACGCCTTCCATCGGGGCGAGAAGAAGGTGTCATTGGACTCAATGTTCCAGTCCCAGAGGCCATCGTTGGAGGCCACCAGCGCCACCTCCAGCAATTCGGTACGTTCCTGCAGCGCGGCCTGCGCGCGCTTGACCGCAGTGATCTCCGGCCGCAGCCCGATCACGGTGCCGTCGGGAAGCACTTTGTTGGTCCGGAGGTACCAGCGATTGCCGATCACGAACTCGCTCGGCGCGCGGTCCTCGCGCAATTCCCGTACCTGCGTGGCGACCATCTCGTCCAGCGACCGGCCGCCGAGGTTCTCGGAAAAGCGGGTCAGGAGGTAACGGTAGATGTCCTCGGCCGGCGTGCCCGGGCGCAGCAAGGCCGCCGGGATATTAGCGAGCGCCTGGTAGGTGTTGTTGCAGAACACGAACCGGTTGTCGGCATCGAAGACCACCACGGCGGCGTCGAGGGTGTCCATGGCGACCTGGAGGATGTGCCGTGCATCGGCCTCCGCCGAGGCCAACTGGCTTGCTGCCCTTTCGACGCGCAAGGCCTTGGCATCGAAGACGGGTGACTGCACGCGGCCTGCGTTGGCGAGGTGCCGTCCAAGCCACGGCACCGCCGCCCCGGCCAGCAGCACGGCAAGGGCGACGCCGCATCGCGAGGCGCGCGCGAGGTTGGCCGCGACCTCTGCCCTTGTCGCCATCGCCACGCTGCGCACGCCACCCGCGAAGGACACGGCCTGCGCACCGAGGTCCGCGCCGTCGACCGCAGCCAGCAACTGCCGGCCTTCGACCACTACGCGGTGGAGTTCCACCAGGTGCTCGCCGTCGGAGCGGGCATGGAGGCTCGCCTCCGGTGTGAATTCAGTCATCTGGTGCTGGGTTCCCAGCGCATCAAGGGCCTCCGCAAGTCGGGTGCGGACGTTTCCGATGGCGATCGGGCTGGCCAGGTTCGTGTCCGCGAGTCGTTCCCCGATCAGCGTCGCATCCAGCAAGTCGAGGCGCGCCAGCCCCCGTTGCTGGGCTTCGAGATAATGGCCGCCGAGGCCTAGCAGCAGCGCGACTACGCCGCAAAACAGCAGCGGGAAACGCAGGTCGCGCAGCAATCGCGCGCGACGCGAACTGCGAATGGCACTTATGGGACTTGTCGGGACAGGATCCATGCCTTGGCTTAGCGTCAGCCACGGTCGATTCTTGACTGGAATTTCCCGGGCAGCCGCCGTGCTCCAGTGGCGGTACGGTCCTCGGCGCAGGCCGCGCCAACCGCGCCCCTCAGGCCCTGGCGGGTAGCACTGCGTCATCCACAGGCAAGGCCGTTTTCGCTCTTCAGGGAAATCTGCCGGGCGTGGAACGGAATGACCGTCGGGCGATGCGCGATGCTGATGAGGGTGGTCCCGGGCAGCC
>JAYTTZ010000309.1:0-43689 GCA_043744805.1 Gammaproteobacteria bacterium
CGCAGAGCGCTACGCGGTGCGCCAGTCCGCGAGTCTGCCGGTGCTGCGGGCGTTGCGCGAATGGCTGGAGGTGCAACGCCCGAAGGTGGTGCCCGGGAGCGTGCTCGGCAAGGCACTCGCCTACCTCGACCGCCACTGGGTGGGGCTTACGCGCTACTGCGAAGACGGGCGCTTGGAGATAGACAACAACCGCTGCGAGAACGCCATCCGGCCGTTCGTGACGGGACGTAAGAACTGGCTGTTCAGCGACACGGTGCACGGGGCTAAAGCGAGCGCGCCCCAACGCTCTCCGTGGCGAACCAGGCCGCGGCTTTTGAGAGGATCTCGCGCTCCTCTTTCAATCGCCGATTCTCACGACGCAGTCGCGTCAGCTCCTCGCGCTCGGCGCTCGTCAGCCCGCCGTCGCCGCTCCCAACATCACGCGCCGACTGCTTGACCCACAGCCCGATCGTCCAGGTGCTTGGCCCAAATTCCTTCGACAGCGATGACGGTGTCCGCCCGGTGCGGACCAACGCCACCAACTGTCGCTTGAACTCCGGGGTGTACCGGACCGTCTTCTCTGCCATCGTGAACTCCTCCTTCTCCAACGGTGGGGTGTCCACGAAACCGGGGGGGGCAACTCCAGTATTCCAGCGGCGTCATCGAAGGCTTGAACAACAAAGCCAAAGTCACTATCAGAAAAGCTTACGGCTTCCGAACGTTTGGCATGATGGAAATTGCGCTCTATCATGCAATTGGAAAACTACCCGAGCCAGAGCTTACCCACAGGTTTTACTGACGAACCTATTTTTTCCGTGCTCCGAAAAAGGCGAGGGGAGCGCTACCCCGGCTCTGCGTCGGAAGGCATCGCGGCCTCGCGCAAGTCCAGTCGCCTGTTGACCTCGGCCATGGTGCGGTTAAGCACGTCGCTGAGCTGGTCCGAGTACTTGCGGCAATCGCTGCGGATTTCAGCATCCTTGCTGTACTCGACCCGCCTCGCAATAGCCGCAAGCTTCATGGCACCGACGGTACGCGCTGAACCACATAGTGCGTGCATGTGGTCGCGCATCCTGGTGGCGCCTACCTCGCCTTCCATGGCCTGTCGAACCGTCTGGATGTAGCGTTCAGCGTCTTCGGTGAATTCACCGTAGAACAGCTCTGCATCCTCGAAATTCATGTATTCCATCAGTTCCGCGAACAATGGTTCGTCTATATCCGGCGTCTCTTCAAGCTCGTTGTCGGGCTGGACGTAGGCATCCGGGTCGACCGACGACAAGTCGTCGTGGCGCTTGAGCATCAATTCCTGGACAGTCTTGATGAGCTGTGAGGGTCGGAGTGGCTTTACGGCGAACTTGGTGATACCCGCGAGATCGGCTTCGGCAACGAGTTCGGGACGATTGTCTGCCGTTACCATCACGATGGGCGTACGAAAACGCTCGGTAGCGGAAATGAAATTGTATAAACGCGCAACATCCAATCCATCCATCAGGGGCATGTGCATGTCGATGAGAGCCATGTCGTAGGCCCCTGTCTGCAGTTCCTCCAGCGCTTTTTCGCCGTCGGCGACGACATAACAACGATAACCAGCCCGCTCCAGGGTCATCTGGGCGATCACCTGGTTGGTGCTGTTGTCCTCGGCAATGAGGATCAACCCCTTATATTCGTCGTCATTGGTGAGCTTGAGGTCAGGAGCGGCTGCGGGGAGAAGCTTTCCGGCCAGATGTAGTGCGCGTGTAAGCTCGGCATCAGACGCAGCGCTTGATATGAACGAGGTGAGGCCTGCATCGACCGCTACCTGCCGTTCGTTCTCGAGTCCATACCCGAAGACGACGGGTATTGACTGTCGACCTTTCCTCGCAAGATCGGCTCGCAGGATTGGCAGTAACGTGCCGGCATCCTCGCTGTTCGTGATGTAACAGGTTTGGGTCGTAAGGGTTGGCAGGAGCCGATGGAGTTCCCCAATGCTGAACTCACGAATGACGACTCCAGGCAGGTTGTCAAACCGTTTGCGAATCTCTCTGCCTTCGGTGCCAAGTCCGATCAACGCGATAAGCTCCGGCAGGACTGTGAGCGCGACGTCGGCAGTTAGCTGCTGGCGTGGCAGCTCAAGTTCAACGTCGACTCGAGTCCCGACGCCTGGCGCGGATCGGATCTTGAGTTCGCCGGCCATCAGGTCAATAAGGTCACGGGCAATTGTAGTGCCCAGGCCGGAGCCGCCGTGCTGCCGGGTCACGCTGTCGTCCGCTTGCGAGAACGGGTCGAAAACCCGATTGAGGTAGTCCGAATCCATCCCGGGGCCGGTATCGACGATGCTGATCGTGAGGGAGTCGGGGCCCCGCGGCACTTTGGGCAGCGTGACATGGACTTGCACGGAACCTTTATCGGTGAATTTAATCGCGTTGCCGCCAAGGTTAACGATCACTTCCTGGATTTGCCGCGGCGAACCCAGCAACCTGCTTTCCAACCGAGTATCGAAATACAGGCTTAGGGAAAGCCCTTTGGAAGACGAGTGAGGCAGGAGTAAGTCAACAGTTTCGGCCAATACCTGATGTAGCTCCATGTCCTCGATCTGCAGGGCAAAGCATCCCGATTCGTACTTACTGATGTCCAGGATGCTGTTGATCAATTCAAGCAGGGTGTTGGAGGAAGTAGAAATCATCCTCGTCATTTCTGAACGCTGGGCGTCCGTGATCTCTCCACGCAGCAATTCCGACAGGGCGATGACGCCGTGTAGGGGTGTTCGTAATTCGTGACTCATTTTTGCCACGAAATCCGCCTTGGCACGGGCGCCTGCTTCTGCCTTTGCAAGTGCACCGTATAGGAGCGTGACCAGATAGCTGACATACAGGGGGACGATAAGGAGTCCAACGCCGAGCCCAACCGTCAGCGCCGGGAAAGAACGCCAGAAGTTGGACGTCAGGGCGACCAGGATGAAACCCACCATTGAAGCGCTGAGGCTTCCGTAGAGATAGCCCGGTCCATAGCGGACGCCGTACCCGATTGTTACCCAGAGATACACCGCAAAAGCGCCGGCCAGGATCTCGTCTCCGAAATATAGAATCCAACTAATTGAAACGTTATCGATGATGATGCTGGCGATTCGCTGGCCAAGCCGCCGGTAGTCGTTCGGTGGCCGCTCCACGATGAGCTTTGCCCAAGCAAAGAGCGCAAGGGCGGAGGCGGCCGTAAACAGGAAGGTATAGCCGACCAGGCGCCACTCAAGTGACGGTTGCATCCAGCAGGCAAAGCACCCCAATGCAACGAGCAACAGGTTCATTCCGCAGCGGATCTTGGCCTGGGCAAGCTCCCCCAATGGCCCTGCATTGAAAATGTTAGGGCTTTCGGGACGGAAGGTGAGTTCGGTCGCAGACTGCCCTTGGTGGGCGGAACGGGCAACGGGCGAATGCGGTGATTGCTGCATCGCTACGCAGTTCCTAGGTTGAAGCGCGCCGAATGCAGGAGGGGTCGTGCCTGATCGAAGGTGGCATGCTAATGGATCCCGGTTGGGTCCGAGCGGCGAACGACTAGCGCTGCGTTATGTCCGCCGAAGCCGAAGCTTTGTGTGATTGCGTAGTCCAGCGGGGCCTTCGTGGCAGCCGTGCAAAAATTCAGATCGGCGATAGGATCGGTCAAGTTAATCGACGGATGGACCGTTTGGTGCCGGAGGCTGAGGACCGTAATCGCGAATTCCAGCGCCCCTGACGCTCCGATGCTATGGCCCAAGATCGACTTGGAACTGTTCACCAAAGGCCTCGTTCCGAATTGCCGCATGATGAATTCTGACTCAACTTGATCATTCAAGAGGGTACCTGTGCCATGCGAATTGATGTAATCAATCTGGCTTGTAGTTACCGAGGCTTCCCCAAGCGCAATTGATAGCATGTGATCGAAAGCATTGCGCTCCGAAGAGACCGCAGCAATGGAATGTGCGTCACAACTTTCGCCGAAGCCAACGACCTCGGCAAGGATGAGATTCTTGGCGCCGCGCCGCAGAACCGACTCGAGATCCTCCAACACCACGACTGCTGCGCCACCCTCGCTGAAAAGGAATCCACTGCGCGAAACGTCGAACGGGCGGTTCTCGGTGCCAAGGCCTTGGTGCGGTGCAGCGAGCGCTTGGAGACGGTCGAAGCCCATGAACACGGCGCCCGCACGGTCGGCCAGGTGTTCAATTCCGCCCGCAAGGACGAAATCGGCTTCCCCGGATTTGATGGCACGAAACGCCTTGCCAATGGCGACCGTACCGGCCGCGCAAGCCGAACAGTAGGTTTCGACGGCCCCCCGGAAGCCGTGTTTGATAGCAATGTTTGCCGCGAGCGCATTAGGCATCGTCTGGCAGATCACCAGTGGGTTTACGCGGGGGTTGGCTTGGAGCGCCTGGAGCAATTCCTGTGCGTGTCCGGTATTCCCGTTCTGGGCCGACAAAAACTCGAGCGTCGATCTGAGCGGCCCAAGCAGGTGCGCAGCATAGTTGTCGAACGGTGTTTGGGCTGCGCCAAGGCCGGTGCCGACGTGTACAGCTTTCCTGGATGGATCGATCGCGTTCCTCCAGTTGGATAACTTAGGTAGCTCCGACATATCCAAAGCCTGCTGCGCCGCAACTAACCCGAGCATTGCAGGTTTAGACAAGAGAAGCTTATCCGTCTTTGACAAGCCGTAGGCGGTGAAATCAACCGAGGGAAGTGGCGACCAAACCTGACTTGAGGCCAGATAATATTTTGCCCATCTCGGCGGCGTCGGCTCGACCGACGTGCGTCCATTGAGGCACGCGGTCCAGAGCGCCTCGTGCCCTACGCCGGCAGTTGAAACAACGCCAATCCCGGTCACCATGACTCTCCGGCTAGGCATTAAGTCGGTTTGTCTTGATTCAGCTTGGTGACGATAAAGTTTTCAATCCAGCCTATCGTCAAGGAGCTCGATGGCAGCATAGCCGGGTCGAATTCGACATCGAACTCAGCGTCCAGCGCAATCATTAGTGAAATCATAGACATGGAGTCTGCGCCAAGGTCGTCCTTAATCCGGAGGGAATTGCTGAGACTCCCCTGGAAGTTGGGGAACAAATCCACCACTACTGCGTGAATTCTTGGTGCAATTTGCTCGGTCGTGACGTCCATCCCACTCGTACCCCAATTGCACCTCAGGCACCTAAATGGTGATGAGGTTACTTGAAATTTGATTTTACCCAACAAGCAGCCCCATCTGTGTGTTGAAGAGGAAATTCGTCATAAAAAAAGTAATCTAAATGGATGATGCCCGCTCAAGAGTCCTTCTGAGTAAGGTTCCCTCGTCTTTAACTACTTAATTTTCTTAAGGGTTTTCCCTGCGGCAGCAATAGAGCCCAATAACGGGCCGTCCGCCACAAGGTGTCAGGAGGGTACATGAAGAAGGCGACGGCATTGGCCGAGAGGACTGCGCACGCGCGCGAACCTAAATCCGAACATCATGGCGACTTCGAGGTCACGATAAGAGACAACGTGCTGTGGTGCATATTGCATGACCAAGCGAGGCGAAGCGTAACTCTCGCGCAACTCAAGTCGGCTCGGGCAATAGACGAAAAATTGCTCCTGGGCAGTTGGGGGACGGTAACGAGCAAAGTGATTTCATCCCGGGTGCCGGGAGTTTTCTCATTAGGCGGGGATTTGAGATTCTTTTTAGATTGTATTCAAAAGGGCGATAGGTCGTCGCTTACAGAATACGCACTCCTTGCTATACGAGCCGTTTGGTCAAATGCGTCCGGACTCGCTCCACGCAAGATCAATACACTAGCAGTGCTACAGGGCGAGGCCCAAGGAGGCGGCTTCGAGGCGGCATTGTCGTGCGACATGATAATCGCCGAACGAGGCGCACACTGTGGATTCCCTGAATCGTTGTTTGGCATGTTCCCTGGCATGGGTGCCGAGGCGCTTTTGAATAGTCGAGTTGATCGAGCCGTAGCACAAAAGATTGTCAAATCCGCGAACCGGTACACCACGGAGTTCCTTTTCGAAATTGGCGTAATCGACAAATTAGTTGCCAAAGGAACTGGGCTGGTTGTCGCCTCGAACGTAACCTCTAATCCTAGTCAATTCGATTTCGAAAACCGGCGAAAGCGTCGGCTAATGGAGCTTAGCCTCACCGACCTTGTTGAAGGGGTTGAACGTTGGGTCGACCAAGCGTTCGCACTTTCGAAAAATCACCTGCGTGCAATAACGTATATCGTTGCTGCGCAGGACTCTAATGTTACGGCGGCAGCTTAATTTCCCGCCTGAAGACGCTGGCGAAGGGGTGGGTAGCTTCATCGACCACGGATCATGAGTGCGCCTGCTGCCCCGAAGCGCAGGAGTTAAACGCGGGGAGAATCGAAGGCGTGACGCCCGCGCGGCGGGATGGACTGCGCATCGGGCGATAGGGGGAGCATCCAGGTCGCGGGTGGGTTCTAAACGCTTCGGCAACCCACACATCGGTTGGGTCTGATTGCCGGGCGGCGGGAACGCCATCCCGGCAATTTCCAAATCATCGCACGCTTTAGCTGGCCGACCGCTTGTTCGCGGCGGCGATGACCGTTTCCGCGACGCTGCGCGGAACCGGATCGTAGTGCGAGAACTCCATCGTGTACGAGGCACGACCGGAGGTCATGCCGCGCAGGTGGCCGATGTAGCCGAACATTTCCGACAGCGGGACGTTCGCCAGTACAGCGATGTTGGTGCCGCGTTCCAGCTGGTCCTGGATCATGCCGCGACGACGGTTAAGGTCGCCGATGACATCGCCGAGATAGTCGCCCGGGGTCACGGTTTCGACCTTCATGACCGGTTCCAGCAGGACGGGGCTGGCCTTGCGCATGCCTTCACGGAAGCAGGCCTTGGCGGCGATTTCGAATGTGAGGGCGTTCGAGTCCACGTCATGGTAGCTACCGTCCACCAGGGTCGCCTTGAAGTCGACCGTCGGGTAGTGCGCGAGCACGCCGTCTTCTTTCTGCATCTGCAAGCCCTTGTCGACGGAAGGTACGAATTCCTTCGGCACCGAGCCACCGACGGTGACGTCCTCGAACTGGTAGCCGGCGCCGCGTTCCAGGGGTTCGAACTTGATCCACACCTCGGCGAACTGACCCGAGCCACCGGTCTGCTTCTTGTGCGTGTACTGTTCCTGGATGGGTTGGGTGATGGTTTCGCGATAGGCCACCTGTGGCTCGCCCATGATGCCTTCCACGCCAAACTCGGTACGCACGCGGTCGAGGGTGACTTCAAGGTGGAGTTCGCCCATGCCGCGCAACAGCGTTTCGCCCGTTTCGCGGTCCGTTTCGAGGCGAAGCGAAGGATCCGCGCGCACCATCTTGCCGAGCGCGTTGGTGAACTTCTCCTGTTCGGCCTTGACCTTGGCTTTCAGCGAGACGCTGATCACGGGCTCGGGGAAGCGCATGCGTTCCAGCACCACCGGGGCGCTGGAGTCGCACAGCGTGTCACCGGTTTCGGTTTCCGCCAGCGAGACCAGCGCGACGATGTCGCCGGCGCGCGCTTCTTCAATGGGGTTGGCGTCCTTGGCGAACATCTCGACCATGCGGCCGATTTTTTCGCGCTTGCCGCGGGTGGTGTTCATGATCGAAGCACCCTTGGTGAGCACGCCGGAATACACGCGTATGAAGGTTAGCGCGCCATAGATGTCGTTGATGACCTTGAAGGCGAGCGCGGCGAAGGGTTCGTCGTCGGAACAGTTACGCTCGCCATTGGGAATACCGTCCGCATCCACGGTATTGATCGACGCCACGTCGGTCGGCGCCGGGAGGTAGTCGACCACTGCATCCAGTATCTGCTGCACACCCTTGTTCTTGTAGGAAGATCCGCACAGCACCGGGGTGAAGGCTGAAGTCAGGGTGCCCTTGCGCAGGCAGGCCTGGAGGATTTCCTTGGACGGGATTTCGCCTTCGAGATAGGCCTCCATCGCCGTGTCGTCCATTTCGAGGCAGGTATCGATGAGTTCGGTGCGGAATTTCTCGACGTCATCCAGTAAGGCCCGGTCGCTCGGGGCGGTGATGCCCAGTTTGTCGGCCATCCCGTCGGTGACGTCGATGATCTGCCACTCGGCGTCCTTGTCGTCGGATTCCCAAACCAGGGCCTTCATTTCGACCAGATCGATCATGCCCTTGAAGTTGTCTTCGGAACCGATCGGCAGCTGGATCGGGAGCGGGCGGGAGCCGAGGCGCTTCTTGATCATATCCACGCAGCGCAGGAAGTTGGCGCCGCTGCGATCCATCTTGTTCACGTAGCAGATGCGCGGCACGCCGTAGTTGTCGGCAAGGCGCCAGTTCGTTTCCGACTGGGGCTCCACGCCGGCCACGCCGTCGAACACCACGACCGCGCCGTCGAGCACGCGGAGCGAACGGTTTACCTCGATGGTGAAGTCCACGTGGCCTGGGGTGTCGATGACGTTGATTTTCTTCTTGCGCCAGAAGGTCGACACCGCAGCGGACTGGATGGTGATGCCGCGCTTCTGTTCCTGCTCAAGGTAGTCCGTCGTGGTCGACGTCTTGAGATCCTTGGTGTCGTGGATGTCGATGATGTTGTGCTTGCGGCCGGTGTAATAAAGGATGCGTTCGGTCGTGGTGGTCTTGCCGGCGTCGACGTGGGCGATGATGCCGATATTGCGGATATCGGCTAGCGGGGTAGTACGGGGCATTTCAGGCTTCTCTGATGAGGTTTGAGTTGGAAATATCGAAAATCTGGGAAAGTCTTGTGTCACCTTCGCGAGAATCCCTCACGGCAGGTGACCTCGCCTTCGTGGTGGTCAACCTTCGAGGCACCGCTAGCAATGATGGCGCATCATGCTTTTGTCCTGGGCACCCAGGTGGCGAGCGAGCGGTCCAAGCGTGGCGGCTGGGCTTGGACCACGGGCATCCGGTCCAGCAAGCCTCGATACCGCCGAGGCCCGCAATTTGAATCTGTTGCGTCACGCATTGTTGTCGGTGAAGGACGCATTCGCAAACGCTTGGGCGTTTGCTCACCCCTTCGGGGCGCGCTGTGCGCGTCCAAACTCGCCTCACCAGTTGGTCGGACCATGGGGGTTCGCTGTCTTACTCACCCTCTCCGCCACAAAAAAGCCCGCAATTGCGGGCCTTTTTGTGGCGGAGAGGGAGGGATTCGAACCCCCGGTACGCGCAAACGTACAACTGATTTCGAGTCAGTCCCGATCGGCCACTCTGGCACCTCTCCGGATTTGGGTCGTCGCTCCCGGAAGGTTACCCCCCTTTGGAGCCCGCGCAGTCTAACCAATCGAGGGGCACCCTCAAAGCGTAAATTTTTGCCCTGCCGCAGAAAATCGTGATCCGATGCCCGCAATCAGTCCAGGCGGACCCGCACATAGCTGCCGGGTGCGGCTTCCAGTCGGGGCAGCTTGCCCTCGCCTGGCCTGCGGGCAGGGATTTCGCCGCCGGATTCAGCTGCCAACCACGCTTGCCAGGTGTCCCACCAGGATTCGGGGTGGTACGCGGCCGCCGCGAACCAGCCGTCGGCGTCGGTGCTGGCGGGTGCCGGCCCTGTGTAGTGGCCGTACTGCCGGGGGCCGGGCGGATTGACGATACCGGCGATGTGGCCGGCCTTGCCGAGGATGAATTTCACCGGCCCGGACATCAGGCGGGCGCCGAGGTAGGTCGATTTCCACGGCGCGATGTGGTCCTCGAGGGTCGAGATGAAGCACGTGGGGACGTCGATGTCGCGCAAATCCAGGGGGGTGTCGTCGATCTCCATCCCGCCGGGCTCGCAGAGCAGGTTCTGCAGGTACATGTTGCGCAGGTAGGTGCCGTGCATCTTCGCGGGCATGCGGGTGGAATCGGAATTCCAGTACAGGAGGTCGAACGGCGCGGGTGACTTGCCGAGCAGGTAGTTGTTAACGACGAACGACCAGATGAGATCGCTGGCACGCATCAGGTTGAAGGTGGCGGCCATCTCCTTGCCGTCGAGGTAGCCCCGTTCGTTCATGGCCTCCTCCAGCTTGCTGATCTGCGCCTCGTCGATGAAGACGCCGAGATCGCCGGGTTCGGAGAAATCGAGCATGGCCGCGAAGAACGTCGCGGTGCGGATGCGCGTGTCCTTCTTCTGCTTCAGGTAGGCGAGCGTCGCGCCCAGCAACGTGCCCCCGAGGCAATAGCCGATGGCGTTGACGTTGCGTTCACCCGTGGCGGCCTCGATCGCCGCCAACGCCGCCAGGGGGCCTTCCTTCATGTAGTCGGCGAAATCCTTCCCGCGCATCGACGCATCGGGATTCACCCAGGAGATCACGAAAACCGTGTGGCCCTGGTCCACGGACCATCGAATGAAGGAATTCCCGGGCTGGAGATCGAGCACGTAGTACTTGTTGATCCACGGCGGGACGATCAGCAGCGGTCGCCGTGCCACCGTGCGCGTGGTGGGCGAGAACTGCAGGAGTTGCATCAAATCGTTCTGGAACACCACCGAACCCGGCGTGGTGGCCACGTTCTTGCCAAGCTCGAAGGCCGTGGTGTCCACCATCCGGGTGCGCAGCTGGCCCGTGGCGGGATCGATGTCCTGGCAGAAATTCCGGAGTCCGTCCACCAGGTTGGTACCGCCCTGTTCGAGGGTGGCGCGGATCACTTCCGGGTTGGTCAGGGCGAAATTGGTGGGCGAAATCGCATCCACGAACTGTCGCGTGTAGAAGGCAACCTTGTGCGCGTCGTGAGGCGCGAGTCCTTCGGTATGCGTGGAGAGCTGGAGGAGGCTGTTGGCGCAGAGCAGGTAGGTCTGGCGGATGAATTCGAACAGCGGGTTTGAATTCCACTCAGGATCCTTGAAGCGTCGATCGGCTGGCGTGGCGTTCGGCTGCGCATCTTCCCGGCCGAACGAGCGACCGACCAGGTTCTGGACGTTCCCGAGGGTGTTTTGCCATGCCTTCCATTGCGCTTCCCACAGCGGCAGCGGGTTCCTGGCCAGCTGTACTGCGAACTGCTGGAAGCTGTTGGAGATGTTGAGTGGGTCGGCGTTCGCCGGCGCCGCGCCAGGCCGCTGGAGCCAGGTGTCCAGCAGCTGCCGGGTTTGCAACTCCGCCTGGTGCACGGCCGCTGCCAGTGCCCGGGTATTCAGGTCCTGCGGATCATTGTCAGGCTGGGTTGCCATGGGTCGTCATCCTTTTTTCCTGGGGATGAAGAGATCGGTGATGGTGCCGGTAAAGACTTCCGCGCCCATGCCAATGGTCTCGGACAGCGTGGGGTGCGGATGGATGGTGAGTCCGATGTCTTCGGCGTCACAGCCCATTTCTATCGCCAGTGCGGTTTCCGCGATGAGATCGCCCGCCGCAGTGCCCACGATGCCGGCGCCCACCAGGCGGCCGTCGTCCTTGCTGAACAGGAGCTTGGTGAGCCCTTCGCTACGGCCAAGGCTGAGCGCCCGCCCGCTTGCGGCCCATGGGAAGACGCTCTTCTCGTACGCAATGCCGCGCGCTGCAGCGTCGGTTTCCGTGAGACCCACCCACGCCACTTCCGGGTCCGTATAGGCGACGGAAGGAATGACCTGGGTCTCGAACGCCACCTTGTGGCCGGCGGCCACTTCAGCGGCCGCCTTGCCTTCGTGCGTCGCCTTGTGCGCCAGCATCGGGTTACCCACCACGTCTCCAATCGCAAAGATGTGCGGCACGTTGGTGCGCATCTGCTTGTCGACCTGGATGAAGCCTCGGGCATCCACCTTCACGCCGGCCTTGTCGGCGCCCAGCAGCCCGCCGTTCGGGCGCCGACCCACGGCCACGAGCACGCGGTCGTACACCGCACTGGCCGGGGCCTTGCCGCCTTCGAATTCCACGGCAATGCCGTCCTGTTGCGGTACCACCTTGCTGACCTTGCTGCCGATGTAGATAGCCTCGAGCAACTTGCCGAGACGCTGCTCCAGCGGCTTGACCAGATCACGGTCGGCACCGGGAATAAGGCCGTCGGTCAGTTCCACCACCGTCACCTTCGAGCCTAGTTCGCCGTACACGGTGGCCATTTCAAGGCCGATGATGCCCCCACCGATCACCAGCAGGCGGGCCGGGATGTCGGCGAGCGCCAGCGCGCCGGTGGAGTCGATGATCCGCGGGTCTTCCGGCACGCCGGGCAGGCGCACGGGCTCGGAACCCGCCGCGATGATGGCCTGTTCGAATTCAAGCTCAAGCGTACCGCCGTCCTGTTGGATGACGACGGTGTTGGGGCCGGTGAACTGGGCGTTGCCCGTGATCACTTCGACCTTCCGCTGCTTTGCGAGGCCCTGCAGCCCTTGGGTAAGCTGGCCGACTACCTTGTCTTTCCAGTGGCGCAGCGGGTCGAGTTCAATTTTTGGTTCACCGAAGGTGATGCCGTGCGCAGCGATGTCCTTTACGTCCGAGATGACCCTGGCGGCGTGCAACAGGGCCTTCGACGGGATGCAGCCCACGTTGAGGCACACGCCACCCAGCGAGGGGCTGCGTTCGACGAGGGTGACGCCAAGGCCGAGATCAGCCGCACGGAAAGCCGCCGTGTAACCACCCGGGCCCGCGCCCAGCACCATCAGCTGCGTAGTCTTTTTCATGCGTATTCGCGCCTCGCTCGCGCGCTGCTGCCTACTCGGCTTTCTTGCGATACAGGATGAGCACGTGGCCTACGTTGCCGACGGCTACGGCCGCCAGGGCCTCGGCGATCCTGGCGATGCACCCGATCTTCTCGCCGCGTTCCTCGAACGCTGGCAGGCGCACCTTGATGAGTTCGTGGGTGTCGAGCGCTTCGCTGAGCGAAGCAAGTACGCTGTCGGTCACGCCCTTCTGGCCGATGATGACGACGGGTTTGAGGGCGTGGGCCCGCGCCTTGAGCGCGCGCCGTGAACTGGAAGTAAGCACTGGAGGACGAGTCCTTTCATGGGCCTGAATGACGCTGTTACATTGAGCCGGAAATCGCCGCCTCCCGCAATCGACCGCTGGCCCCCTGGCTGGCGCACCGCATGACTCAACCAGGTCTCAATCCCCCCGTTTCCACACTGTTCTCACGCCAACTCCGCGCGCTACGAGCCAACCTCGAGGGCGGGCTGAAGCTGGCGACAGGCCTGCGTCCCGGCCCCTTCGAGCTGTCGGTCTGGCAGCTCTTCGCGCTGTCCCTGGGCCTCTTTGCGTGCGCGGCGGTCGACGCCACTTACCAGGCCGAGGGGCCGCTCGCCCTGTCCATGGAAGGCCTGGCGCAGGAAGCCGGTCGCGCGTACTTCACGCTCGCGGCCCTTGCTGCGTGCGCAAGCCTTGCCCGCGCGCGCCGCGGTGCGCTCGCGGTATTGATCCCCTGCCTGGCGGCAGACCTCACGCAGTGGGTCGCGTGGATTGGTGCCGGGGTCCTCCAGGCCAACGTGGCAATGCCCGCGACCTGGGCGCTGGACGAGGTGCTCGCTGGCGTAATGCTCGCGTGGTCGGGTCTCATCCTTGTTCGCGTGCTGTCCCTGGAATCCCCGGCTGGCCCGGTTCGTCGCTGGCTGCTTGGCGGTGCTTACGTGGCCGCCTTGCACGTCCTCGGCGCAGCGCTGCCATCCTCGCCGCTGCTCCAGGCCCCTGCATCGACGGGGCCGGATCCGGTGGACGTGGAGGCGGCGTACTACGCGCAGTCCGGACTGCTGGCCGCGCAGCTCGAGGCGGTGGCGCCGAGCCGGCCCGGGCACACCGACTTCTTCTTCGTCGGCTTTGCGGCTTTCGCCGAAGAAGCCGTGTTCCGGCGCGAAGTGCACCAGGTGCGCAAAATCGTCGGCGAGGTCTTCGGTAGTGCGGGGCGCAGCATCGAACTGGTGAACAGCCGTCGCACCCTGGCGACCCTGCCGTTGGCGAATCGCCCGAACCTCGATTACGTGCTTGGCGAACTGCGCGGGAAGATGCAGCCGGACGAAGACATCCTGTTCCTGTTCCTGTCCTCGCACGGAACGGACGACGGGGACCTGGTGGTCGATTTTCCTCCCCTTGGATTGAACGACCTCACGCCCGATCAATTGGCGACCGTGCTGGATGCCAGCGGGATCAGGAATCGGGTGCTGGTCGTGTCGGCGTGTTATTCAGGGGCGTTCGTCGGGAAACTGGCCAATCCCGATACGATTGTCATCACCGCCGCCGCCGCCAACCGAAACTCCTTTGGCTGCGCACACGAGCGCTACTGGACTTACTTCGGGCAGGCTTTCTTCGCCGACGCGCTGCCCCGGGCCAGGGGTCTGGAAGGCGCGTTCGCGCTGGCCACGCGCGCGATCGCCGAGCGTGAACGACAGGAAGGCCGGGTTGAATCGATGCCGCAGATGGCGGCGGGCGAAGGGATCAGAAAGCGCCTGCAGCAGTGGGCGTTGCAGGCGCGGGAGTAAGGTGGGGATCAGCCGAGGGCATCGACGAAATCGTCGTAATCCTCGTCGTCCATGAGGTCTTCGAATTCGGCTTCGTCGTTCGGCTCCAGCTTGAACAGCCAGCCATCGGTGAGCGCGGCTTCGTTGAGGGTTTCCGGGGAATCGGCCAGCGCTTCGTTCACTTCGATTACCCGGCCGCTCATCGGGCACTTGACGTCGCTGGTGGTCTTGACCGATTCAACCAGGGTGCAGTCGTCGCCCTGGCGGAGGTCGCGGCCGATATCGGGCAACTGCACGTAGACCACGTCGCCCAGCTGCTCCTGCGCGTATTCCGAAATGCCGATCACGGCCATGCCGTCGTCTTCGATCCGGACCCAGGCGTGGTCTTCAGTAAATCGCGCTTCTGACATTTCTCTCTTTTCCTCCCGGCGACGGATCGCCGCCGGCTTACATGCCGAACATTTTCTTGAGGCTGTCGAACCCGGTCTGGTAGATGTTCTGGACGGACTTGATGGCGTCCATTTCCGGCGCGCCAGCAGCGGGATCGAATTCACTGGACCATTCCACCAGTGCCTTGCCCTTGCCATCATCCCGCACGCGGAGGGTGGCGGTGTAGTTGGCGACCGGCAGCGTGCCGCTGACGATGCTGTAGCGATACAGCCGGTCCTTCTCGTCGATGGTTTCGAGCCGCTCGACGATCTCGCCCACGCCGATGATGGAAAGGCGTCGCAAGCGGCCGTTGTCTTCGAGCTTGCTGCTTTGGACGGCCGGATGCCAGTCGGGCAGCGCATTGAACTTCCCAATCAGCTTCCACAGCTCGTCGGGGGAAATGGCGAACACCGAGTTCATGCTTACTTTGGCCATGGGATGCTCCTTGGTGGCGAGGACCGAATTCCAGACTTACTTTGGTACTATAAGCCACCCCGTACGCTTGGTCATGATGGCGCAAGCACACGGGCCCCAAACCGGAGTCAGGCAGCGATGGCAGCACCAGAGACAATCAACGTGGACGAAGCCGACGAAGTGGCCGGCTGCAACGGCGGCGGCGGCGCGCTCGGTCATCCCCTGATCTATCTTCGCTTCGACGGCAAGCCCAGCGTCGACTGCTACTACTGCAGCCGGCGTTTCGCCAAACCCTCCTACGCCGCGCAGCAAGCTGGCGCCCCCGGAGCCTGATCCAGGCGCGTCGGTGGACATGGGCCGCCTGGTGCGCGGACTCCTCATCGGCGCCGTGCGCGCGTACCGTCTACTCCTCTCGCCCCTCCTTGGGCAGCGCTGCCGCTACCTCCCCACCTGCTCGACCTTTTGCATCGAATCCCTTGAGCGGCACGGCGTTCGCCGCGGACTCCTGCTCACGGCGAAACGCCTCCTGCGCTGCCACCCCTGGGGCGGCTCGGGCTACGACCCGGTGCCTTGAGTCCTCAGTTGTTGGCGTCGCTGAAGTCGAACATCTCCCGTTCGAGGCCGCGCGAACGCAACCAGTCGCGCAGCGCCATCCCCGTCCCGGCCGTCCATGGCTTCACTTTGTCGATTGCCACCCATTTATATCCGGCGATTTCGTCCGGCGGCACCACGACGTCGCCGGAATGCGCGCGCAGGTGGTAGATGATGAGCAGCTGGTTCTTGCGGTGGAATTCGTACATGCCGATGAACGACTCGATGGTGGCATCCACCCCGATTTCCTCGCGGACTTCCCGCACGATGGCTTCCTCGGGCATCTCGCCCGATTCAAGGAAGCCCGTCACCAGGCCGTACCAGTTTTCCGGCCAGCCCACGTTGCGCACCAGGACGATGTGGTTGTCCCATTCGACGATGCCGCCGACCACGGGCACCGGATTGTCCCAGTGGACGAAGCCGCAGCGTGGCTGCGGGCAACTTGCGCGGTGGCGCCCACCGGCCTCCAGCAAGGTCATTGGCGTGGCGCATTGCGGGCAGTAGTTCATCTCGATCCTTTTCGCTTGCTTGCGTGGTTTGTTGGTCGATCTGGCGGGACGCGCGCGCCCGCCTTCCGGATCATTTGACGGCGCGGATCCCGCGTCGAACCAGCCCCACCAGTTCCTCCAGCTGAGATTCGGTGGCGATGGGCGCAGGTCCCAGGGCGATGATGTCGCTGGTGTACCGTACCAGCGCGCCTTGATCGAAGCAGTAGTGGAAGATTTCCATGGCGCGCTTGCTCGGCTCGCCGGCGCGCGGCGCGAACTCCACCGCCGCGGCAAGGCCGAGGTTGCGGACGTCGATGACGTTCGGCTCCTCGCGCAGCTCATGCATCAGCGCTTCCAGCACGGGTTCGAGCGCAAGCGCCCGCGCCATCAGCCCCTCCTCCTCGTAGACCTTCAACGCTGCTACCCCGGCCGCACAGGCCAGCGGATGCCCCGAGTAGGTGTAGCCGTGGAAGAACTCGACCAGGTGCTCGGGTCCGGTCATGAAGGCGTCGTGGATTTCATTTCGCACGATCGCGCCGCCCAGCGGCACCATCCCGCTGTTCACGCCCTTGGCGAAAGTGATGATGTCCGGTGTGACGCCAAAGCGCTCGCTGGAGAAGTAATGCCCCAGCCGCCCGAAACCGGTGATGACCTCGTCGAAAATGAGCAGGATGCCGTGTCGCGTACAGATTTCACGCAGCCGTTCGAGGTAGCCCACCGGTGGTACCACTACCCCGGCCGAGCCCTGCATGGGTTCCACGATGACCGCCGCGATCGTCGAGGCGTCGTGCAGTTGCACCAGCCGTTCCAGCTCATCGGCCAGGTGTGCCCCCCACGTGGGCATGCCGCGGCTGAACGCCATCTGCGAGAGGTCATGGGTGTGGGGCAGGTGGTCGACCCCCGGGATCAGCGCCGGGGCGAACGCCTTGCGGTTGGCCACCATGCCGCCTACCGAAATCCCGCCGAAGCCGACCCCGTGGTAACCCTTGGCGCGTCCGATGAGCCGGAAACGTGAGCCTTCGCCGCGCACGCGGTGGTAGGCCAAGGCAATCTTGAGCGCCGTATCCACGGCCTCGGAGCCGGAATTGGCGAAGAACACGCGGTCGAGTCCTTCCGGCGCGACCTTCGCAAGGTCAGTCGCGAGTTCGAAGGCCCGGTCGTGCATGGTCTGGAACGGGGGGGCGTAATCGAGCGTGCCGAGTTGGCGGACGACGGCGTCCACGATGACGGGATGCCGATGTCCGGCGTTGCAGCACCACAGGCCCGACAGGCCGTCGAGGATCTTCCGACCGTCCTGGGTGGTGTAGTGCATGCCGGTGCCTTCGACCACGACGCGCGGTTGCTTCTTGAAGAACCGGTTGTGGGTGAACGGCAGCCACAGGGCGTCGAGGTCCTGGGCGGGGGAGAGGGCGGCGGCTGCGTGCATGGTGGGGTCGTTCATCGGCGGGCTCCTCGGCGGTATCCCGCCGTCGATACTAGCGTCCATCCCAAAGATAATCAGGGCCGTGTCGCGTGTCCCGGGCCCGGCAACCCGCAAGACGCGCCACCGCCGCGGACGCTATGCTCGCCCCGCATGAAACCCCGCGTCCAGCCACCCTCGTTCGCCCAGCCACGCCAGTGCGCCTCCTGCTCGTAGAAGACGACGAGATGATTGGCAACGCGCTTCGACGCGGCCTCCAGCAGGAAGGCCACAGCGTGGACTGGACGCGTGACGCCCGCGCTGCCGAAGCCGCCCTGGCCGTGGAGCCCTACGAGCTGGTGCTGCTCGATCTTGGCTTGCCCGACCGTGATGGCTTCAGCCTCCTCACCGCGCTACGCCGGGCCAAGAGCCCGGTGCCTGTCATCATCTCGACCGCCCGCGATGCCGTGGCAGACCGCGTGCGCGGCCTCGACCTCGGCGCCGACGATTACCTCGTCAAGCCCTACGATCTCGACGAACTCGCCGCACGCATCCGCGCCGTCGTGCGCCGGCGCGCCGGCCACGCCAGCAGCCGGCTCTCGCACGGGAGTCTCGAACTCGACCTGGCCACCCACGAGGCGTGGTGCGAAGGGCGCGACATCAAGCTGTCGGCCCGCGAATTCAGCATCCTGCAGCTGCTGCTGGAGCGACCCACCGCCGTCATTTCCCGCAGCCAGCTCGAGGAGCGCCTCTACGGCTGGGACGAGGAAGTGGCCAGTAACGCTGTGGAAGTCCACATCCACAACCTGCGTCGCAAGCTGGGCGACACGCGCATCCGCACCGTACGCGGCGTGGGCTACAGCCTGGACGGGGCACGCTGATGTCGCTGCGCCATCGCCTGTTGGGGGTGCTGCTGCTGGCCGCGCTGGCCACCACGCTCACGGCCACGGGCGCCACCTGGTACTGGGCGCGCCGCGAAATCGACGAACTACTCGACTACCAACTCCGCCAGCAGGCGCTGTCGCTGGAAGACAAGGCCTACCTGCTGGGCCAGGTCGCGGTGGTGGCGCCCGATCCGGAACAACACGTGGTGACCCAGCTGTGGGACCGCCGCGGCGTGCTCCGCTACCAGTCGCACCATGGGGTCGACCTCACGCGCCCCGAGCGCTTCGGCTACGGCACGCAAAGCACGCCAGGCGAAGACTGGCGCGTGTACGCCATGGAACTCGGGCCGTGGGTGGTGCAACTCGCCCAGCCACTCGCGACGCGCCGGGACATTGCCGCGAAAGCCGCGCTGCGCATGCTCGTGCCCACGCTTGCCGTGCTGCCGCTGCTGGGCCTGCTGATCTGGTGGGTGGTGGGCAGGGTGCTGGCACCGCTTTCGGCCCTGGCACGGACGATTTCACTGCGTGACGTCGCCGCCCTGGAGCCGCTGCCACTCGACAAGCTGCCGCAGGAAATCTCGTTCATGGTCAGCGCCCTCAACGATCTCATCACCCGGCAGCGCGCCGTGCTGGAACACCAGCAGGAATTCATGGCCGACGCCGCGCACGAACTGCGCACGCCGCTCATGGCTGTGCGCCTGCAACTGCAGTTGCTGGAACGCGCCAGCGACGTACTGGCGCGACAGGAGGCCATGGCCGAGCTGAAGCTCGGCGTCACCCGCACCACCACCCTGGTGGAACGCCTGCTGGCGGTGGCGCGGCTCGATGCCGCCGCCGGCGGGACGCTGGAAGCCGTTGAACTTAGCGGTCTCCTCGAACGCGCCCGCCAGGAAGTGGCGGCGCTGGCGACCGAGCGCCAGATCAACCTGCAGGTCGAAGGCGAGGTCCCGGCGCTCGTGCAGGGCGAAGTGCGCAGTCTCTCCAGCCTGGTCGTCAACCTGCTGGAGAATGCGCTGCGCTACACGCCGGTTGGCGGTCGCGTCTTTGCCAGCGCCACCATTACCCGCACGGGGGTACGCCTGCGGGTAATGGACAACGGGCCGGGCATTCCCGTGCAGGAGCGCGAACGCGTGTTCGAGCGTTTCTATCGCGCCCCGGGGACGACGATGCAGGGCAGCGGACTCGGGCTTGCCATCGTCAAACGCGTGGCCGCTCTCCACGGTGCCACGGTCGACATCGACGAGGCCCCCGGCGGCGGCGCGCTCATCACGGTGGATTTCCCGCAACCCGTCACAGTTCCGGGGGAGCACACGAGGGCTTAAGCTCGGCTTAAGTTTCCGCTTCCAGAGTGCGTAGCCACAGGGGCCACGCAGGGTGGCGCCCATCCGAATCCGCAGAGGCACCCCCATGAAACCCAGGAAACTCCTTGTACCGACCGTCGCCGCCGCCGTCCTCGCCGCCATGCTGGGCTTCCAGCACGACCGGCCCAGCCTGCTGCAGAACGCGCAGGCGGATCTCTTCGAATCTTCCACGCCCCGCGTTGGACTGCCCGACTTCACTGAGCTCGTCAGTGCCACTTCACCCGCCGTGGTGAACATCAGCGTGGTGCGCGAGAAAGCCGTCGGTAAGCACAAGCGTGGCCGCTTCCCCGGCCCGGACGACCAGGTACCGGAAAACTTCCGTCGCTTCGCGCCGCAGGCGCCGGAAGGGCAGGGGCCGATCATGCGCGCCGGCGGATCGGGCTTCATCATTTCCACCGACGGCAAGATCGTCACGAATGCGCACGTCGTGGCCGATGCAGAAGAAGTCACCGTCAAGCTCAACGACAAGCGCGAGTTCAAGGCCAAGGTGGTCGGCGTGGACGACATCAGCGACGTGGCGCTGCTCCAGGTAGAAGCCACCGGGCTGCCCACCCTGAAGATTGGCGATCCGGCACGGCTCAAGGTGGGTGAATGGGTCATCGCCATCGGCTCGCCGTTCGGCTTCGACAACACCGTCAGCGCTGGCGTGGTGAGCGCCAAGATGCGTTCACTGCCGAACGGCAACTACGTGCCGTTCATCCAGACCGACGTCGCGATCAACCCCGGCAACTCAGGGGGGCCGCTGCTGAACCTGAAAGGCGAAGTCGTGGGCATCAATTCCCAGATCTACAGCGAGAGCGGTGGCTACATGGGCCTGTCCTTCGCCATCCCAATCGATCTGGCCATAGACGTGGAGAGGCAACTTGCCAGCAGCGGCAAAGTGCAGCGCGGCCGTCTTGGCGTGTCGGTGCAGACGCTGAACCAGGATCTTGCACGCTCCTTCGGACTGCAGACGCCGGAAGGCGCGCTGGTCAACCAGGTGCAGCCGGGCATGCCGGCGGCCAGGGCCGGGATCTCGGCGGGTGACGTCATCCTCAAGGTGGATGGCCAGCCGGTGGACGATGCGGCCATGTTGTCCCGTGTGATTGCGTCCAGGAAGCCGGGCGACAAAGTGAAGGTCGATCTCCTCCGCGCTGGCAAGGCGAGCAGCCTCGAGGTGGCGCTGGGCGAGATGAGCCAGCAACTGGCGTCCAACGACGAGTCGCCGGCCCCGGACAAGAGTGGCCGGCTTGGTGTGGTGGTCCAGCCGCTGGACGAATCGGCACTCGCCCAGCCCGGTGCCCGCGGTGTAGTGGTGACCGCAGTGGAGGGTGCCGCAGCCCGCGCCGGGATCCGCCCGGGTGACGTCATCATGGCGGTCAATTCTGCGCCCGTGCAGAGCCCGGAAGACCTGAAGAAGCTCATTGCCAAGGCCGAAACGCGGGTGGCGTTGCTGGTTCACCGCGATGACGTCGAGATTTTCGTCCCCGTGACGCTCGGCTGAAGTCCCAACGCGCGAGGGCTTGTGGGTCCCCTCGCGCGTCTTTGGCCTACGCTGGATTCAGCCCGGATTCAGTTGGCCCTGCGAATGATGTGGCGACGCAAGATTTTTTGACGGGAGGGCCTTATTCTCTCGGGCAACGTGCTACCCGCAACCCAACTGGATGTGCCGCCGATTCCATGTCCGACTCTCCCGCTTTCCCGCATTCGCCCACCCGCCGCAGTTTCCTGGCTTCCCTTGCCGCACTGGCGGCAGCCTGCTCGGCCCGCAACGGCGGCGCAGTCCCCCTGTTCGCCGACCCGCGGCCTTTTACCCTGGACATCTTGAGGACCCGCGCCAAGCAGCTTGCCGCGCACCCCTACCAGGCACCGCAGCGCGCGGCCTCGGAAGCCTTGCGCAACCTCAACCAGCAGCAGTACCACGACATCCGTTATCGCCCACAGGACGCGCTGTGGATGGGCGAAGCACCGTTCACGGCCCAGTTCTTCCATCCCGGCTTCTACTATCAGAACGCAGTGCGGATGTTCGACGTGACGGACAGCCAGGCCCGCGAAATCCACTATTCGCCCGCGCTGTTCGACTTCGGTGCCAACCGCCTCGGGTCCAACGCGCTGGAACAGACCAATGGCTTCGCCGGCGTGCGCATCCACTACGCGTTGAACAGCGCGAACTACCTCGATGAACTGATTTCCTTCCTGGGCGCGAGCTACTTCCGCGCGCTGGGACGGGACATGCGCTATGGCCTGTCGGCGCGCGGGCTAGCCATCGGCACCGCGTCCGAGAAAGGCGAGGAATTCCCGGCATTCATCGAGTTCTACCTCGACCGCCCCGGCGACCGGAACAGCCTCGTGATCCACGCGCTGATGAACAGCCGGAGTTGTACGGGGGTCTATACGTTCACGGTGCGGCCGGGGGACTCGACCATCGTCGACGTCAACCTCACGCTCTACACCCGCATCAAAATCGACACCGTGGGCATCGGTCCGCTCACCAGCATGTTCTTTTTCGGCGCCAACGACCGGCAGGGCGTCGACGACTACCGGGCGGCCGCGCACGACTCCGACGGCCTCCTGGTGTGGAACGGCTCGGGCGAGTGGTTGTGGCGTCCGCTGGTCAATCCGCAACGCCTGCGCATCAGTTATTTCGTTGACCGCAATCCGAAGGGCTTTGGCCTGCTCCAACGCAACCGCCGTTTCGACGACTACGGCGACGCCGATGCCGGCTACGAACACCGTCCAAGCGCGTGGGTCGAGCCGGTGGGCGACTGGGGCGCGGGCGCCGTCATGCTGGTGGAAATCCCCAGCGATCAGGACAGCAACGACAACATCGTCGCCTTCTGGCGTCCGGAGACGCCGCTGGCGGAAAACTCCGAATGGCAGGCCACCTACCGCCTGCATTGGGGCAAGGATCTGCCTGCGGTCAGCCGTAAGCTCGGGACCGTGGTGGAAACCCGCGTGGGGCGTGGCAGCAGCGAGCACGGGCGCCTGATCGTGGTGGATTTCGGCGGCGACAGCATGGCCGCGCTGACGAGTCCGGAAGTCCGCCTGTTCACTTCGCGCGGCACCTTGTCTGCCGCCAAGACCCATTTCCTGTCCGATCGCGGCGTCTGGCGCGTGCAGTTCGAGCTTGAACCGGCTGGCGAAGACCCTATCGAGTTGCGCTGCCAGCTGGAGCGCAACCAGGAAGTGCTCACTGAATCCTGGTGTTACCAGTGGACCGAGTGAGCCCCCGGTGGAAGTCCTGAGCGCGTTCGATCTTGCGCGGGGCGAGGCCCCGCCTGTGCCCGTCGAGAGCGCCGTCGAACGCGTGCTTCGCCACTACCTCGAGAGCCTCGGCTACCCGGAGGGCGAGGCCCTCCGCGAACTGCTGGCCTTGCTCATGCTCCGCGTCCCGGCCGGTGCGGGACCTGGATTCGCAGTGCGCCGCCTGCGGCGCCAACTCGATCACTGGACCGCGCGCGCCTTGCACGCACTCAACCTGGGCTACCCGGTGGACGTCTATACGCGTCGTTCCGCGTTGCTCACCGTCCAGCCCGGCCGGCACTGGCCACGGGCGCTGCTCCAGCGCGAGGCGCCGGCCGAGCTTTTATCGGCGCTGCACGACGCACTCCCCGTGGCGCTGCCGCCTGAAGTGCCGCTGGACATGCCCCGGCAGTCGCTGAAGGTCAAACCTGCCGCGGCACTCCATCCGGTCACGCCAGGCAGCGTGTTCGTGCGTCGCATTGCCGTCTTTGGCGGCACTTTCCTGCTGACGGCGGCCGCGACCGCCGAAATGGGCCGGGTGTTCTCGCCGGGCGGCATCTCCTCCGTCGAAGTCGTGCTGATGGTGCTGTTCGTCGCCAACTTCGTCTGGATCGCGCTCACCTTCTGCAGTGCGCTGGCGGGACTGTGGTCCGGACTGTGGCCAACAGCCTCGCCGGGACTCGCGCCGGCGTTGCCCGCAGGCGAAGCACTGCCCGAACGCACGGCCGTCCTCATGCCGACCTACAACGAGGACCCGCTGCGGATCCTCTCGGCGCTGGAGAAGATCTACGTGGGCCTGCGCGACGCCGGCGTGCTGGAGTCCTTCGAGTTCTACATCCTGAGCGACACCACCGATCCCGACTGCTGGGTGTCGGAAGAAATCGCCTGGGACGCCTGCCGGCGACGGCTTGGCGCCACGGGGCGGCTGTTCTATCGCCGCCGCTTCGAAAACACCGGGCGCAAGGCCGGCAACATCGCCGATTTCTGCGAACGCTGGGGCGGCCGCTGCGAGAACATGCTGGTGCTGGACGCCGACAGCACCATGAGCAGCGAGACGGTGCTCACCCTCGCCCGGCTCATGGCCACCAATCCCGGTGCCGGCATCCTGCAGACGGTGCCACGGCTGGTAAACCGCAATACGCTCTTTGCCCGTGCCCAGCAGTTCGCCGCCGCGATGTACGGCCCGCTGCTCGCCCGCGGCTGTGCCTTCTGGTACGGCCCCGACAGCAACTACTGGGGCCACAATGCAATCATCCGCGTCCGGGCCTTCGCCGGTCACGCCGGCATGCCCGTGCTACCAGGCAAGGCGCCGTTCGGCGGGCACATCCTGTCGCATGATTTCGTGGAAGCAGCGCTGATGCGTCGGGCCGGCTGGCAGTCGCACCTCCTGACCGAACTCGGTGGCAGCTACGAGGAATCCCCGCCGTCGCTGCTCGACCACGCCATGCGCGATCGCCGCTGGTGCCAGGGCAACCTGCAGCACCTGGCGTTACTCACCACGGCTGGCCTGCACCCCTTGAGCCGCTTCCACCTCACCTCGGGGGTGATGTCCTACCTCGCCTCGCCGCTGTGGCTGCTGTTCATCCTGACCGGCATGCTCGCCGCCCTGCAGTCGAGCTTCCAGCTGCCGGTGTATTTCTTCCCCGATCGCACGCCCTACCCGGTGTGGCAGGTGATCGATCCGGAACTCGCCGCGAGGCTCTTCGGCGCCACCATGCTGGTGCTGCTTGCCCCCAAGTTCTTCAGCTGGATCGCGGTGGCCCTGCGGCCGTCGCTCGCGAACGGGTTTGGCGGTCGGTGGCGGGCGCTGCTCAGCGTGCTCACCGAAACCGTGTTTTCCGCGTTGATTGCGCCGGTGCAGATGCTGCTGCAGAGTCAGTTCGTGTTCGACGTGCTGGTCGGCCGCGACAGCGGCTGGAAGACGCAGACCCGGGACGATCGCGGCATGCCGTTGCGCGAGTGCTGGCGCGCCCATCGTGTGCACATGGTGGTGGGGCTGGTGCTGGGGGGGGCTGCGTGGACGGTGTATCCCGCCCTGCTGGCCTGGATGCTGCCCGCCTTGCTCGGCATGGTGGTGGCCGCGCCCGTCTCGTGGTTGGGTTCGCGCCTCGCGGCAGGGCTCGCGGCCAGGCGCGCCAGGCTCTTTCTAATCCCCGAGGAAACGACGCCGCTCAAACTGCTGGAGGAAGGCCCCACCAGCCCGGATCTGATCCCCGGCAGCGGACTGACCCGCGTTACCACCGAACTTGCGGTGGGCAGCCTGCACCTTGCGCTGCTGGCGCAGGACTGTCCGGACGAACCTTCTGAAGCGATGGCGTTGGCGCGCTACCGGGCGTCCGTGGCCAAACGTAGCGAAGTCCTGTTGACGCGGTTTGATCGCCGCCTGCAGGCCGCAGCCCTGTCCGACCGGGTCGCGCTACAGGATTTACGTCGCCGGATTGGCGGCTTCCACGCCTGAAACCGGTTCCGGGCAGAGCAGTTCGTGCACGCCACACGCCGTGGCAAGCGCATCCAGCTGCGCAGTCATGTTCTGGAACGCCATGCTGCCCCCGGCCTTGCGCGCGCGCTTTACCCATTCCAGCAGGAGCGTGACGCCTGCGCTGTCCGCGCGGCTCACGCCGGCCAGATCCATGCGATTGGCGGCGCCCTGCACTAGCAGTGGATGGCTGGCCTGAAGTGCGCCGGTGACCGTCTCGAAGCCCAGCACGCCGGTGAGCGCTACTACGCCGTCTGGGCGCTTCACGAGGGTAAGCGCTGCCTGGGTCGCCATGGACTCAGCCCTGCTTGACGGACTGGTGTTGTGCGTTGTGCTCGCTCATCTGCTTGATGAGCCCATCAATGCCGAGCTTGCCGATGTCGCTACTGAAGCCGGCCCGATAGCTCACTACCAGGCTGATGCCATTGATCGCGACGTCCAGCACCTTCCAGCCGTCCTCGCGCTGGAACATGTCGTAATCCACCTGTAGCGGGGAGCGGCCGTCGCGGCGATCGACCTCGGTGCGTACACGCAGGATCTTCTCGCTCAGTTCGCGTGCCGGCACGTAGGTGACGTCCGATTCCCGGTACTGGTACACGGCAGTGGCGTAGGTGCGCACCAGCAAAGTGGTGAATTCCGCAGTGAAGCGCTTGCGCTGGTCGTTGTTGGCGTTGCGCCAGTGCACGCCGAGCACGCGTTGCGACATGCGCTGAAAATCGAACTGCGGCAGCACTACTTCCTGGGCGATGGAATCGAGCAGTGCGGGATTGGCGTCGATGGCGGCGCTTTCGTTGCGCAGGCGTTCCAGCACCTGGCTCGAGATCTGGCGGACGAGGTCATCCGCCGGTGTCTGCCCGGCGCGTGCGTGCGGGACCAGCAGGGTTGCCCACAGGAGGGCGAGGCAGGCCAGCGCCCCACGGTGCATGCCGCGCAGCGGGGGCGGTCGTGCAAGGGTAGGGGAAGAAGGAATCGCATGCATCATGGTTTGCCCGGATCGGCCTTGGCCGTCTTGTTGTAGAGGAATTCCTGCAGCGCCTTCTCCAGCACCACGGCCGACTGGGTGATGGTGAGTTCGCTGTCGTTGGCGAGGAAGGTGTCGGCGCCGCCCGCTTCCAGGCCCAGGTACTGTTCACCCAGCAGGCCGGAGGTGTAGATGTTGGCTGCGGTGTCGGTGGGTATGTGCGTGTAGCTGCGTTCGACGCTGAAGGTTACCCGCGCCTGGTAGCGTCTGGAGTCGAAGTCGATGGCCGTCACGCGGCCCACCACCACCCCGCCAATCTTCACCGGCGAACGCACCTGCAGGCCGCCGATGTTGTCGAAGTAGGCTTTCACCATGTAACCCTCGGGGGCGGAGAAATCGCTCAGGTTGGCGACCTTCATGGACAGCATCAGCAGCGCGGACAGTCCCAGCGCCACGAAGGCGCCGACGGAGATTTCGATCAGGCGTTGGTGTTTCATTGCATCCTCAGTTGAACATCAGGCCCGTCAGCACGAAATCGAGGCCGAGGATCGCGAGCGAGGAATGTACCACCGTGCGCGTGGTGGCCGCGCTGACCCCCTCGGAGGTCGGCACCGCGTCGTATCCTTCGAACACCGCAATCCAGCTCACCACGAAGCCGAACACCAGGCTCTTCACCACGACGCCGTTGAAGACGTCCTCCACGAGCAGCACATTGGCCTGCATTTGAGACCAGAACGCCCCCGCGTCCACGCCCAGCAGGCCGACCCCGCAGAAATACCCGCCCACCACGCCAACGGCGGTGAAAATGGCCGCCAACAGCGGCATTGACAGCAATCCGGCCAGAAAACGCGGTGCCACCACGCGAGCGAGTGGATCAACCGCCATCATTTCCATCGCGCTCAGCTGCTCGGTGGCTTTCATGAAGCCAATCTCGGCGGTGAGCGCCGAGCCCGCGCGACCGGCGAACAGCAGCGCGGCAATCACCGGCCCCAGTTCCCGCAACAGGGACTTGGCGACGACCACGCCGAGCGACTCCTCCGCGCCGAAGGTCACTAGCGTGTTGTAGCCTTGCAACCCCAGCACCATGCCCACGAAGCCGCCCGACACCAGGATGATGAGCAGTGACCGCACGCCCACCGACCACACTTGCTGGAGCAGCAGGTGCGGCCGTGGCAACAGCGTGGGCAGGCGGGCCAGGATGCCGAACAGGAACAGGTACCCGCGTCCGAGCCGCTCGAACAGCCCCAGGCTGTAGCGCCCCAGCCAGGCGAGTGAGTCCATCACCGCGCGTCCCCCAGCAGATCCTCGAAATACGGGGAGCCCGGGTAGTCGAACGGCACCGGGCCGTCAGGCAGGCCGCCCATGAACTGGCGGATCACCGGGGATTCGGAAGCGTGGAGTTCCGCCGGCGTGCCGGCGCCGACGATGTGGCTGCCGGAGAGGATGAAGAGGTAGTCCGCAATGGAGCTTGTTTCCACCACGTCGTGCGAGACGAGGATGCTGGTGTGGCCAAGTGCGTCGTTGAGTTCGCGGATGAGCCGCACCAGCATGCCCATGGAGATCGGATCCTGGCCAGAAAAAGGCTCGTCGTAGAGGATCATCGAGGGGTCGAGCGCGATGGCCCGGGCCAGCGCCGCGCGCCGCGCCATGCCGCCGGACAGTTCGCGGGGGTACAGGTTGCGGGCACTGCGCAGGCCCACCATGTCGAGCTTCATCAGCACGAGGCTGCGCAGCAGGGACTCGGGCAGGTCGGTGTGTTCCCGCAGGGGGAAGGCGACGTTTTCGTAGAGATTGAGGTCGGTCAGCAGCGCGCCGCTCTGGAACAGCATGCCCATGCGCTTGCGCTGCGCGAAGAGTTCCCGCTGGGTCAGCGCCTGGAGGTCCCTGCCTTCCACTTCCACGGTGCCCGCAGTGGGCGCGAGTTGGCCCCCAATGAGCCGGAGCAAGGTGGTCTTGCCGGTGCCGCTGGGACCCAGGATGGCGGTGATCTTGCCGCGCGGGATCTCGAGGTTGATCCCGCTGAAAATCGAACGCTCGCCCCGCAGGTAATGCAGGTCGCGGATGCGCACGATGGGATTGTCAGGCAATGCGGGGCTGTTCATGAGTGCGCTTCAAGGGCCGACAGTGTAGTGCGCTTCGTGGGCCGCCGAAACGGGCGTGAAGCCGGTCGGGTACTTGCCCGGGATGGCTGGCGCTGGGCCGCCAAATACGCCACCTTATGCGCCCCATTCGAGGCAGAACAGGGACGGTTCGCATGGACTGCATCCAACACATTGATGTCGATTGCACGGCCAGTGGCGCGTGGCGCCTGCGCTGGGATCACGCGTTTACCCCGGGTCCGGTGAGTGTCAGCTATGGGCTGTCCCCGGACACCATAAATTCCCCACCCCTCGCGACGAATGTTCGAGAGGTTGCCGACGTGCGGCTGCCGGCACCGTGCGTGCGCCCCTATTTCCGGCTTACGGCCGGGGATGGCACCGGGGTGGTGGTTGCCGAACGCCGGCTCCCGCTTGATGGCGGGGTCAATTTCCGCGATCTCGGTGGCTACCAGGTGGCCGACGGTCGCCGTGTGAAATGGGGCCAACTGTTTCGCTCCGGGCATCTGTCCCGCCTCACCGACACGGACCAGGCCCGGCTTGGGGAGTTCGGCCTGCGCACGGTCTGCGACTTCCGCATGGAAGAAGAGCGCATTACCGAGAACGTCACGCTCAGCTGCAGCCCTAACTTGACCACGCTCGGCATCCCGCCGGGCATCAAGGATCGCCACTTCCTGCATCGCCTCTTCGAGGAAACCGACGACCCTGCCGTGGTCGTGGCGGCCATGCACGACATCATGCGTTCGCTGGTGGAGGAGGCCGCGCCACGCTACGCGCGCTTGTTCGAAGTCCTGCTCGACGCGCCACCGGGCGCAGTGCTGATGAACTGCTCCGCCGGCAAGGAACGCACGGGCGTGGGCGCCGCGCTCCTGCTGCTGGCGCTGGGCGCACCACGCGCGACGGCCATGTACGACTTCACCCTGTCGCGGCGCTACTTCCCGGCCGAAGCCGAACTTCCGCGCGCCCGCGAAAAATATTCGGTGCAGCCGCGCCCCGGCCGCGACGTCGCGGCCCTGATGGCGCCGCTGCTGGTGACGCGTGAGTCCTACCTGCAAACGGTGTTCGACGTGATCGACCGCCAGTACGGCTCAGATGACGCATTCCTGGATAAAGCGCTGGGCCTTGGCGCCTCGGCGCGCGCGCAACTGCGCGATCGCTACACGTGCTGAGGGGAGATGACCACCAAAATGACCAAGCTTTCTTGCGATAACGACAAATACGCCTGGCAGTCGACGTTTCCCATCGTCGAAGCCTACAACGCGGCGATGAAGGATCTGGTGCGCAAGCGCCTGGCAGAGTTTGGCGGCGACTGGCGCGATTTCGCAGCTGGCGCGGCCTATGAACTCATCACCAGGGACGACATTGCCCGCATCGAGGCGCAGCTGCTCGCCAACGGCTACTGCTTCGAGCCGTCCGCGATGTCCTCCGCCGCGGAGCGCCCGGAGGCCTATCGCGACACCGGCACGCACGGCGCGGATTTCAGCTTCGAGCACCCCGCAGCCGTGACCGCGCCACCGGACGGCGCGGGCCGCGAACTGCGTGGCGCGGGCGACAACGTGGTCTCCCGCAGCGCGAACCTCGTGGGCATCGCGCGCTACGTGCGCACCACCGACAAGGTGCTGGAATACCTCACCGAGGGCGTACCGCCCAACACCATCGCCGTGGTGGAAGACTCCGGTGGCACGCTCACTGCCCCCGTGCTCGAGCAATTCACCGGCGTGCTGTGCGCGGGCGGGACTACGCGCTCGCACCTCGCCATCCTCACGCGTGAATACGGCATCCCGTGCCTCATGAACGCGCGCTTGTCCGGCATCAAGGACGGCGATTGTCTGGAACTCGAAGTCACCACGCGGGCCAGGACCGGGGACGACTACCAGACCGCGACCGAGGTCCCTGCCCGCGTCTTCCGCCTGCCGCCCGCCTGATCCGCCGAGGAACGCCACGATGACTGCAACGATGACTGCAACGACCGCGCCCAAGCTCACCTACGCCCAACTGCTGGAAACCAACAACCTCATCCAGCAGAACGCGGACGAAACCTACTGGCTGTGCGCCACGCGGACCGTGCAGGAATCCAAGATCTTCCCGGTTTCGGCCTACATCCTCTTCTCGTATCTCAACTGCTGGTATCGCTATCCGGAGTTGCTGCGGAAAATCGAACAGCGCATGTCGGCCGAAGAGATCGGCGACCGCGCGCGCAACCAGGGCATCAAGATCGTCGCCTGGTGCATGCCCTGCTTCTACCTGCTGGGCCGCGAGATGCTGATCAACTGGGGCGTCATCAAACCCACCGATGGCGTGCTGGATCTCGTCTACACCATGGATTTCTGGAAGCGCTTCCAGCTCTCCTGGCACCGGAACAACGGCAACCTCATCAACCGCCAGGCCGGGCACCGGGCGCAGGTCTTCCCGGAACAGCGCCTGCAGGTCTTCCATGCGGATGCCTTCGAATGCCGGGCCGGCGATCCGCTGCACACCGCAGCCCAGGCTTTCCTGGCCTCGGCCGCCCAGTACGGCTTCCTGGTCTCCTGCGAAAGTCGCCTCACCCTGCACAACCACGGGCCTTACCGCGTGACCGACAAACGCGAAATGCTCGTGCGGGATTTCCTGGAGCTTGCGGAGTCCACCGTGCCCTGGCTAGACGGCGTGGGCGCCGGCATTCCCTACAACAACCTCACCGTCACGATGATGCTGGAAGGCTGCCACATCAACCTGCTGGACGACTGGGGATCGTTCGAATCCGAGCCCGAAATGCGCGCCGAGCACATGGTGGCCGTGGGGCTCTACACCGCGGATACCTTGTCGGAAGGCCACTTGCCGGTGGGCATGGGCAGTGCAGAGGAACTCACCGCCACGTTCATCGACCTCACCGATCGCATCAAGATCGCCACCGCGGCACTCTGGCGCGAGATGGCGGGCTGGACCCGCGACCAGCAACTCGACGCCGGGGCACTCACCTACTACGCCGTGATCCGGGAGTTCGCGCTGATTGCCGGCTGCTATGAAATGGAAGACTGGATGCTTATAGACGAGCGCGCCGAACGCTTCCGCCCGTTGCTGAACGATGAATACGGCAACCTGTTCCTCGGCGAACTGGTGGGTTACATCAGCCAGCCCAGCCAGCGCATGAACGACTACACGATGATGCAGCATAACGACGCGCCCACGCGTTCGCTGTCGTACATCCCCTATTCCATCCTCCAGGACGGCGAGTACACCGAGCACGTCGGCGCGCTGCGGCCCGGCGTGAGCAACCTGCCGCGCAAGAACGATCGCTACCGCACCACGCAGGGCGTGCTGTCCCTGGCCGAGTACATGGCGCGCAGCCGCGCCTTCGTGCCGCAAGCCTGCCAGGCGCCGCATCGTCTGCACTGCGCGGATTGGGTGAAGTACCACGCGCACACGCCGGAAGCCGACGCGCTGTTCCAGATCGCGCAAGGCCGTTCGCGCCTGCTTGAGGGCGCCGGTGCGAGCCTGCGTCGCGAAGACATCGAAGCGCGTCGGCGCGCGGAAACCCCAGCGCGCAGCGACCACGAAGCCCGCTTCGACCTCCACCTCGTGATGCATGGCGCGGCCATCCGCAAGCACGGCAGTGCCGCTGAAATCGCGGCCATTGCAGGCCTGCCGCTCGCCAGCGTGCAGGCAGTGCTGGAGTCGGCGGTGGCGAACGGCCGCGTCGTGGTAGCCAGCGATCGCTACCTGCTTTCGCCCGCCGGGCAGTTGGTGCTGGCCGGGGAATACTCGCGCTTCTGCGGCGCGCTCCGCGCCGACGCGGCGTTCATGGCGGCCTACGAACGCTTCGAGCGCATCAACGTCGACCTCAAGCAACTCATCACCGACTGGCAGACGCTGGACATCGGCGGCAAGCGCGTGGCCAACGATCACGGCGATGCAGATCATGATCGACGCGTGATCGATCGCCTGGGCGATTTGCACGAGCGCTTCGAACCCAGCATGACGGCGTTAGTGGTCGGCGCGCCGCGACTGCGCATTTACCAGCAGAAGCTCGCCGCCGCGCTCGACGCGGTGGAAGACGGCAAGGTTGCGGCCGTGAGCGACGCCCGCTCGGACAGTTACCACACCGTGTGGTTCGAACTGCACGAAGATCTGCTCCGCCTTGCCGGGCGGCAGCGCGAAGAATAGAACCCAAAGAACTTAAAGGAACACGCATGGGACGTCTGGAAGGCAAGATTGCACTCGTCACCGGTGCGGGCACCGGGATTGGCCGGGCCTGCATGGTCATGTTTGCACGGGAAGGCGCGACGGTATTCGGCGTGTCACGCACGCAGGGCAACCTCGATGAATCGCTACGCCTGGTAGAGGCGGCCGGCGGCAGGGGCGCGGTGTTCAGCGCCGATCTCTCGCAACCCGGGCAAGTGGAAACCGCCATCAACGCCTGCGTGGCGCGGTACGACCGGATCGACATCCTCCTGAACGCCGCTGGCGTGGGCTACAACCTGCGCGAAACCAGCGAAGGCTCGATGGATCCGGTGCACAGCACGCCCATCGACAAGTGGCGCGAAGTCATGGCGATCAACCTCGACAGCGTGTTCTACGTGTCGCGGCTGGTCATCAGGCAGATGAAAACACAGGCCAAGGGCTCGATCGTCAACGTCGCCAGCATCTTCGGCCTCGGGGGTGCGCCGGACGCGCACACCTACACCGCGACCAAGGGCGCCATCATCAACCTCACGCGCTCGATGTCGGTGGCCTACGTGGACGACCACATCCGCTGCAACGTGGTGGCGCCAGGCTTCGTGCAGACGCAGATGGTGGAAAGCGTCATCCCCATGCTGTTCTCGGCAGAGAACCCCAAGCTCATTTCCCCGATGGGGCGCCCTGCCACGCCGGAGGAAGTGGCCTACGCCTGCCTGTTCCTGGCGTCGGACGAAGCGTCCTACTGCACCGGTACCGTGTTGACGGTGGACGGCGGCTCCACGGCGCGGGCCTGAGCGAAAGCCCGACGGCATGAGCAAGCCTCCCAACCTCCTGGTCCACTGCCCCCGGTGCGGGGAGGACACCCTGGACTCCGTCGACGGCAAGCTCTACGGCTGTTCCCACTGTGGCTATACGTATTTCCACAACACGGCCGTCTCGGTGGCGGCGGTCATCCGGCGGGGCGATGCGGTCGCGTGGATCACGCGCGCCCGCGAGCCGGGCGCAGGCCTGCTCGACCTTCCGGGCGGGTTCGTCGAGGGCGACGAATCGCTGGAGTCCGCGGTGCTGCGCGAAGTGCGCGAGGAGACGGGCTTCGAAGCCGCCAATCCGCGCTACCTCTTCTCCATCCCCAACCGTTACACCTACCACGGCGTGAACTACACCACCGTGGATGTCTTCTTCCTGTGCGATCTCACGGCTGAAGTCGAATTTGCGCCTAACAGCGAGGCTTCCGCACTGGCGTGGATGGCACTGAAAGCCGTGAACCCCGGGCGGATTGCTTTCGACTCAACGCGGAGTGCGCTGGTGAGGTTGCTGGGGTTGTAGCCTCGCTACCCACAGGACGACGCAGGACGAAAGCGCACCGGACGCGCCACCCGCAAGGGCGATGGGTCCGGTGTGCGCGCAGGGGAAGCAGGCAGCGCGACGACGCAAGGTTCCGATACCGCGCAGCGCGCGTCCTGACGGCGCTGGCGAGGTGGTCACCGAGAACCATACGTCGTCGATGCCCACCGTGCAGCCCGTCCGGCCCGCGCCGGAAAAGCCCCTTCAGATCTTCTTGAGCTGGTGCCCGCCCGCCACGTAGTCCTGCATCATTTCCACGCAGCGCGCGTCCTGGGCGATGAGGTTGGCGAAGAGATCGCCTTCCTCGTCCACGCCCTCTGCGGTGGATTTGCCGAAGCTCGAACGCATCACCTGCTTGATGGCGGCCAGCGCCAACGGGGGCTTGTCGAGGAACTCGCGCGCCATCGCCTTGGCGGCGGCCAGCACGTCACCTTCGATGTAGTGGTGGACCAGGCCTTCGCGCGCGGCTTCCTGCGGGTGGAACGTGCGCCCACGCAGCACCCACTCGAGTGCCTTGCCGGTACCGACCGCACGCGCGAGGCGCGTGGTGCCGCCGGCCCCGGGCAGCAGGCCCACGAGGATTTCCATCTGGCCGATGGTGTAGTTGCCGGGGCCGGCGAGGCGGATGTCGCAGCACAGGGTGAGTTCGCAGCCGCCGCCGCCGCAGTAGCCGTTGATCGCGGCGATGGTGGGCTTCTGGCAGTTGTCCACCTGCTCCCACACCTGGCGCAGCGGCGTGCGCGCGAAGCGGGGGTCGGGCAGGCCTTCGGCGCGGCGTGATTTCAGGGCTTCCGACATTCCGATGATTTCCTCCACCGAGAAATGGCGGATGAACACGTCCGGCAAGCCACCGGTGAAGATAATGGCGCGCACCGCCGGATCGTTTTCCAACGCCGTCATGGTCACGCCGAGTTGCGCCACCATGTCGCCGGTGAAGAAGCCTTGCGGCGGGTTGGTGAACGTGACGGTGGCGATGCCACCTTCGATGACGTGATCAACTGTGCCCATGGAGGCTCCCCTGTTGCTTGCTGTTGTAGTGGTCGAGGCGCGTCGACCCGGGCGACGCGATCCGACCCACAGCTTGACCTGAGTGACGTGGCCCCGACAATGCGGGAGCCCTCAATCCACGGAAATCGAGATCCCATGAACAACGCAGGCGAAAGACTTCCCGGTACGCCGGTCCCCATGCACCGCTGGCCGGCCGCGCAGGGCGTCACCATCGCGGGCGACAGTTGGGGCAATCCCGACGGGCCGCTCATCGTCCTGCAGCACGGCGGTGGCCAGACGCGGCATGCGTGGAAGGACGTGGGCGAAACCCTGGGCAAGGTGGGCTACCACGCCATTGCCATCGACGCGCGCGGCCACGGCGACTCCGACTGGGCGCCGGATGGTGTCTATGGCCAGGACATCATGGTGGAAGATCTCATCTGCGTGCTGGCGGCCCTCGGCCAGTCACGCGCGGTGCTGGTCGGTGCCTCGATGGGCGGCGGCACCAGCCTGGTTGCCGCGGGCGAGGATCGCCTTGATGCCACGGCGCTGGTGCTGGTGGATATCGCGCCACGCATCGAGACCGGGGGCGTGCAGAAGATCCAGGCGTTCATGGATCAGCGGCCGGAAGGCTTCGACAGCCTGGAACAGGTGGCCGAAGCCATCGGTGCCTACCAGCCACACCGCAAGCCGCCGAAGGATCTGGCCGGGCTCGCCAAGAACCTGCGCCTGACGCCGGACGGCAAGTATCGCTGGCACTGGGACCCGCGCTTCATGACCCTGCGGCGCGAAATGGACAAGCGACAGGCTCGCCTGGAAGCCTGCGCCCGTGCGCTCCGACTGCCCACCCTGCTGGTACGCGGCGGCTTGTCCGACGTGCTGAGCGAGGCCGGCGCGCAGGCTTTCCTGGAACTCTGCCCGCACAGCGAATACGTGAACATCACCGAAGCCGGCCACATGGTGGCGGGCGATCGTAACGACGTCTTCGGCAAGGCGGTGATTGATTTCCTCACCCGCACCGTGCCGGTGGCCGGCACGCCGGTGAACCCGCCGCATGCGCTGCGGCCCCACCACCAAGGGCCGGCCGGGGACGTGGTGGACATCCCCTGAAGCGTGTCGCCGGTCAGGCGGCGCGGAGGCGCCGCTGGTCGGCGAGGTATTCCACCCGCAGGAACACATTGTTGGCCACGAGGGCCACCACCACCAGGCCGGCGCCCACCAGTTCCAGGCTTTCGAAGCGCGTGCCCTGCAGGGCGCGGAAGGCGAAGGTCATCACCGGCATGAAGTTGATGAACAAGGTGGCGTTGAGTGGCCCGATGCGCTGGTTGCCGAAATTCCACGCGAGCATGGAGAACAGAACCCCCGCAAAGCACAGGTAGGCCAGCTGCCAGTGCACCTGCCAGAGGTTCGCAAGCGTCGGCAGGACCAGCACGCCGGAGACCACCAGCACCGAGGTGATCAACAGGTTGGCGACCATCCCCGGCACCATCGTCAGCACCGTGATGCGCCACACCGACCACCCCGCGAGCTTGTGGGTGTTCATGGTGTAAAGCACCCAGCACAGCGCACCCAGGAAAACAAAGCAGATGCCGAGCAGTTCGCGCGGCGACCCCACGAAATGCAGGTTGCCCTTGGTCACCACGAGCATCACGCCTGCAAGCGCCAGCGCGATGCAGCCCAGGGTGAACGTCGCCGGGCGCTTCGAGTACACCCACCATTGCAGAATGGCCGCGATGGACGGTTGCAGGGCAACAATCACCACCGCGTGCTCGGCGCGCGTCATCGATATCCCGAGGAACACGAACATCGGCGAGGCTGACATGCCAATGATCCCGAGCAGCCAGGCCGGTTTGAAGCGGTCGCCAAAGCGCAGCGCCTGCCAGCCTTCGAGCCAGGCCAGCACGGGCGCCAGGCAGGCTACCGCCACGAGGTAACGAAGGGCGGTGGAGGTGAACGGGTCCACCGCATAGAAGGCGTCCTTCGCGATGGGCAACTGGGCGCCCCAGATCGCTACGGCGACGAACACGGCCAGCAGGCCGGCGGCAAACGAATTTTTCATGGGCATTGCCCGTCGCGGGCGGTGCGGCAGGACGTGGACGTGGCGATCAAGGGAAAGACCTTTGGCAGGTTGGTGAAAAACGTCGCGAGGGGGTTGGCTGCAAGGCGCGTGTCCGCCGAGGAGCGCAGTTTACAAAGGGGTAAATGAGCACCGCAGGCGGATACGCAACGCCGCAGACGGCCGCCGCAGTCCTTTTTCACCAGCACTGTTAGTGCGCTGCGGTAGAAGCAGCGGGTCTTGGCAGTCTAAGGGCTGCACCTGATCTTGGACAGGCTGGGAAATCGCCGCACGCTGTCACGCGTGCCTGCAAATGGGGTAATTTCACCAGCCTGCCAGCTTTCAAGCTTTTCCTTCACTCCAAAGCACGCGAGGATGCAGATGGTGTATTCACTCCGATATCGCTTGGCCCATTGGGTGCTCTCGCATCGCGTTGCTGCGTGGTGCCTGTTCATCGCGATCACCGCTTTTTTTGCCGCGGGCCTGCCACGCGTGCAGTTGCGCACGATCTTCTCCGACCTCCTGCCCACCGACGATCCCTTCGTGCAGGTCTACAAGGACCATCCGGGCTTTGGCAATCCGCTGACCGTGGCGGTGATGATCAAGCGCAAGGACGGCGACATCTATAACGCCGAAACCCTCGCCAAGGTGTGGAAGTTCACGCGCGACATCGACCTCGTGGCGGGTGTCGACCACGACATGATCCTCTCGCTCGCCAGCAGCAAGGCGCGCTACAGCGAATCCACCGCCAACGGCATCGACATGCGGCCGCTGATGAGCGACCGCGCGCCGATCACGCAGGAAGAACTCACGCGCTTCCGCACCCTGGTGGACAAGTCGCCGGCAACGCGCGTGTTCCTCATCTCACGCGACGACACCGCCACGCTCATCACCGCCACGTTCATCGAACACCGGCTGGAGTACGGCGCGGCCTTCACCCACCTGCAACGTCTGGTGCAGGCAGCGCGCGACGCCAACCATGACGTCTACCTCGCCGGCCAGCCGGTGCTGATCGGCTGGGTTTACCAGTACGAGTGGCAGATGGTGGGGATCTTCGCGGTGACCCTGGCCGCGCTCATCGGCGCGCTGGTGCTGTACATGCGGAACTTGGTGGGCGTCATCACGCCCATCGTCACCAGTGCCACGGCTGGCATCTGGGCCTTTGGCCTCGTGGGCTGGCTCGATATCTCCATCGAGCCGCTGCTGATGGTGGTGCCACTGTTGCTCACCGCGCGCTCGTTCTCGCATTGCGTGCAGTTCACCGAACGCTTCTACGAGGTGTACGCGCAGGTGGGTGACCGCGTGAAGGCTGCAGAGATCACCATGGGCGTGATGATGGCCCCGAGTATCGTCGGCATCATCACCGACATCCTCGGCATCTTCATCGTGGTCGCCGCACCGATTCCAGCGATGGTCCGCCACGCCATCTTCTGCGGCATGTGGGCGGTGTGGCTCATCCCGACGGGCGTGGTGCTGATCTCGTTGCTGCTGGCCACCTTGCCCGCGCCGCGCAACGTCGAGCGCCTGACGGGGCACGGCAAGCTGACGGGTTTCCATCGCCGCCTGCAGCGGGTGCTGGGCGCGATTGCCAGCATCACGGTGGGGGGTCCCGCCCGCGTGACCACCGTGGTGGTGGTGTTGCTGGGTGCACTGGCCGTCTACGGGGCCGCGCAGATCCGCATCGGCAATCCGGTCGAAGGCTCCGGGCTGTTCTGGTACGACTCGGAATTCAACACGGCGGTGCGCCAGATCAACGCGCACTTCCCTGGCGTGAACACGGTCGAAATCGTGCTGGAGTCGAAGGAGCGCGACACCCCCGAACTGCTGGTGCAGAAGTACGACATGGTGGCGACCATGCGCCAACTGCAGATCATCATGGAGTCCGGCATCGATCCGCCGCGTGCGACGCTCTCGTTCAACGATTACGTCATGGAAGGTAATCGCCTGTTCAACGGCGGCAACCCGAAATGGATGATGCTCGATCCCACGGATGCGGCTTCCAGCGCGGCCTCGTGGGGCGTCACCATGGGCACCAGTGCCAAGAACTTCGGGCATGTCGTGAACGAGCAGTGGCTGGATGGCACCGTCTCGCTCTGGTATCGCGACAACAAGCAGGACACGGTCGACGCCGCGATTGCCGCGGCCACGGCGGCGGTGGCCCAGGTGGGCGCGGACCACCCGCGTTTCACCGTGCGCCTCGCCACCGGCACCATTCCCCTCCAGCAGGCCGTGAACCACGTGGTGGAACGCTACCACTGGGTGGTGGTGCTGGTGCTGAACGGCTTCATCCTGATCACCTGCAGCGTGGCGTATCGCTCGCTGGTCGCGGGCCTGATCCTGCTGGTGCCGGTGAACCTCGCGAACGAAGTGCTTTACGCCGCCATGCACCTGCTGGGCGTGGGGCTGGACGTGAACTCGCTCATCGTCGCGGCGATTGGGCTCGGCGTGGGTATCGACTACGGCATCTACCTGCTTTCGCGCATCTGCGAGGAATACCACAGCGCCAACGGCGACTGGGCGCTGGCCATCACCGGCGCCCTGCGCACCACCGGCAAGGCCATCCTCTTCACGGCCAGCATCATGGCGCTGGGCATTGCGCCCTGGTACTTCCTGTCGGGGCTCAAGTTCGTGGCGGACATGGGCTTGCTGCTCATCGTCATCATGGCCATCAACATGGTGCTGTCGCTGGTGGTGCTGCCGCTGCTGGTGTGGCTGGTGAAGCCGGCGTTCGCGGCGCGGCGGGACTTGCTGGTGGGGGAGGGCGTGGATCCGGGGCTTTTCACGGTGGCCAGCGATGGGCTGGTGCGTTGAGTGGAGGGTCAACAGCCGCGATGACGCCGACGTGGGTTCCCGGGTGCGTTTGAAACCTTGGGCCGGAGATCCTCTTGGTCAACACGATTCCCGTCGATCTGATGGCGCCCTTGTTCAATCCCGCGTGCTTTGCGCAAGCAGGCCTGATTGACCAGGTGATGACGCAAGTGCGCAAGCACCATCCGCTGGCGCGGGCCGAAGTGCCGGGCTTCGACCCGCACTGGATCGTGAGCCGCCATGCGGACGTCCAGGAAATCAGCAAGCAGAACGCTCTCTTCCACAATGCAGATCGCTCGGCGACACTCATCCCCCGCGACGGGGAGGCGCTGGTGCAGGAATTCACCGGCGGCGCCTGCAACCTGTTCCGTTCACTGGTGCAGCTTGATCCCCCCGAACATGGTCCTTACCGACAGGTGACCCTGCAGGCTTTTTCGCCGCAGAACATCGCGATTGTCGTCGCGGCAAGAGTGGCCGCCCTGCGGGGACACGATGCCGCGTTCGACTTCGCACCCGAAGTGGCCGTGCCTTTTCCGCTGGGCGTGGTCCTTGATCTGGTGGGCGTGCCGCGCGTCGACCACCCCCGGATGCTGCGCCTGACCCAGTGGCTTTTCAGCTGGGCCGATCCGGATCTCCGTCGGCCCGGGACGGACCCCCTGGATCCGACCCACCAGACCCGTACCTGGAAGATGATGTTCGACGAGTTCAATGACTATGACTCGGCACTGATGGCAGAGCGCCGCGCGCAGCCGCGTGATGATCTGGCGACACTCATCGCCACGGCCAAAATCGATGGCGCGCCGATGGAGCACAACGCGGCAATTTCCTACTACGCCATCCTCTCCACCGCCGGCCACGACAGCACCTCGCACGCGACCGCCACGGCGATGTCCGTGCTGGCGGAACGCCCCGATCTGCTGGCGCGCCTGCAGGCCGAGCCCGGATTCATCGCGGCCTTCGTCGAGGAAGCCATCCGCTGGACGCCGCCGGTCAAGCAGTTCATCCGCCACGCGACCGCGGACTGCAGTGTGGCAGGTGTCCCGATTGCGCAAGGCGAGCGCCTCGACCTGTCCTACCCTTCGGCCAATCGCGACGAAACGGTGTTTGAAGCGCCCTTTGAGTTCCGGCTCGATCGCCAGCCCAATCACCACCTCGGGTTCGGATACGGCGGGCACGTCTGCCTTGGGCAGCACCTGGCCCGCCTGGAAATGAAGCTCCTGTGGGAAGCGCTTATTCCTGTAATCGAAACCGTCGAGCTGGCCGGTGAAGTCCAGCTCATCCATTCGGAATTCGTGTCGGGCCCGAAGTCGGTGCCGGTCAAGATCAGCTTCCGCTGATCAGCGCACGCCAAGATTTTGCAGCAGCGGCAGGATTTCGCGCGAGAACCTGAGGGTGTCTGCGTGGTAGGCCTGGAACACCATCAGCACCGCGTCGAGGCCGTTGGCATGCAAGGTGGCCAATTTGCTGGCCACCTGTTCGCGACTGCCGATGACGGGAATCGCACCCGCGCCCAGCACCATCATGTCCAGCGTGAACTGGTCGAAAGAACCACTGCCTAGCCCCACGCCCTCCAGCCAGTTGCCGGCCGCCACGCTGTCCTTGGCGGCGATGATGCGAGCCACTTCCGCTTCTGCTTCTGCCTGCGTTTCGCGCCACAGCACGAAGGCAAAGCCCGCGCACTGCAACTGCCGGCCGTAGCTCGCGGCCCTGGCGTGGAGGTCATTGGTGATAGCGGTGATCGCGTCGATTGACGGCGGGCTGATGAACGCCAGATCGCAGCGTTGGGCGACCATCTCGCGCGCATCGGGTGAACTGCCGGCATTGGCAATCGGCGGGATGGTGGGTGGCTGCGGCAGTGAGACGCCGTTGCGCACCTGGTACCAGGGGGAGTCGTGGTTGAAGCTGCCCGGCGCCGAAGTCCACAGGCCGCGCAGGATGTCCACGAAGGCCGCCGTGCGCTGGTAGCGCTCGGCGTGGGGCAGGAGGTCGATGCCCATCATGCCGAATTCTTCCTTGCTCCAGCCGCTGACCAGGTTAATTCCCCAGCGGCCGCCGCTCAGGTGGTCCATGGTCGCGCCCATCTTGGCGACCACCACGGGGTGGAACACCGGCACGTGCACGGTGGAGAAAACCTTGATGCGCGAAGTCACCGCCAGCAGCGCCGAAGCCCAGGTCATGGTCTCCAGGGAAGTGCCGAGGTAATCCGTTTCACCGCCAAAGCCCCGCCAGCGGCTGACCGGGAAGAGGAGGTCGAAGCCCGCAGCTTCCGCCGCCAATGCAATGCGCTTGTTCGACTCGAACGTCCATTCGTCCGGCACGGTGCGGTAGGTGCTGATGGCGGACATATTGCTGCAATTGGGCATGAACAGGCCAAGCTGCAGCGTCTTGCGTGCGGTGGTCATGGGGAGCTCCGAGTGGAACGGGAAGTGGGAACGCTCAGCTCGCCAGTGCCTGCGCGATGCAGTCTACGAGCTCAGCCTCGGTCTGTGCCCGGGCGAGGGTGTCGGCGCTGATGGGGTAGCCGTACTGGCGCGCGATCGCCTCGTAGCGCGGGATGCGCGCAGCGAGGAGTCTCGGGAACATCCACAGGACGAAGTCGTCGGGGCGGATGTCGGCAATGTCCTGGATCCCGCGCTCTGCCATGAATACGCCCAGCTGTGCATCCAGGAAAGCCGGCCGGTAATACAGCGGCTTGGGCTCCGCCTCGGCCCGCCGCAGCAGCTCGCGGCCGTTTTCCGGGGTGGCCTCGATGTAGACGATGAGCGTGTGCTCGGCCAGCACTTCCAGCACCGCCGGATCATCGAGTTCGCACAGGCTCCCTGCAGAATCGTTCACGAAGTGCCGGTAGCCATAAATCTGGCGTGCCTTGGTGATGAAATCCGGCACGTCGAGCATCGCGGCCACTTCGGCGTCCCGGTAGAGCTGCTGCCGGCGCTTGAATTCCGGGAGTTCGAGGCCGCCCAGCCCTGGCATGCCGAGCTTGCCGAGGAAAGTCAGCACCGCGGTGAGGTTGGCGACCGTGATGTTGTTGGAAATGTAGATGGAATCGGTCCGCAAGAGCTCGCGCAGGAAGGGCACCTGCATGGCCTGACGCTTGATGTTGTCCAGGATGGGCTCGCTCAGGTAGCGGGTGCCGATGCGGTAGTCCGCCGAGTAGTGAAACCAGTTGGCCTGGCGCAGGCGGCTCGACAACCAGGTCTTGCCCACGCCGGACATCCCCACCAGGGTGATGGACCTGGCGTCCCAGTCCAGGAATTGTTCGGCGGTCATTTTCATGGACTGGGATGCTAACCAGCGTAGACGGTTTTGAGTATGGACGAACGCCATCAGGTGCCTGACATCAGTCAAAACCCTGTCCATTTCCTGGCGGCTGAATCGATTAAGTCGATGGGGCTCGCCGTCCTCCTTTCCAACTTCTGCCGCCCGGAATGGATATCCCCGGCGGGGGCCGTCATTCCGCTGGCGGCGCGCCCATCGACTCCGTCGAGGCCTGCGTCAACCAAAGCACAGCCACCGCCAGGGTGTTGCTGGTGGACGACGAGCCTCCGGTCGCGTCGCACCTGCCGGCGTTGTTACACGAGAGATTTCAAGGACACCCACCCTATTGAGCGCAAGCCTCCGCCCGATTTAACCTGTCGCGACGATTTCAGGAGACGATTTCGAGGACACCCACCCTATTGAGCGCAAGCCTCCGCCCGATTTAACCTGCGGCTCGTCGGCAAGGACGCCGTCGGTTTCCCAGGAGGCTCAAGGA
>JAYTTZ010000310.1:0-14040 GCA_043744805.1 Gammaproteobacteria bacterium
CGCCGTCTGCATACGCCAGGCCGCTGAGCGGCGACGCCCGGCCACCCGCCGCTTGCATCCACTGGCGGGCCGCATCGAGCGGGACTTCCCAGGCAAAGCAGCGTTCCGAGCCAGGCCGCGGCACCACCCGCAGGGCGATTTCCAGGACGGGGCCAAGGCTGCCCCAGGCGCCGGCCACCAGCCGGGAAATGTCGTAGCCCGCCACGTTCTTCATCACCTTGCCGCCAAAACGCAGCGGGCGACCTTCACAGTCCATCAGCATGACGCCAAGCAGGTGATCCCGCACCGAGGCGGCATAGGGCCGCGCCGGACCGGACAAGCCGGCGCCCACCACGCCCCCGAGGGTGGACGCGGGACCGGTACGCGGCGGCTCGAAGGCAAGCTGCTGGCCGTTTGCGGCAAGCAGGGTTTCGACCTCGACGAGCAAGGTGCCTGCCCGGGCCACCAACACCAGCTCCGACGGTGCGTAGTCCACGACACCAGCGTAGCCCGCGAGCGAAAGGACCCTGCCAGCGGGTTCAGGACACAGAAACTGCTTCGTGCCGCCGCCCTTCAGGCTGAGCGGCGACCTGCTGGCGACGGCCTCCAGCACACTGGCGCGTATTTCGGCCAGGGCTTCTTCGGCCTGCGGGTCGCGTGCATTAGTCATTTGCAGATGTCGGGCACTGTCGACCGCACGTCGGCGTTCTGTGCCCGGTGCCGCAAGGCATGGTCCATCAGGACCAGTGCGAGCATCGCTTCTGCTATCGGGACCGCGCGGATGCCCACGCAAGGGTCGTGGCGCCCCAGGGTCTCGATGGTGGCGGGTTCGCCGGCGCGATCGATGGTCTCGCCGGTGAGGCGGATGCTGGAGGTCGGCTTCAGGGCGAGGCTGACGACGATGTCCTGGCCGGTGGACAAGCCCCCCAGCACCCCACCCGCATGGTTGCTGAGGAAGCCGGCAGGGCTCATGAGATCGCGGTGCTCGGTGCCCCGCTGGGTGACTGCGGCAAAGCCGACGCCGATTTCAACGCCCTTGACTGCGTTAAGACCCATCATCGCCTTGGCGATGTCGGCGTCGAGGCGATCAAACACGGGTTCGCCCCAGCCTGGCGGCACATGGCGCGCAAGGACATTCACCCTGGCACCAATGGAGTCGCCGCTTTTGCGCAGTGCATCCATGTAGGCCGCCAGTTCCGCCACCCGCGACGGCGCGGCACAGAAGAATGGATTCTGGCCAGTGGCCGCCAGATCCTCGCAAGGCAGTTCGATGGGACCCAGCTGCGCAAGCCAGCCGGCGATCACCACGCCGTAGCGTTCGCGCAGGAATTTCCGTGCGATGCCCGCCGCCGCCACGCGCACGCAGGTCTCGCGGGCAGAGGACCGACCACCCCCGCGATAATCGCGCAGTCCGTACTTCTGCTCGTAGGCATAATCGGCGTGGCCGGGACGGAACTTGTCCTTGATGTTCGAGTAGTCCTTCGATTTCTGATCGGTGTTCTCGATCAGCAGCCCGATCGGGGTGCCCGTGGTGACCCCTTCGAACACCCCGGAAAGGATGCGGACCTGATCAAGCTCCCGCCGCTGGGTCGTGTGCCGCGACTGGCCGGGCTTACGCCGGTCGAGATCGACCTGGAGATCGGCTTCGCTCAGCGCGAGCCCGGGCGGGCAGCCGTCCACGATGCCGACATAGGCAGCGCCGTGGCTTTCGCCTGCGCTGGTGACGCTGAAGAGCGTTCCAAACGTATTTCCTGACATCCCGGCAGTCTACCGGCTGACCGGGCCGGCGTCGCCACGACGACGCGGCAAATCGGCCGCACGCAGGATGGAAACGCCATCCCCGCCGTGCGCCATCTCGGGCCACAGGAAGGGCAGTTCAGGAAACGCCGCCGCCATGGCTTGTGAAGTGGCCCCGGTATCCATGATAAACGTGCCGGTGTCGGCCAGGAATCCAGGCAGGCGCGCCAGCAGGCGACGCACGACGTCGAGGCCATCAGCGCCGGAGACCAGCCCCAGCGCCGGCTCGTGCCGGTACTCCGCGGGCAGCGCCTCGAACTCGGCCTGCGGGACGTAGGGCGGATTGGCGAGGATGAGGTCGTAGGGCCCGGCCTCGGGCGGATAGAGGTCCGCCAGGTGGAAATGCACCTGCTCCGCCACACCGAGCCGCGCCGCATTGGCGCGCGCCACCTCCAGCGCTGCAGGCGAGATATCGGTCGCGTCCACCCGCGCTGCGGGCAGCGCCAACGCGGTGGCGATGGCAATACAGCCGCTGCCGGTGGCGATGTCGAGGATCCGCTGCACGCGGCTCGCGTCCAGCCACGGCATGAAGCGGTTGTTGATGAGTTCGCCGATCGGCGAGCGCGGCACCAGCACACGCTCATCCACTGCAAACTCGTGTCCGCAGAACCACATCCGGCCGGTGAGGTAGGCCGCCGGTCGCTGCTCGTCGATGCGCCGCCGGACCAGCGCTTCAACCGCAGCCGCCGCCCCGGCCGGGACCGGCGTATCCAGGATCCTGTCGTTGACATTGAACGGCAGTCCCAGCGCATGGAAGACCAGGAACACCGCTTCGTCACGCGCGTTGTCGGTGCCGTGGCCGAACACCAGGCGCGCGCGCTGGAAGCGGCGTTCCGCGTTGAGGACCAGGCGCCGGGGCGTAGTGGAGCGAGGCGCCATGCCCGGCGTCCGGACCGCGACCTCAGGCCGCGGTGTCGACCAGGAGCTGGTTCACCCGACGCACGAAGGCGGCAGGATCTTCCAGGCGTCCGCCTTCGGCCAGCACCGCCTGCTCGTAGAGCAGGGTCGCGAGATCGGCAAAGCGGTCTTCGCCCTCCTCCGTGGCGAGCCTGATCACCAGCGGGTGCTTCTCGTTGACTTCGAGGATGCGGGTGGCTGGCGGCACGTCCTGGCCGGCAGCGCGCAGGATGCGCTGCAGGTTGGCGCTCATGTCGTAGTCGTCGCCCACCAGGCAAGCAGGGGAATCGGTAAGTCGGGTGGACGGGCGCACCTTGCTGATCTTGCCTTCGAGCACGCCCTGGAGCTTGGCGATGAAGGCCGTTGCGGGGGCTTCATCATCCTGCCCGGGCTTCTCCTCGTCGCCCGGCAGTTCGAGCTTGCCCTGGGTCACCGAGCGCAGCGGCGTGCCTTCGAACTCGGTCAGGTGCTGGACCACCCATTCATCCACGGGGTCGGACAGCAGGATCACCGCTATCCCACGTGCGCGGAAGATTTCGAGGTGCGGACTCGACTTGGCGGTGGCGTGGGTTTCGGCCGTGAGGTAGTAGATGGCCTTCTGGCCTGCCTGCATGCGGGTCACGTAATCGGCCAGCGCAATCGCAGGCTCCGCCTTGTCGTCGTGCGTGGTGCTGAAGCGCAGCAGCTTGGCAATGCGTTCGCGGTTGGCCGCGTCCTCGATCACGCCTTCCTTCAGCACGCGGCCAAAGGCCGCGTAGAACTTCGCGTACTGTTCGCCCTCGACCAGGGATTCGACGAGGCCCAGGATTTTCTTCACCGACGCGCCGCGGATGGTATCGATGGCCTTGTTCCGCTGCAGGATTTCGCGGGACACGTTCAGTGGCAGGTCGCGCGTATCCACGATGCCGCGCACGAAGCGCAGGTAGCGCGGCAGCAGTTGCTCGGCGTCGTCCATGATGAACACGCGCTGCACGTAGAGCTTGATGCCGCGCTTGGCATCGCGGTCGAACAGATCAAACGGCGGGCGGCCCGGGATGAAGAACAACGTGGTGTATTCGAGCTTGCCTTCTGACTTGGTGTGCACCCAGCTCATCGGCTCGTCGTAATCGTGCGAGACATGCTTGTAGAAGGCCTTGTAGTCGTCGTCGCTGAGGTCCTGCTTGGCGCGCACCCACAGCGCCGTGGCGCTGTTGACCGTCTCGCGTTCAGGCGCCACCGGCTCCTCGCCGTCCTTGGGCGCGGGCGCGGTGCCCGGCATACGAATGGGCACGGCGATGTGGTCGGAATACTTCTTGATGAGCCCACGCAGGCGCCAGTTGTCGGCGAACTCATGCGCGTCGTCCTTCAGGTGCAGGATGATTTCGGTGCCGCGGCGGCTGCGCGAGACGGGTTCGATGGTGAACTCGCCGCGGCCGTCGGACTCCCAGCGCACGCCTTCAGTGGTCCCGGCCTTGCGGGTCAGCACGGTGACCCGATCGGCCACGATGAACGCCGCGTAGAAACCCACGCCGAACTGGCCGATGAGCTGCGAGTCCGTGCGCGCGTCACCGGACAGGTGGCCGAAGAATTCGCGGGTGCCGGATTTGGCGATCGTGCCCAGGTTATTCACCACGTCGTCCCGGTCCATCCCGATGCCGGTGTCCCGAATGGTGACCGTGTGGGCGTCCGGGTCGAAATCGATGTCGACCGCGTTCTCGGCATCGCCTTCCAGCAGGGCTTCGTCGGACAGCGCCGAGAAGCGCAGCTTCTCAATGGCGTCGGATGCGTTCGATACCAGTTCGCGCAGGAAGATTTCGCGGTTGCTGTAAAGCGAATTGATGACGAGATCGAGCAGTTGTTTGACTTCCGACTGGAAGCCCAGCGTTTCTTTGTTGGATGTAGTGGTCATGGCCTCAACTCTGGCGTTACGAAAGTCGACGAAGTGGGGACGGGCCCGGGCGATTTCAAGGCCCGCCCCCAGGTAGCTCCCGGCGGGGCTGCTATATTGCCTTACCCGAGTCCTCTCCAACGCACTCCAGCCCACAGAGTCCATCGATGACCCGACCGGTCTCCAAGCTCGCCCGTTCGATTGCCCCCCTGCTGCTGGGGCTGTTGGCCGCCTGCGCCGGCCCGCGCACTGCCCCGCCACCGGGCCGCGCCACGTCCGAACTCCTGGCCAGCGAGGCCGCCTCGGGGGCCGGCTTGCTGGAAGCCGCGGAAGCCGCCTACGCCGCGCAGGACTGGGCCGCCGCCGAGCGCGACTACCTGGCCCTGGCCCGCCAGAACCCGACTAACGGCCAGCCCGTATTCAAGCTGGGAAACCTCTACACCCGCACCAGCCGACTCGATCAGGCGGCCAATGCCTACGCCGAAGCGGTCAAGCGCGACCCCGCCCTCACCCGTGCCTGGCATAACCTCGGCGTGGTGCAGTTGCGCCTTGCACGGAAAAGCCTGGCGGAAGCCGCAAGCGGCGGCAGCGCGACGGAAGCCGACGCGACCGCGCGGGCAAGGAAGCTGGTGGACGGCATCGATGCCCTGCTGGCGGCGCCCATCAGTGCAGCCCCCGGGAAATAGCCCGGCAGCCCATGTCGCCCCGCGCCTATACGCCGACCGACCTCCTCCGCATGGCATCGAGTCCCCGGATCGTCAAAAGTGCCCTGCAGATTGCGCTGGTGGTGGGCACGATCCTCAACCTCATCAACCAGGGCGGCGCACTGTTCGCTGGCAAGGGCGTCGCGTGGCTGCACGTGGGCTTGAACTACCTCGTGCCCTATTGCGTGGCGAGTTTCAGCGCCGCGCGCAACCAGCTGGGACAGCACCGCGAGCCGTGAGCGCTGGATAGCGCGCCGGCTTGCCTCACGGCTGGCGAACCTGGCCAGGCGCCGCGGCCCATCGCCGCCAGAAGGCGTCGGCCCGGACCCCTGCGCGCCCTTGCCCCACCGCGGGAATTGGTGTCCTCAAAGCCCGTCGACCGGCTTGCGCCCGAAAGACGCCAGCGGCGTGGAGTCGTCGGGCAGGGCCGCTTCGCCGCGCGCCAGCCGCGCTTTCTGGTAGGCGAAGGTCCGCAAGGTCTGGGCATGGATGTGGTCGCCACAACGCAGCGGCGCGTACTGGCGGCCAGGCACGCCAGGCGTCAGTCCGGGCACCGGCGCCACCACGGTGTCGTAGTCCATGGCGAAGAACAGCGGAAACGCATAGCGCTCTGCGCTGACCTTGCGCACCCGATGGGTGGTTGCCAGCATCTGGCCGTTGCTCAGTACTTCCAGCATGTCGCCGATGTTCACCACGAAGGCCCCGGGCACGACGGGCGCGTCGATCCACTCGCCGCGGTCGTTCAGCACTTCCAGCCCGTCGGTCGTGGGCAACAGCAGGGTGAAGCATTCGTAATCGGTATGCGCGCCAATCCCGGGGGCGTCGTCGAGCTGCCCGGCGCGGGCCGGATAGTGGATCAGGCGCAGTTGGCTCGGCGGTCGATTCACGCGCTTCCGGAAGTCCTCTTCCTGCAGGCCCAGTGCCAGCGCAAAGCCGCCAAACAGCACGCGACCAAATTCGAATGCCGCCTGGTAGTAGGCCTCGACCTCGGTGCGGAAGCCCGGCCAGTCGGGCCACTGGTTGGCGTTCAGCATCGCCCGCGCGAACGTCGGATCGGTGAGTTCGAAGCCAAGGTCGTAACACTCCTTGGTATCGGGTAGCGCACCTTCGAACTGCTCCTCTCCCGCGGGCACATAGCCACTGTGGTTCGACGAATTGCCGATGTAGTGGCGCATCTTGGTTTCGAGCGGCTGGGCAAAGAAGCGCCGCGCACAAGCCGTCAGGCCGTCCGTCAGATCCTTACCCACGCCGTGCCCCACCGCGTAGAAGAACCCCACCTCGCGCGCCGCGACGCCCATCTCCCGCGCCGTCGCCAGGCGGCAGGCCAGATCCGGCGAAAAGAGGCCGGAGACGTCGACGATGGGCAGCGCCTTGAAATTACGGATTCGTCGCGCGCCACTGAAGGACGCGCAGCCCGAGGTATTCATGAATTGCCAACTCCCTCCCAGCGCCGGCGGCGTATGCGGGAGGATTAGCAAGACGCAGGCCACCGGCGGATGAACGTGGCAAGGCCCAGTCAGCCGCACGCGTCCACGGGGGAAGGCCGGTGCTGCGGCGCGATTTCGGTGCAGCGCTAGCGTTCGAAGCACTAAAGCTGGGAGCCGGCAGGCAAGGGCACTGCGGCCATTGGCGAAACATTCGCCGGAATTCCCGTGATTTTCGCAATTGCGAGTCATGGCACCGTTCGTGCTCGCCAGGCATTGGGTATTACGAGAATTGGCTTTCGTAATCACCGTCCCCATCAGCGAGGTGCCTGCCGTGAGTCCAACATCCCTGCCTTCGAAAGTCTTCCATTGGTTGTCCGGCGCCGCGCGCGCCCTGCCGCTGCTGGCGCTGGCGGCCACCCTGCCGGTGTCCGCCGCCCCGCCGCTCAAGATTGGTTACAGCGACTGGCCGGGCTGGGTGGCCTGGCAGGTTGCCATCGACAAGGGTTGGTTCAAGGAAGCCGGCGTCGACGTCACGTTCGAATGGTTCGACTACTCCGCCTCCATGGAAGCCTACGCCGCAGGCAAGCTCGACGCGGTCAGCATGGTCAACGGCGACTCGCTGGTCATCGGCGCCGGTGGCGCGCGCAGCACCATTATCCTCATCAATGACTACTCGAGCGGCAACGACGTCATCGTGGCCAAGCCCGGGATCAAGTCCATCACCGACCTCAAAGGCAAGAAGGTCGGCGTGGAAGTGGGCCTGGTCGACCACATGCTGCTGCTGGATGCGATGAAGAAGGCCGGCATGGCCGATACCGACGTGACGCTCGTGAACGCCAAGACCAACGAACTCCCGCAGTTGCTGGCCTCGCCGGACATCGCCGCGGTCAGCTGCTGGCAGCCGGTGGTCAACCAGGCACTCAAGGCCGTGCCCGGTTCCAGGGCCATTCACACCTCCGCCGAGTCCCCTGGCCTCATCTATGACGTGCTGGCCGTGAACCCCGGCAGCGCGAAGTCGCGGCGTGCGGAGTGGCAGAAGGTCGTGAAGGTGTGGGATCGCGTGGCGACCTACGTGAACAATCCGGCCACCCAGGCCGATGCCGTAAAGATCATGGCTGCGCGCTCGGGCATTACCGCGGAGGAGTACCTGGCCTTCCTCAAGGGCACGCACCTGCTGTCCCTCGCCGACTCGCGGAAGATCTACGTGGACGGTACGGGCTACATGACGCTCGTCGGTTCCACCAGGGCGGCCGATGCCTTCAACGTCGCCAACCAGATCTACCCCAAGCCCGAAAACGTCGCTTCCTACCTGGACGCTTCGTTCACGCAGGCGCCCTGAACCAGGCGCAGCGGAAAACCCATGGCCATCGCACTCCAGGCCAACGAACGACGCTTCCGCGTGATTGCCTCGTTCGTGCTGCCGCTGCTGCTCTGGAGCCTGGTGAGTTACGTTCCGGCGGTGTGGCATCCCAAGATGGAAGTCACGGCGCCGGGTGACGTCGACTACTTCACGCCGGGCATGTTGATCGACCGCGCGGAATACGACACCCAGCACCAATCGATGCTGGACGCCGGGCACAAGCCGCCGGAAGGCGCGCCGGCCAATCCCATCTACCTGCCGGCGCCGCACGAAGTCCTGCTGGCGTTCTACACCGGCTTCACCACCAAGCCGGAAGCCAGGAACGCACCCTGGTTGCATGAGAGCCTGTGGCATAGCGTCACGATCATCTTCTGGGGTTTCGTGATTTCCTCCAGCGTTGGCGTGCCGCTCGGGATCCTGTGCGGCACCTACCCCCGCCTCGGCATGCTGGTCGAGCCTTTCGTGGAATTCTTCCGTTACCTGCCGGCGCCGGCCTTCGGGGCGCTCGCGGTGGCGGTGCTGGGGATCTACGACGGACCCAAGATCACCATCATCGTGATCGGGACCCTGTTCCAGCAGGTGCTCATCGTGGCCAATACGGCGCGACGCATCGAAGCCACGCTCATCGAAGCCGCCCGCACCCTCGGCACGCGGGGCCTGCGCATCATCACCAGCGTCGTGGTGCCGGGCATCCTGCCGAACCTCTATCGCGACCAGCGGATCCTGCTCGGCTGGGCGTGGACCTACCTCGTCGTCGCCGAACTCATTGGCACCAGTTCAGGCATCACTTTCTTCATCACCCAGCAGGCGCGCTACCAGCACTTCGACAAGGTCTACGCCGCAATCATCCTCATCGGGATCATCGGCTTCGGCGGCGACTGGGTGCTGGAACGACTCGGCCGCCGGCTCTTTCCCTGGGACCAGCGCCATGGCGAGTGATGCCGTTCCGCAGGTTTCAGACCCGGAAACGGACTACCACGCGCAGTCTGAAGCCGTGCGTGAACGCTTCGAAAAACTCCATTCGCGCGACCTCGTGCTGTCGGTGCAGTCCCTCGGCAAGCGCTACGGGCGCGGCCCCCGGGCCACCGATGCGCTGCGCGGCGTGAGCTTCGACGTCCACCGCCGCGAATTCGTCTGCGTCATCGGCCCGTCGGGTTGCGGCAAGTCGACGCTCATCCGCATCCTCGCCGGGCTCGAAACCTGCACCAGCGGCGCGGCCCTGCTGGATAGCCAGCCCATTACCGGGCCCGGTCGCGATCGGGGCATGGTGTTCCAGGGCTATTCGCTGTTCCCCTGGCTCACGGTCAAGCGCAATGTGATGTTTGGCCCGCTGATGAGCGGCCACCCCTACAACGCCGCCGAAGCGACGGCGCGGCAGTGGCTGGAAGTGGTGGGACTCGAACGTTTCGCCGACAGCTACCCGCACCAGCTTTCCGGCGGCATGCGCCAGCGCGTGGCGATCGCGCGTGCGCTCGTCAACGAACCCCGCATCCTCCTGATGGACGAGCCTTTCGGCGCCCTCGATGCGCAAACGCGCGCCAAGATGCAGGGCCACCTGCTGGACATCTGGCGCAACCTCGACATCACGGTGCTGTTCATCACCCACGATCTGGACGAGGCCATCTACCTTGCCGACCGGATCCTGGTGCTGAAGGCCCATCCGGGCGAAGTACAGGAGTTCATTGAAGTGCCGGTGCCGCGTCCGCGCAGCGCCACGCAGTTCGGCACGGCGGAATTCCGCGCGGTGCGCAACAGGCTGGACGCGCTCATCCACCCGCCGGCGCCGCCCGACACTGCCACGGACGACGACGACGGCACCACGAATGCGCCCAAGGTGCCGCGCTTCGCGCGCATTACCGACAACGTGGAGTAAGGTCGTGGACTCGCAGGACCGCCGCCCAACGTCCACCGTCAGCCGCATCAGCAGGTCGCTGCCGCCGGAGTTGCTGGGCGAACTCGACGACATGGTGAAGAATCGCGGCTACGACAATCGCTCGCGCGCGATCCGCGAGATGGTTCGTTACGAACTCGTCGAACACCAACGCACGCTGGGCAACGAAATCATGGTGGGCACCCTCAACCTGCTTTACGACCGCGCGGCGCGCGGCGTGATTACAGGACACCTGCAACTGCTGGCGGCCGTCATGCCCCCCATTTCAACGCCGGACCAGGCGAACTGACCCCGGAGACTCCGCCCGATGATCCCGCCCGACACCCACCTTGACGTCGACACCCCCACGCCGTGGCATGCGTTCGCCAGCGATCTCCCGCCGGATCGCGTGATGCTCTCCGAAGTCCTGCCGCCCGGCGCGCACTGGTCGGGCCTCGCCGGACGCGGCACCACCCTGAGCCTCGCGGCGCTGGGCGGACCTTGCAACCTGAGCCTCGTGCTGTACGCCGCGCACGACCGCCTCGAACGCTACAACATGCCTGACTCGCTCAAGGCCCAGCACACCGCGCATTTCACGCGCGGCCACGTGCTGATGAGCGACATGGGTCGCGCGCTGGCGTCGATCACCCGGGACACCCTTGGCTGGCATGATCCGCTGGGCCTCCTGCTGGATGACGCGCGGATGGCGGCTCGCTACGGCAGCAGCAGCTACCAGGTGGCGCGCAACACGATGCATCGCTCGGGGCGCAGCGGCCTGCTCATCGAAATCGCGAAGTTCGGCCTGCGCGCGAGTGAACTCGTGGCCCCCGTCAATTTCTTCAGCAAGGTGCAGGTGGACGAGGACGGTCGGTTGGTCTTCGCACCCGGGCACGCCCGGGCCGGCGACCGGGTGGATTTACGCTTCGACATGGACGTGTTCTTCGCCGTGTCCTCGTCACCGCATCCATTGGACCCCGCGCCCGACTGGCCGGACAGCGAAGTGGGCCTTGCGCTGTGGCGTTCAGGGGCCGCCCCGGCCGACGACTATTGCCGCCATTTCCGCCCGGAAAACGCCCGTGCGCTCCAGCTGAGCGAGGCCTTCCACCTGGCCCGGGGCGGGTGCGCATGAAGACGACGACTGCTGCTGCGTTCCGGCTCCAGGAGAGTGCGCGCGATCCCGCGCGCTGCGTACATCGCGCGACGGTCCTCGCTGGTGACCCGTGGGTGCACGCGCTCAGTGCGGGCCAGGTGCTGCGCATCGTGGACCTCGAAGGCAACCAGGCCGTGGATGCGCTGTTCTACAACGATCGCCAGCGTGCCGAGCACTACAGCGCCACCGAGACGCTGCTCCGTCAGGGTGGGATCTACCTCACCACGGGCACCACGCTCTATGGCGATCTCGGCACGCCCCTGCTGTCGATCGTCGCCGACACCTGCGGTCGCCACGACACCCTGGGCGGTGCCTGTTCGGCGGAAAGCAACATGGTGCGCTATGCGCTCGGCAGGAAATTCATGCACAGCTGCCGCGACAGCTTCCTGCGCGCACTGCAGAGCGAAAACCTTGGCCTCGGCAAGGCCGATCTCGCGCCTAACGTAAACTTCTTCATGCACGTGCCGGTTACTGCGGAAGGCGGGCTGCGCTTTGCCGATGGCGTCTCCGCTCCGGGCAAGTACGTGGAACTCAAGGCCGAAACCGACGTGCTGGTGCTGATCTCCAACTGCCCGCAGCTGAACAACCCGTGCAATGCCTATCACCCGACGCCAGTGGAATGCCTGGTGTGGGATCCGGCATGAACTGACGAGTCAGCGTGCCTGTGTCCAGCGCGGGACGACCCGCGCCGTGCGCCCATCGACGGGACGGCCCGTCCGCAAGGAAGACATGTTCAACAAGGTCCTGATCGCAAACCGCGGCGCCATTGCGTGCCGCATCCAGCGCAGCCTGAGCGCGCTTGGCGTGGCCTCGGTGGCGGTGTACTCGGAAGCCGACGCCCACGCCCGCCACGTGCGCGAGGCAGGCGAAGCCTGTCTTCTCGGCGGGGCCCGCGCGAGCGAGAGCTACCTCAATGCGGCCAGGATCCTGGCGATTGCCGAGGCGAGCGGCGCCACTGCGATCCATCCGGGCTATGGCTTCCTGTCCGAGAACGCGGATTTCGCCGAAGCCTGCGAGGCAAGCGGCATCGCCTTCATCGGTCCGACGCCGGCCCAGATGCGCCTCTTTGGCCTGAAGCACACCGCACGCGCCGCTGCCGAAGCCCAGGGCTTGCCGCTGCTGCCCGGCACCGGCCTGCTCGCGAACGTGGCCGATGCCTGCACGGCGGCCGCGACCATCGGCTATCCCGTGATGTTGAAAAGCACCGCGGGCGGCGGCGGGATCGGCATGCGGCTGGTGCACGACGAAGCGTCGCTGCACGAGGACTTCGAGGCCGTGATGCGCCTCTCGCAGGCCAATTTCAGCGAACCCGGCCTGTACCTCGAAAAATACGTCACGCGCGCCCGCCACATCGAAGTTCAGCTGTTTGGCGATGGCGCCGGCGGCGTCATCGCGCTCGGCGAACGTGACTGCTCGGTGCAGCGACGCCACCAGAAGGTCATCGAGGAAACCCCGGCACCGGGACTCTCGCCGGTCACGCGCGGCAGGCTCATCGACGCGGCGCTCCGCCTTGGCCGCAGCGTGGGCTATCGCTCGGCGGGCACCGTGGAGTTCATCGTGGATGCCGGGACGGAAGCGTTTTACTTCCTGGAAGTGAACACGCGACTGCAGGTGGAGCACGGCGTCACGGAAGCCGTGACGGGCATCGACCTCGTCGCCTGGATGGTGCAACTGGCCGCAGGCGAACTGCCGCCCCTGGCGAGCTTTGCCATCAAGCCGCAAGGCGCGGCGATCCAGGCACGCTTGTATGCAGAAGATCCCAACAAGCAGTTCCAGCCGAGCGCTGGCCAGCTTGGGATCGTCCACCTGCCCGGAGGCTCAATCCGCGTGGACGCGTGGATAGAAAGCGGCGGGGAAGTGCCGCCGCACTACGATCCCATGCTTGCCAAGCTCATTGCCTGCGGGGACGACCGCGAACAGGCGCGGATCAAATTGATTGCAGCCCTGGATGAGACCGTGGTGGGCGGCATCGAAACCAACCGCAGTTACCTGGCGCAGGTCCTGGCCAGCGAGGCGTTCATCGGCGCCCGCCATACCACGCGCTTCCTGGACGATTTCCGCTACGCGCCACGCACGGTCGACGTGCTCGAGTCCGGCATGCACAGCACCGTGCAAGACGCGCCGGGACGCCTTGGTTACTGGGACGTGGGCGTCCCGCCTTCCGGGCCGATGGACACGCTCGCCCATGCGCTCGCCAACCGGCTGGTGGGCAACCCCGCAAACGCCGCTACGCTTGAGCTCACCGCCACCGGCCCGCGCCTGCGCTTCAACACGGCCACGCGGATTGCGGTGACCGGTGCACGCATGCGCGCAACGCTGAACGGCCAGCCCATGCCGCACGCCACTTGCGTGACACTCAAGGCGGGCGACGAACTGCTGCTCGCCGGGATCGACGGACCAGGCCTGCGGACTTACCTCGCCGTGGCGGGCGGCATCGACACGCCGCCTTACCTCGGTTCGCGTGCGACCTTCACCCTGGGTCAGTTTGGTGGACACGCGGGGCGCGTGCTCCGTGCCGGCGACGTGCTGCCACTGGGCGACGCTGCTGCCCTGCCCGACACGAGCGGCTCGTACTGGCCCGCAGCGGGGGCACCGATGAGTCGACACGACTGGACGTTGCGCGTGCTCTACGGCCCGCACGGCGCGCCCGACTTCTTCACCGAAGCCGACATCGAAATGCTGGTGGGTACGGACTGGGAAGTGCACCACAACTCCTCGCGAACCGGGGTACGGCTCATCGGGCCGAAACCCGGGTGGGCGCGTACGGACGGCGGCGAGGCGGGGCTGCATCCGTCGAACATCCACGATAACGCCTACGCGCTTGGCGCGGTCGACTTCACCGGTGACATGCCCGTCATCCTCGGGCCCGACGGCCCGAGCCTCGGCGGCTTCGTGTGCCCCTTCACCGTGGTGGTGGCGGACCTGTGGAAGCTGGGCCAGCTCACGCCCGGCGATCGCCTGCGCTTCGTCCCCGTCATGCCCGACGATG
>JAYTTZ010000311.1:0-3526 GCA_043744805.1 Gammaproteobacteria bacterium
GAGGCAAGCGCTTACGACGACCTGCCGCGCGTGCTGTCGCCCGGCATCGACCTGCGGCTGCTGGCGGGCTGCGCCTTTGGCCGGGACTCCCCGATCCTGGGCGGGATGGACTGTTCACTGGCGCTACTCAAGCTTGCGCGGATGATGCGCTTCGAACTGCGACCTGATTATTCGCAGCGCGTCGTGGCCGTCGCCGCCGGCAGCGTTCAGATGGAAGGTGCAGTGCTTGAAGCAGGCGCCCTCGTGCGTATCCCGCACCACAAAACCCTTTTCATTGATGCGCTCGCGCCCAGCGTACTGGTGCTGTGCGCAGGTCAGGCCTGAGGGGTCTTGTAGGGTTCGCCGGCGACTTCCCGCACCAGGCGCGGCACCAGGTAGCCCGGCAGGGTGCTGCGCAAGACCTGCATGAGGCTGCGCGCACGCGTAAGCGGCACCGCGAAATGGGCGGCGCCGGCGACGCGGTCCAGCAGGTGCAGGTAGTAGGGCAGGATGCCGGCGCCATGCAGGGCCACGGACAGCTCGCGCTGCGTTGCTACAGCGTCATTCACCCCGCGCAACAGCACGGCCTGGTTGAGGAGCGTGACACCGGCGGCGCGGAAGGCCTGGAGGCCTCCCTTGAGTGCTGCGCCCACTTCGCGCGGATGGTTGGCGTGCAGCACGAGCACGGGTTCGAGGCGCGTGCCCACCAGCCAGTTCAGCAGCGCGGGCGTGAGACGGGAAGGCAGTGTCACGGGCACCCGGCTGTGCACGCGCAGCCGGCGCAGGTGGGGAATACTTGCCAGGCGCTCGGCCACGCCCTGGAGTCGGTCGTCACGCAGGGTCAGCGGGTCGCCGCCGCTCAGGATGACTTCGTCGATGGTGGCGTCTCCGGCAATGGCCTCGATGGCGGCATCGAGGCGGGCGCTGCCCACGGAATCACTGTAGGGATAGTTGCGCCGGAAGCAGTAGCGGCAATGGACCGCACAGGCGCCGGTAACCAGCAGCAGGGCCCGGCCGTGGTACTTGTGCAGCAGGCCGGGGCGGAGCTCGGCAGGCAGGTCGCCTACCGGGTCAGCCAGGTAGCCCGGGGTATGCCGGGTCTCGGCCACGACGGGAAGCACCTGGCGGAGGAGGGGATCCTGCGGGTCTCCTGCGCGCATGAGCGCGGCGTAATGGCGAGGGACCCGGAAAGGGAAACTGCGGACTGCCGCAAGTGACAGACCAACCTGCGCCGGGCTGAGTTGGAGTGCGGCAAGCAGATCTTCCGGCCGGGTCCAGGCGTCGTGCAATTCACGCTGCCAGTCCGCGGGCTCAATTTTCTGTTCGCTTCGCGCTATCATGCGGGCCCTTTTGCACTGCCAGAGACCGCATTCTAATGCCCTCCTACAGCACCAACCAGTTCAAGCCCGGTCTCAAAATCATGCTCGACGGCGATCCGTTCACCATCATCGAAAACGAGATGGTGAAGCCTGGCAAGGGCCAGGCCTTCAATCGGGTCAGGGTGCGCAATCTGCTTAGCGGCCGCACCATCGAGCGGACGTTCAAATCCGGCGATTCGGTAGAAGGCGCCGACATCGTCGAAATGGAAATGCAGTACCTCTACAACGACGGTAGCGGTTGGCACTTCATGAACACCTCCAGCTTCGAACAGATCCAGGCCACCACCCAGTCGGTGGGGGACGCCGGCCAGTGGCTCAAGGGGCAGGAAATGTGCAGCGTCATGTTGTTCAACGGCGAACCGATTGCCATCACTCCGCCCAATTTCGTCGTCCTGCGCATTACCCAGACCGATCCCGGCATGCGTGGCGACACGGCCACCGGGGGTACCAAGCCCGCGACGATGGAAACAGGTGCGGTGGTCCGCGTACCGCTCTTCATCGAAGAAGGCTCACTGCTGAAAATCGATACGCGCACTGGCGATTACGTCTCCCGCGCCAAGGAAGAATAAGCCGGACCCGCCATGGACTGGCGGCCTACCGCGACGCAGGCAGCCCTCGCTGCTCGCGCCCGACTCCTCGCGCAAGTACGCGAGTTCTTCGCCAACGCCGGCGTGCTCGAGGTGGATACCCCGCTGCTAGGCCACGCGGGTGCTGCCGATCCCGCCCTCCAGGCGCTGCAGGTCGCAGGCCCCGAGGGGATCCGATTCCTCCAGACCTCCCCTGAATCCGCCATGAAGCGTCTGCTGGCGGCAGGCAGCGGTGACATCTACCAGCTTTGCAAGGCGTTCCGCGGTGAAGAGCGGAGCCGGCTGCATCGCGGCGAATTCACCATGCTCGAGTGGTACCGGTTGGGATTCGACCACCATCAACTGATGGACGAGGTCGCCGCGCTCGCGGCACTGGCCTTGCCGGGGCGGTCAATCGAGAAGTTGACCGTAGCACGCCTCGCGGCCCGACTTGGCGTTCTCGACCCGCACACCAGCAGCACGGCAGCACTTGCAGACCATGCCCAAGCTCGCGGTGTCGTGCTTTCCGGCAAGGATCTGGCCGATCGCAGCCTCCTGCTGGATTTCCTCCTGGAAGAACTCGTGAGCGTGGGTCTCGGCCCGGGAAACGCTGCGTTCCTCCATGACTTCCCGGTTGAGCAGTCGGCGTACGCCAGGATCAGGGCAGGAAGTCCGCCCGTCGCCGAGCGCTTTGAACTCGTGATCGACGGCGTCGAACTCGCCAATGGCTACCACGAAGTCACTGCAGCAGTGGAGCAGCGGGCGCGTTACGCGCAGGAAGCGGCCTTGAGGGCGCAGCGTGGGCTTCCGCCGCCCACCATGGACGCGCGTTGGATAGCCGCGCTGGACGCTGGCCTGCCGCCTTGCGCAGGCGTGGCGCTCGGCTTTGATCGCTTGTTGATGCTCTCGCTCGGCGCCCGCGATCTCGGTGCGGTACTGGCTTTCGGCGACGACCTGGTCTGAGCCAAATTGCGCCTCGCGGTGTACTGGCATATGAAAATCATCGGCTTATAATCCGAACTTAATCTGGTATCCGGACGGCTTCGCTTGAACGTCTACGTCGTCGACAAACTCATGGCCGAAGCACGACGGCTGGCTGCGGACTATCGGCGAGCCACCGGCAAGACCCTTCCGATCAGCGGCGAGATCGCCATCAACGATGCCATTCGCCTGTTGTCGCTCGAGCCTTCCAATGAGCCGCAGGGCGGACACGACGCCATTCGCCGGCACCCCGACGGTCGAGTCGACCGGCTGCAGATCAAAACGCGTGTCGTGTTCGACGAAATCAAGAGCGCCCACCGCCTGGGCGAACTCAAGATGGAACGCCCGTGGGAAGCCGTGCTGCTCGTGCTCCTGGACGAAAACTACGAGCCGTTCGCCATTTACGAGGCCAGCCGGGACGTGGTCGAAGAAGCCGTCGAGGATTCCAAATCCAACAAGCGGGGCTCCTTGACGGTGCCCAAGTTCCAGCGCATTGGCACGATGGTCTGGTGGCGCGACGAGGAGGAGCTGCCGCCAAGCGAGGCTGGCGAGCCTTGACTCCAGGTGGCGCGCTGGCGGCCGGCGGCGCGGTAGCCGAGAGCATCGAAGGATTCCAACCCC
>JAYTTZ010000312.1:0-3523 GCA_043744805.1 Gammaproteobacteria bacterium
CTGGCACTTACCGCGTGATGCCCGACAACGGCTTCGGCGCGAAGGGCAACTCGGCCGACGCGCTGTTGCGCGTCTACGGCGTGAACCCTGACTTCAAGACTGCAACCGGCGGCACCGGGACCGTGGCGGCGGTGGACTACGCGACCGGCGCCACCCTGCCCGGCTTCAAGGCCCAGAGCTTCATCAACCTGCGCGATCCGGACCACAAGATTGGCTTCGCGATCCAGGCCGACTTCAGCAACTACTACAACAACCCGCTCAATCCCGCGGTGGACCCGACCATTGCCGCCAACCGCCTGCTGACCGGCGCGGACTTCGACATCGAGTCGATGCGCCAGGACAAGAACGGCAACCTGTGGTTCGGCGAGGAATTCGGCCCCTTCCTGGTGAAGACCGACACGACTGGCAAGGTGCTGCGCAGTGAAGTCGGCCTGGCCGGCGTCATGGCGCCGCAGAGCCCCTACCTCGCCGGCGGGCCAGCGAACCTCGGCGGCTCGCGCGGCTTCGAAGGCATGGCCATCAACAAGGCTGGCGACAAGCTCTTCACCCTGCTGGAAGGCACGGTCCTGGGTGATCCGGCCAAGAGCCTCCGCATCAACGAGTTCGACCTCAACACCGAGGCCTACACCGGCGCCCAGTGGCTGTACAAGCTGGAAGGCGCAGGCACCAACATCGGCGACATGGAAGCAGTGAGCGATCACCAATTCCTGGTCATCGAACGCAACGGCGCCACCGCCACTAGCGGCGGCACGCCATTCAAGAAGATCTTCCTGGCCGACACCAACGTCATCGACGCCAACGGCTTCGTGAAGAAGACGGAAATTGTCGACCTCATGAACATCGCCGACCCGAACGACCTCAATGGCGACGGCTCGAACGTGTTCACGTTCCCTTACGTCACCATCGAGGACGTGTTGCTGCTGGACCCGAGCACCCTGCTCGTGATCAACGACAACAATTTCCCCGGTGGCGGTGGCCGCAATGCGTTGCCCGACCAGACGGAGTTCCTGAAGCTCCACCTGGCGCAGCCCGTGCCGGTCCCCGCCGCAGCGTGGATGATGGCACCCGCGCTGGCGGCGTTTGCCCGTCGTCGCAAGCAGGCGACGCGCGCCGGCTAGACGCTCGACCACCGCCGCCAGGCGCGTGCCTGTCGGCGGCAATCCAGGCCCGTCAGGGGGCTGCCCATGCCAGCAGGCCTTTTGTCACGCGCACCGGGTAAGCGCCTGCGCCAATGGTCCCGTGTCCTGGCGAGCCGTCCCCAGGAGCCGGTCCCGTCGCGGTGGCCGAACGTGCGGTGCCCCAGGTCCGTGGCCCCGGGTCACTCCCCCACGCCCCCCTCCTTGGGCAGCGAGCACGCCGCAACGGTAGGCCACTCCTCCTTGCGCAACGCGGGGCTCGTTCAACGCCGCGCATTCCCGTAACGTCGGGCTGCGCGCTCCTGCGCCAAACGTCGTTCAACGGGAGATCACCGATGGCCATCGATTTCAGCCTGAGTCCAGAGCAGCGGGCGCTCCAGCGCGACTGCCGTGCGTTCGCGCATCGACACCTCCGCGACGTGGCGGCGACCATCCGCCACCTGCCCACGCCCAGCGAGCGCTTCCTCGCCACGCAGCCCGTCTACGAAGAAGTTGTCCGCGCCGGCTTCCTGCGCCGGATGATTCCCAAGCCTTACGGGGGTGAAGGCAACGGGCTCATCGACATGGCCATCCTTACCGAAGAGTTCTACGCGGTGGACGCCAACGTTTCGCTCACCCTGCTGTCGACCTTGCTCGGCCTGATGCCGGTGTTCCTCGGCGGCACGCCGGAGCAACTCACGCGCCTCCTGCAACCCTTCCTCGAAGCCCGCGGCACGCCGCTGGCGGCCCTGTGCAACAGCGAGCCCGGTGGCAGCGCCAACTATGGCGCCCCGGCGCCTGCCGCCGGCGTGCGCACGCAAGCGCGGCTCGATGGCGACGAGTGGGTCATCAACGGCGAAAAGAAATGGATGAATGCCGCCGGCTGGGACGGCCAGGGCGTGGATCTCCTCTGCGTGGTCGCCCGCACCGACGCGAGCGCGCCGCCTTCGCACAGCATCTCGATCATCGCAGTGGAGAAGCCAACGGCCGGTTTCGAACTCATCGAACTGCTGGACACCCTGGGTAACCGCGCCCACCCCGCGTCGCGTTTCAAACTGAACGCAGTGCGCGTGCCGCAGGACAACCTCATCGGCCAGGAAGGCCACGGCAAGGACATCATCGACGCCAGCTTCACGGGTACCGCGGCGCTGGTGGGCGTCATGGGCGTTGGCCTGATGCGCGCGGCCTTTGAATTCGCGCTGGAATTCGCCCGCACCGAACTGCGCGGTGGCGCCAGGCCCATCATCGAGCACCAGGCCGTGGGCTACGCGCTCGCCGACGCCAAGGCCACCCTGGAAGCCGCGCGCTACCTCGGCTGGAGCGCCTGCCAGGCGATGGACCGGCAAACCGTGGGCGCCCCCGAACTCGCGCTGCACTCGAAGATCCTTGGATCAGAATCCGCCGTGCAGGTCATCACCAAGCTCATGGGGGTGGTTGGGATCGACAGCTACGACCACGAACTCCCGCTCGCGGGCTGGCTGCAGGATGCGCTCGTGCTGCCCCTGTTCGACGGCGGGAACATGGGCGTGCGGCGACGCCAGATGCACGAAATGATGCTGCGGTCGGATTACGACTCGCGAGCGGCGGCGGGCGGCGAACTCTAACCCCCCCCGTTGGCCCGCGCTTGCCGGGCAGGCCTCCCGGGAAGACGGTCCATCGCCAACGCCGACACGCCACTTCCGGACAGCTTTGCCCTTGCTGCTGCCGGGGACTCGCGCGTCGCGCCGTCATCGCGGATGCTGTCGCCCCAAGGGTTCGGTCCAGTGGACAGGCGACGTTCGACAGGTCGGGCCCGGCATCGATAATCACACGACGGGAGCGGCGCGATGACCATTGAATTCACCGACATCAAACTCAACTACATCACCATCGAAGAAGCCCGGAAGCTGGGCGGACTGCGCGTGGTGCTGGGCGCCTACCCCATTCCCGGCCCGTGGCGGGAAGCCTGCAAAGGCGTGCTCTGGGTGAAGGGCCTCAAGTACACGCCCGTGAAAAGCGCGAATGCCGGGGCCTCCGATCTCGCCATCGGCATGCAGGACTCGCAGTCCGAACTCATCGCCTGGAGCGGCCAGGCCAGTGCACCGGTGGTGGCCTGGAACGACGAACGCCCGCGCTCAGGCTGGCTTGAACAACTGCATCTCGCAGAACGCCTGAACCCGGAGCCACCGCTGGTCCCGACGGACATCGACGAACGCATGCTGATGGTCGGCATGGCCAATGAACTGCTCGGGGAAAAGGGCATGGTGTGGCAGAAGCGACTGCTGATGGTGCATGAACCCCTGCAGGTGCTGGCGCAGGACGATCCGCAGCGCGCCTTCTTCATCTTCCTGGGCGAGAAATACGGCTACACGCCGGAAGGTGCCGAGCAGTCGGCCATCGGCATCGCCACCATCGTCACGCGCTTCGCC
>JAYTTZ010000313.1:0-3495 GCA_043744805.1 Gammaproteobacteria bacterium
GCATGGAGCTGCGCGATGGTCTTGTCCGGCGCTTTGCGGGTGGGGTGTTCGTAGATGCCTACGATGCAGGCTTTTCGTTTGAGGCTCACGCGTCGTTTCCTATGCAGCAGAGCGCGGGAGTCTACTGGGTGAGGCGGCTGAATCGAAGCCTGGGCGGGCCAACCGGCTGAAAGGGAACCGAGTCCGGGCTCAGGGCGAGGGACGCGGCGCGTACGGCAGCGCCAGTTCCTTCTGCCAGACGCCAAGGGCAGGACGTTCACGACCGTCGCCGTCGTACAGGCCCATGTCGCGGAAGTATTTGTAGAACTCGATGAAGCGTTCGTCGCTGGCCGTGGCCTTGAGTCTGTTCCACGCGAGATCGGTATCGCGGATTTCGTAGTTGATGACGAACTCGACGGGGTTCGGTTGTTTCGCCAACTCGTGGAACATCAGTTTGATGTGGCGTTCCTGCTTTTCTGCCGAGCCCAGGAACAAGGTATTGCCAAGCAAGGTATACGCGTCGGCGGAATAGCCGCTCTCCGTCACCGCAATCGGTTTGTTGCCCAGCCCTGCTTGCTGGAGGGTGGCAAACAGTGATTCGTAGATTGAAGCCGGCAGGACATAAGCGTTGTATTTCCCGTAGTGCGGATACAGCGAGAGTCCCAGAACGTCGGTGTAGGGCAGCACGTCCCGCAGGGCGCGGATGACACCGGCACGCACGCCGCTCGCCATTTCATCGTACTTGTAGGCGACGCCGTTTTCGCCGTTCGTATCGGTCAACAAGGGGCCGAGCTCGTCGGTCATGAAGCTTGTCGCGGATACGGAGACCATGATCTTGACGCCGGCGTAGGCCGGATTGGCTTTCAAATGCTGGTACACGTACTTGTGCAGTTCCAGGTACTGCGCGAATACGATGGGATCCGCGACCTGCGCGGCGCTGACCTCAATCCCGATGCAGAGGAAATCCGGACGAAAATACGTGATGACACGCTGCACGTAATTCAGGTAGGCCCGTTCGACGTCGGGATGGTTGATGGGATGGGTGTCGAAGGGCGGCGGCGGCAGGCGACTCTCGTCATCGGCGAATTTGCCATCGCCGACCCGCGTGAAGTCCGGGGCGTAGGTGAATCCTTCGCCGTAGCCCCAGTAGGGCGCGATCACCCGACGCGGGATCCCGAGCGGATTGACCGATACCAGGAGCTTCTGCCCCGGGATTTTCCGACTGCTCGCCAATCGCCAGGTGTTGAGGAGGGATTGCGCGTAAGGCGGTTCCAAACCACGCAGGTCGTCGTTCAGGGCTTCGGTCCAGGGAACGCCGCCATCCATGTGGATCGCGGAGATGTCCGACGCCTTCCAGCGATTGTAATCAGTCCAGGCCTTGACCCACTCGTTCTCGTAGGGGTCGGTTGGTGTGTCGTACATCAACTGCGTGAAACCCATGCGGAACGGGCGGGTAGACGGCGTCTCCACGCGCCACCAGCCGCGTTCAAAGGCCTGGTTACGCAGGGTGTGGTAGCCGGGCTTGGCCGTGCCATCAATCTGGCGCAGACCGATGGCGCCCAGGTAGGTCGCAAAGGGCTCGCCAAGCGCCTGGATCGTGCTTGGAAGCGGGTCGAACAACCGCGAGAACGAGGCGTAGAACACCTGGTCACGGTACTTATCCCAAGCCGTGAAAAACGCCTGGAGGTACTGGACCTGCTTGCTGACCGATGAGCCGAACAGGTTGGCGGTGGTGAAGATGACTTCCTGGAAGGCGACCGGTTTGCCCTGGGCCGTAGCCACGGCGATCCGGAACTGGGTCTCGACTTTTGGCGAGGATCCAATGGGCAGCACCTGGATGGAGCTGTACAGCGTCAGGCTGAGGAAATCGCCCGCAGCAACCAGGTTGTAGAGCGACGGCTGGGTCCGCAAGAGCCCCAGATTGTCGAAGTTGAGCGTGCTGGCCACCTTGAGATCTGCGCCCCACAAACCGCGCGCAAACGGCGCAGCCTGTTTGAACAGCAGCAAATAGTCGCCCAGGAATGCGTTCTGCCCGGCCAGTTGATCGATGTCATCGCCCAATTGCAGGGAGACCAGGGCGGTGTTGCCGAGGCGGTCGTGGATGAACTGCAGTAGCGCATTGAAACGCTTGATCACTGCCGCGTCGGACAGGCGCGCGGTGCCTGCGCGCAATGCGAGGTCCAGATCCGCAGGGCCGGCAAACGTGGCGCCATGCGTGAGGCTGACGGTGAGGGAAACCTTGAAGCCTTGCGCGGCATAGGCCAGCGCCGCCGTCAGGGCGGCCGCCTGTGGGCCGTCGAAATGCCCCGGCGTGGTTTCGATCAAGCCCCAGGTCACACGCAGGGGAGCGGCGTCGGCGCCGATCTCACGCGCCAGATCCGGGCGCCACTTCCCGTCCGTGCCACTGTCGGCAAAATTGAGCCCCAGGCTACGGGTGCCTTTGGCGAGGGGGTCTGGATAAATGAAAGGATTGTAGTCGTTGGGATCCGAGCAGTCGGTCGTCAGATTCCTCACCGGCGGCGTTTCGCTCATCACCGGGTAAACCAGGTTGGGATCCCCGAAGGAGTCCCCGTCATAGTCGTAACAGTAGGAATGCCACGACGCGATGTTGTTCGGATCGGCCGCCGCCGCCGCACCCTGCAGCCAGGCGCCACCCATTAAGGCCAGCACCAGGAGCGGAAGCCACCGGGTGCGGGTGTCGCGCGGAGTGGATCGCGCGGCGCTCAGGCCTATGGAGCTGTCCATCCTGGAATTCCTGTTCGTGCGGGAGAGCGTGCACCCTCGCGAGCTTACGTCGAAAGTAGCCGGGGTGGGCGACGGCGTCGATTCGCCGGGTGCCGATTCGTCACAGATTGAAGTTCCGACAGCCCCAAATCAGCGGATATCGAGTTTCCCCTGGTTGCTGGCGACGTTGTCCACGTGAACAGTCAACCCCGAGGCGCCCGGCGGCAGGCCGGCGGGTACCGTGAAGTCGACCGCGTACACCCCGAACGCCGCATAAAATTGGCGTAGGGCCGTGATTGCCACTGGCTGGGCGCCGAGTTGCACCACCAGGGGATTGCGTGTCGCGAACACCGTATTGACGGCCGGTAACGTCCCATCGACGGGAGGTGGTTCGAGCGCGCCTACCGCCGACACCGCGACGGTGATTCGATCTCCGGCGCGGGCCGGCGCCGCAGGTGAAATGAATTCGAGGGTGTCGGTCTTGAACGCGACTGCGAGCTGGCCATCCCAGGTCCAGAGCGTGGGTGCCGCGGTGTTCACGGCGAGTGTTCGACCAACGCCCGACACGCCATCGCGCTCAAGCTCAAGCACCGCGTGATCTCCCGTGATCTCCCACGGCACCAGGAAATTGACGGTGCCGCCGTTGATCGACTGCAAGGCCGCCGGTACGCCATTCACGAGCAGGCGCAGCCCACCCAGGGTCGTCGGATAGGGCGGTGCACCCACCGTCGCGGCCCGGTCATTGACGCCCCAGCTGTTGAGCACCTGGAAACTGCCCGGGGTCAATATCGG
>JAYTTZ010000314.1:0-13735 GCA_043744805.1 Gammaproteobacteria bacterium
GCGCGCTGACGGCGCGCGCCAGCGATTCGATTTCATCATGGCCGAGGTCCGACTTACCTGCGTCGATGCGTCCGCTCCCGGCGGGCCGGGCCGTGTCGATCAGTGGCTTGATGCGTCGACCCACCAGCCCGTTAAAAAGCATCCACGTGAGGCCAAGCATCCCCGCGTAGACCAACGCGCGCAGGGCACTCTTCCACCTCACCTCGCTGTAGATGGCCGCCAGTTCCGCACTGATGTCGTGCAGGACCACGACGCGACGGGCGGTGCTTAACGGTGGGGTTGCGTCCGTCCCGCGCAAGGTCAGCGCCAGGGGTCGCTCCACCTGCACGACGATGCGCTGTCCGTCACCGAGGGCGCCGGGCCCGTCTCCCTCGGTGATGAACGTGGCCCGGTCCGGGTGTGCCGATGACCCGACGCTGCCCAGGAGTTCCCGCCCGTCGCCGTCCTGCACAGAAATGGCGATGTCCGGCTCGCGATGGGTCCATCCGGACAGATCGGCACGCAGGCGTTCAACGGTCACCGGGGCGCTGCCGCCCGCCAGGTCGATGCTGACGTGGTCGGCAATGCGGGCGCTGGCGGTCCGGGTGCGCGCCAACAGGTCGTGGCCCTGCAGGGAGGCGTCGACGGCGTATTCAAGCGTCCCGACGAAGGTGAACACGATGACGAGCGGGAGCAGGAGCAGGAGCAGGAGCAGGATGGGATAACGCTGCGACCAGCGGAAGAATCGGTTCTGGAGGGTGGTTTCCCACCTTTTCGTCAACATCGGGGAGGACCTGCTGGACGGCAATTCTGGCCTGCGATTTTAACGTCATTTCCTGACGCCAGCGAGGCCTTGGCCGTGGTGCCGACGGGTCTACGCCGGGATCCGTAACCGTCTGCCCAAGCCGTAGTCCATGGGCGAACGACGCCCTGACAAACCCCGTGCTCGATTGGCGGCGATCCACCCACCCCATCCCGCCGCGCCCCCCCTGATCGGGCGTGGTTTCCCTCCCCCGCCCCGGCGGGTACATTGCAGTCCATCGCGCCAACGTTCGCGACCCGCACTACAACGATCAAACCCGCCCGAGGGCGATGGGGAGCCAATCCATGGAAGTCGGCCTGCAGTTCATTTTCCAGAACACCCACGAGAACCTGTCCGATGCAGAGATGATGCTCGGCGAAACCGAAATTGCACTGCTGGCCGAGGACGTCGGCATGGACTTCGTGCTGCTGCCCGAGCACCACTTCGATCCGAACTACTCGATGATGCCGGACAACTTGCAATGGCTGGCCTATCTCGCCGGCAAGACCAGCCGCATCAAGCTCGGCTCGGGCGCGATCATCCTGCCCTGGCACGAGAACCCCACGCGCCTCGCCGAGAAAATCACGCTGCTGCAGATCATCCTCGGCGACCGCTTCATGCTGGGCTTCGGCCGCGGCCTCGCGAAGGAGGAATACCGCGCCTTCGGCGTCGACATGGGCTCGTCCCGCGAGCGCTTCGACCAGGCGGCGGAAATCATCCTCGACATCCTCGACACCGGCATTGCCGAATACGACACGCCGTACTTCAAGCAGACCCGCACGCAGATCACCCCGAAGCCCCTGCACGGCTATCGCGATCGCGGCTTCCTGTCGGTGGCGATGACGCCGGATTCCGCGATGGCGGCGGCCACGATTGGCGGCACCATGATGTCCTTCGTGCAGTTGCCCTGGGCAAGCCACCACGCCGCGGTTGAAGCCTGGCGCCAGCGTTTCAAGGAGGTCCATCCCACCAAGGCGCCGGGTGCGCCGGTGTTCTCCGATTTCACTTATTGCCACGAAGATCCGGCCGTGGCCGAGAAGGTTGCCCGCCAGTACCTCACCAAGTACTACGCGAGCGTCATCCGCCACTACGATTTCGACGGCCAGCACTGGGGCGAAACCAAGGGCTACCAGGCTTACCAGGCGGGCGCCAGCGCAATCAAGGCGATGGGCATGGACGCTGCCTGCGAATCCTTCGTACAGAGCCAGGCCTGGGGCACGCCGGACCAGATTGTCGAGAAGTGGTCCCAGCGTGCCGCGATGACCGGCGAACTGCGGCCCGCCATGGCCGTGTCCTACGCCGGCATGCCCTTTGATCTCGTGAAGGGCAGCCTGCGCCTCATCGGCGAAAAAGTAGTGCCCCGCCTGCACCAGGTGGGCGCCGCCGCGCAGCGCGCCGCCTGAGTCTGGTGGGTGCGGGGGCAGCGATTCCAGCTGCCCCCGCACGCAAGCTGTCGCAGCTTTTCCTCAGCGCTTGGCCAGATCCTTCAAGGTCGTTCGTCCCACCGTCACCACGCTCCCCGCGTCGCTGATGATCTGCGCCTCCCCGTCACTAACGAGGCACTGCAAGGCCATCGTGCGTCCGGCCAGGGCCGCCATTGCCTGCGTGGTCTCTTCAGCCAGCTCCACCACTTGCAGGTTGGCAAGCCGTGAAAGCCCCGTGCCGTTCCTACTCCACCACAGGCCGACCGCGCGCCCGGCATAGGCGTAGACGACGACTTCCTGCGCTCGGCCGGCATAGCGCCGCAACAGCGCTGCGTCCGGCAGGCCTATTTCGATGATGCGCTCGACGAGACCCGTCGCATCACGCGCCCACAGGGTGGGCTCTTCCGAACTCAGGCCCTTGCCGAATTCCAGCGTCGCGCTGGCCTCCAGCGCGAACACCAGCAAGCGCACCATCAAGCGTTCGCTGGTTTCCGAAGGATGCTGGGCCAGGGTCAGGATGTGCTGGGCGTAGTAGTGGCGATCGAGGTCGTTGACCTGCAAGGTGGCCTTCGCAATGGTGGCTTTGAGCGCCATGGGGTTCCTTCAGTAGTGCGGCGGGCGTTCGGCCTGCGGGTCGAATGGCGGGTGTTCCCCGGCGGCGTCGGCCAGCGCGGATTCCAGCTTCCCGTGCAGTTTCCCAAGCCCGAGGCGGAGCGTTTCAATTTCCCGTTGCTGGCGGAAGATCTCGTCGCTCATCTCCTGGTTGGCCTGTTCGAGCCAGGTGAGACGGATTTCGAGTCGTTCGAGGATTTCAGGATTCATGGCTTGGTGGGAACTTCCAGGGCTGCGGCAATCGCCTTGCCGAGATCGCGCGTACCGGCCGTACCGCCGAGATCGGGCGTCAAGGGCGCGTGCGCGGGGCCAGCGGCGAGTACCGCGCGGATGGCGGTGAGGATGGCGTCGTGCGCGGCGCTGTGTCCGAGGAACTCCAGCATCAACGCGGCCGACCAGATTTGCCCGATGGGATTGGCGATGCCCTTGCCGGCGATGTCGGGGGCGGAACCATGCACCGGCTCGAAGAGGCTGGGGAATTCGCGCGACGGATTGAGGTTGGCCGACGGCGCAATGCCGATGGTGCCGGCACACGCGGGACCGAGATCGGAAAGGATGTCGCCAAAGAGGTTGCTGGCGACCACCACGTCGAACCAGTCCGGATGCAGCACGAAATGCGCGGTGAGGATATCGATGTGGAACTGGTCCACCCGCACCTCCGGAAAGCGCAGCGCCATCGCCGCCACCCGCTCGTCCCAGAACGGCATGGTGATCGACAAGCCATTGGATTTGGTGGCCGACGTGAGCCGCTTGCGCGGTCGCCGCGCGGCCAGCTCGAAGGCGTACTCCAGCACCCGATCCACGCCGTGGCGGGTCATCACCGTTTCCTGCACCACCAGTTCGCGCGGGGTACCGGCGAACATGCGGCCGCCCATGTGGCTGTATTCGCCTTCGGTGTTTTCGCGCACGACCAGGAAATCGATGTCGCCGGGCACGCGGTTCGCCAGCGGGCTGGCCACGCCGGGCATCAACTGTACCGGCCGCAAGTTCACGTACTGATCGAATTCCCGGCGGAAGGTGAGGATCGATCCCCACACGGACACATGGTCGGGCACCGTCGCCGGCCAGCCCACGGCGCCAAAGAAAATCGCATCGTGTCCTTCGATTCGCGATTTCCAGTCGGCGGGCAGCATCCTGCCATGGCGCTGGTAGTAGTCGCAGGACGCAAAGTCGAAGTGATCAAAAGCCAGGGGGAGCTTGAACGCCCGGCTCGCCGCGTCCAGGACGCGCAGGCCTTCGGGGACCACTTCCTTGCCGATGCCATCGCCCGCGATGACCGCGATGCGCGTCATCCGGCGACCACACTGAGGGGCGGTGCCACCACCTTGTACAGCGCGGCGGCATTGTCCCAGAGGATCTTGCGGCGGGTGCCGGGGTCGCAGTGGCCGAGGCCCGTCTCGATGCGTGAACGCACCTCCTCGCCGTAGAGCGAAGTCGGATGCGGGAAGTCGGTTTCAAACAGGATGTTGTCGACGCCGACCGCGTCGAGCAGGCGCCGCGGTGCGAGCTGCTCGAACCAGTAGCAGGCGAACACGTTGCGGTTGAAGTACGCGGAAGGTAGCGCGTCGAACTCGGGACGATCGTCCTGCACGCGGTTGCCGATGAATTGGTAGTCCAGTGCTTCCAGCACGAAGGGAATCCAGCCGATGCCGCTTTCCACGGAGACGAATCGGATCCCGGGATAGCGCGCCAGCACGCCGCTCATCAGGAGATCGCACAGCTGGCGGCCGTTGTTGAGGAAGAGCTCGACGGAGAATCCGGCGAACGCCGCCATGCGGCCATAGGCCTTGACCTTGTCGCGCAGCAGCCCACCTTCCATGTTGCCGGAGCCGATGTGGAAGCTCACCGGCAGGTTGAGCTCGACGGCGGCTTCCCACAGCGGATCCCAGTGGGGATCGCCCAGCACCGGCATGCCGAAGGACTGCGGCTCGCCGGTGAAGAGGATGCCGCGATGGCCGTCCTTCGCGCAGCGGTGGATTTCGCGTACCGACGCCGCGACATCCCAGAAGGGGATGGAGGTGATGGGCAGCAGGCGGCGCGCGTCCGCGCTCGCCCATTCGGTTTGCCAGTCGTTGTAGACCTGGACGCAGGTCAGCATGAGTTCGGGATCGCGGAGCTTCAGGAATTCCTGCGCACCGAAGCCGCCAACATTGGGATAGAGCACCATCGCCCAGATGCCGAGGCCGTCCATGTAGGCGAGCCGGGCCGTCGCGTCGAAGGCGCCGGGATGCATGTCGGCGTAGCCGTGCGGAGGCGTCTTGAAGTCCCCGCGGCCGGCCGTTGCCGTGAGGCCGACGGCTGCCATGCGTTCAGTGCCCAGCCACCACCAGTCGCGGCCACGCGCGTCGCGCTCCACCCGTGGCACGCGATCGCGCATGGCGGCGGGCACGCGGCGCGTCCAGAGATCCGCCACTTCGGTCACGTGGGTATCAACGTCGATGATGCTGTAGGGGCTCATGTCATCCTCCGAAGCCGGCGATTGCGGCCCGGCTGAAGGCTACCCTGCGCGCCCCGCGCCGGCCAGCCGGCCGTCGAGTGCTTCAGCCGTAGCGTGCGCTGCAGCGACTCGCGGAAACGAACGCTCGACGGGTTGGGGATGCGATGGTCGGCCCTCGGCGTGACCGCGCCCCTGCGTTCGAGCACGGCGTCGTAATGCGGCGACATGGCGGCATCGGACACCCCGCTGGCATGGCCTTCCGGGAAATTCTCGACCAGCGGCCGGAGGTTCACCGCCGAGTAGACGTGGCTGCCGCCGCCCACGCCGGAGGAGCAGGCGATGGTCGTGCCCTCGCCCGCGGTAGCGGGGTGCGCTTCGCAATGCCCATGGAACGCACCGGCGTCGTGTCGCGCCACGGCCCGCGCTCCAGCAAGATCACCTTGAAGCCCGCCTGGCGAGTCGCGCTGCGATCACCAATCCGCCGAAGCCACTGCCCACCACCACTACGCCAAAGTCTTCCATGTCGTCCCCGGCCGGCTGGCTGCCCTGGCACTGTTGATGTCGTTGCGGGATTGGTCCCGCTCACTGCCGGCGTCCATCCCCGACTGGATCAGGTTTGGCGTATTGTCGTTCGCATGAAGCGTCGATGCGCCAGCGTTGCCCTCCAGATCATTGGCCAGTTCCAGCCCGGAGGCTTGGTCATGCGAAGGCCTCGTCCGCGCTCCTGCGACCTCAACGATACAGCGGCATTCGGTCCAGGCGCTGGCCGATATCGGCAAGGGCAGCTTGGAAGCGTTCGCTGTCGATGGCGCCGTAGCGCTGCCTGAACTCCTGCTCGCCCAGATGCTCGTGCAGCCCTGCGGGATTTGGCAGCCAGTCGGTGTCCGCGTCGAGCGTCGCCGCCAGCCGTTGCAATGCGGCTGCCTCGACCCTGGACGCCGTCGCGCGACCCCCAAAGCGCTGGCCGGCCTCGTCGGCCAGGAGATCGATGAAGCTGAAGCCGCTGCCGTGGCGCGCGTCGTCGAGTTCCTTCGCGACGCCCACGGAGCTTGCAAGCGCATTCCCGCCGATTGCCGCGAGCAGGGCTGAGATGAAGAAATGCTGGGCGAGATCCTTGCGCCCATGGAGGCGGACCGGCAGCCGCCGCGACGCCGGCCACTGCGGGTCATCCGGCAGTAGCAGGGACAGGCTGCGGTCGTTCACGTAGCGCGCCAGCACCAGCAGCAGGGCCCGGTTGTCGGCCACCGGATCGCCCGCTTCGGCGCGGGTTTGCGCAAATGCAAACAGGGGACTCGCGATCGCCGGCAGCCCGACGGCCTGGCCATGGCGCTGGGTGACGAGCACCAGCTGGCGCTGGAAATCCAGGATGCGTGCTTGCTGCTCAGGCGGGACCAGCTGTTCGCGGAGTTGTTCGACAATCTGGTTCTGCCACTGGTAGCGCAGTTCGAGCGCATTGTCGGTAAACCGGACCGTACGCAGCAGTGAACCCGGATCGCGCATGCCCGCGCGGGCATAGAGGTAATCGACCCCTTGCAGTGCCAGCCAGTTGGCCAGGACCAGGGGGACTTCCAGCGCGCCCACCCGGAGTTGGGAGAGCCGCGGCAAGTTATCCGCCTGCGCCAGCCCCACGGTGAGGTTGAGGTATGCCGGCAGCGGCAGTTGCGCGAGCCTCGTTGTGAAGCGCGCTTCGAGCGTGCCGGTCTCGATGTGTATCGCGGCCGCGCCTTCGGGCCAGGCGTCGAGCAGGTAGTCGAAGACGAGCGTGAGCTCGTCCCCGCCCAGCTTGAGGCTGCGCTCCTCGCCGTCGTGCAGGCGACGCGGATCGTGGTCACGCAGGAGGGCGCGGGCGCGCGCCGTGCGCACGGCGTCGAGGTTGGCTTCGCCCCGCACCGCTGGCGCGGCCTGCAGCATGGCAGCCAGCACGCCGAACAGCGCGCAGGCGAACAGCAACAGGCTCCAGCGCAGGAGGCGCATCGGGAGGTGGCTACCGGTCCCCGGGACTGCGCGCGGGGTCCATCGGCACGCCCGCCAGGGTGAGCCGCTGCGGCTGGTCCGAATGCCAGGACTTGAGCTCGATCCGGTGTCCGTCCGGATCAAGCACGTAAACCGAGGTCCCGAATCCGGTTGCGCCATAGACCTCCACGGGCCCCGCCGCGATGGCCACGCCGTGGCCGGCCAGGTGCGCGCGGATCGTGGCGCTGTCCGTTGCCACGCGCAGGCACAGGTGTTCCATGCCGCGCTCGGCAGGCGGGGCAAGATCGCGGGCGGCGCAGGCCACCAGATCGAGCAGGTTCCGCCCACAGCGCAGCTGGTAAATCTGCAGGTCCTCGATGACCCGTTCGAGGTTGAGTCCCAGCACGCCAACGTAAAACCGCAGCGCGCGGTCGATGTCGGTGATCTTGAGGACGACATGATCAATGCCCTGGACAGGGAGGGGATGGTGGCCGGTCATGCTCGGATACCTGCTGGACGGGAGCTCGCACGCTACTGCGCGTACCCGCGACCGTCCACCTTTCGCCAGTACTCGCTATGCTTGGCCTTCCCGCACGCTGGCCGGAGGAGGCCTTGATGGACAACGACAAGCTAGACCGCGTGGTGGCCGCGGCGCGCCAGGCCCGGGAGCTGCGTGAACGCGACTACCGCGCCCGGGCGCTGAAGCTCTATCCGTGGCTTTGCGGGCGCTGCATGCGCGAGTTCGAACGCGCCAACCTGCAGGAACTCACCGTGCACCACCGCAACCACGACCACGACTTCAACCCACCGGACGGCAGCAACTGGGAGCTGCTGTGCCTCTACTGCCACGACAACGAGCACCAGCGCCTGCTCGAAGCCGCTAACGGCCCGGGTCTCACGCAGAAGCGCGACAAGCAGGTGGCGACCGGCCGGCCGTTCGCCGATCTGGCCTCCCTGCTCAAGACGCCCCCCAAGTCCTGATCCCGTGGCTGCACCGGAGGCTGCGGGCGCCCCCTGGCACCTGTACGTCCTGCGCACCGCGCGCGGTGCGCTGTACACCGGCGTCACTACGGATGTCGCACGGCGCCTCCACGAACACGGCCACACGGCGCGCGGCGCGCGGGCGCTGCGCGGGCAGCGACCCGTGGCCCTCGAATACTCGCTCGCCGTGGGCGCGCGCGGCACGGCGCTCAGGCTGGAACATGCCCTGAAGCGGCTGCCACGGGTGGCAAAGGAAAAACTCGTCGGCGCCCGACCGCCGCTCGCCGCGCTGAAAGTGCGGCTGGGCGTCGCGGAATGAGCCAGCAAGGAAGGCCTACAGCACGCGGACCCGTTCCGGGACGCGCAGCAGCACCAGGATCCCCAGCAGCATCACCAGGCTGAGCAGGCTCCACGCGCCGGGCCAGGAATGGGTGTGGTCGACGAACCAGCCGAACAGCGGCGGCAGGATAATGATGCCGGGGTACATGAGGCTCATGCCCAGGCTGACGGTGCGACCCTGCCGTGCGCTGCCGCCGATCTCGACCAGGAAGGCGACCCAGTTGCCGTGCCAGCCCAGGGTGTTGAACGCATAGACCACCACCAGCGGCGCGATCACCCACAGGGGCGTGTGCGCGGGCAGCCAGCCGATCACGAGCGCACCCAGCGCGGCCAGGCCATTGGCCACGAGCAGCGCCGGTTTGCGGCGCCCCCCGAAAATCCTGTCGCTCCACACGCCCCACAGGATGCGCCCTGCGGCGCCCGCGACCTGCGCGGCCACCAGCAGTGACGCGGAGACGGCCAGCGGCACGGCCTGGGTCTCCTTGAGGTAGAGCGCGAGGTAGGTCAGCAAGGTGAACTGGCCGAGGGCGAGTAGCCCGCCGGCGAGGCCGATCATCACGATGTCGCGCCGCGCGCGCGGCGCCGGCGCGAGGGCCTGTGCGGCAGGATGTTCAAGCGACGGCGCGGGCGGGTTCTGGTAGCCGAACCAGCAGGCGGCGGCGGCCACGAAACACAGGATCCCGCCCACCGCCAGCGCCGAGCGCCAGCCCGCGGCCAAGGCGACCGCCGGGAAAAGTGCCGCGGCAATCGCGCCGCCCACGGGAATGCCGGTCTGGCGGATGCCCATCGCGGTACCGCGCTGGCGGGGCGGAAACCAGCCCATTACCGTCTTGCTGCCGGCGGGGGTAGGGAACGCGCCACCCGCGCCCGCCATGAAAATGACCAGCAGCGCGGAGAGGAAAGTCTGCGTGGTGACCATCGCGAGGCAAAAGATCCCGACGATGAGGTTGCCGCCAATCAGCGCCGCGCGTTCGCCCTTGGCGTCCACTACCCAGCCGGCCACCAGCATCATCGCCAGCGAGCCGCCCATGGTGGCTGAATTGAACAGGCCCACCTCGCCGCGCGAGAGGCCAAGGTCCTCTTGCATGAAAGGCGCGAGGGTCGGGCCGCCCTGCACGATGATCGACACCGCAACCTGGGCCAGGACCGCCAGCGAAAGCATTCGCCAGTGCAGGGCGTTGGCCGGCGGGTTCATGGCACGCGCCTGCAGCGGTCGGCAAGGTCGCGACGGCTCGTCACTCGGAACATCTCGGGCAACTCTCTCCAACCAGCCTGCACTATACCCACAGTCAGGCAGACTTCCCGCTTGGGTGGTGTCGGCAGCGAGGAGCGTTCGATCCGTTATCATCCGCCGATGATCTCATCCAGAAACCTTGGCGGGCCCGCGCTCGCCCTCATGCTGCTGGTGCTCACCGGCAGTCCGCTGCGCCAGGCGCAGGCGCATGCAGTCGTCGTCGAAGCCACGCCCAGGGACCGCGCAACGCTCGGCGAGGCGCCGCCGGAGATCGTGCTCCGCTTCAACGCGACGCTGGAAAAGAAGCTGGTCCACGTGAAGCTCGAACGGGCCGACGGCAGCTCGCAGACGCTGGCCGATCGCGCCCCGGAACCCGCCATCGTCCGCTGCACCCTGCCGCGCGATCTCGGCCCCGGCGCCTACACGCTGAAATACAAGGTGCTCGCCACCGACGGCCATGCCACCCAGGGCGTGCTCCGCTTCACGCTGGATCCGGGACGCTGACTCGATGATCCAGCTCGCGGGTTATTTCTCCGTACTCCTCCACGCCTTCGCGCTCGCCGGCATGGCGGCGAGCCTTGGTGGGCTCGTGTTCTGCTGGGCGGTACTGTGCCCCCTTGCGGGCACCGATCATCCTTCGACGCGGGCAGTGCTGGCTCTCGGCCGGCGCGGTGCCTGGCTGACCTGCGTGTGCCTGGTGGCCATGCTCCTGCTGGCGCCCTGGGGCCTCGCCGAAGACGACACCAGCTGGCCGTTCATGGAATACCTCGAGACTGGCTTCGCCCGCGCCACGTGCGTGCGGATCGCCTTGGCGGTGGCCTTTGCCGCTTGCCTGCAGGCGCTCGGCGCCGCGCCGGTCGCCAGGGCGCGTTGGTGGCTGGCGAGCGCAGCGGGGCTCGCGTTTGCCTTGAGCGGCGCCTGGGTCGTGCATGCCGTGAGCCGGCTCGATGAAGTCATCCCCCTGATGTTCGCCACCCTGCTCCACCAGTTCGCGGCCATCACCTGGATTGGCAGCATCTTCGCGCTTACGGCCTGTGCAGGCGTGCGCCGCGCGGACGACCCGCTGTGGCCCCGGATGCTCGCGCGCTTCTCGCCGCTTGGCCTGTTCTGCGTGGGAACCCTCATGGCCGCCGGCGTGTTCGTCGCCACGCGCTACGTAGGTGACTGGGCCTCCCTCATCGGCACCAACTACGGGATCATGGTCATTGCCAAGCTCCTCCTGCTGGCAGTCGCCCTCGGCCTCGCCGCGCTCAACTTCAAGCACACGCGGCGGTGGCGCCCGGGCGTCGACCGGGACGCGCTGGACCAGCGCCTGCCGGTCTACATCGAAGCCGAACTCGCTGCGCTGGTGGCCGTGATGCTGCTCGGCGCGAGCCTCGCCGCCACCCCGCCGGCCACCGATCTGACCGGCGAGCGGGCAAGCCTCGTCGAAGTGCTGGAAACCCTCGGTCCCAAGATCCCGCGCTTGCTGCCGCCCAGGTACGACGATCTGCAGGCGGACCACGCCTCCTCGCTCGATTTCTTCAATCCGGCGACGGCAATGGACAAGACCCAGAGCAACTTCAACCACAACATCTCGGGCGCGTTGCTGCTGCTCATCGCGGCAGCAGCGATTGCCGATCGCCTGAAGCTCGCGCGCTGGGCGCGCCACTGGCCGCTGCTGTTCCTGCCGTTCGCAGTGGTGCTGCAAATCATCGTGGAACCCACCGGCTGGCCGCTGGGGAACGAAGGCTTCCTCGAACCCCTGCGCAATCCCTCGGTGGTCCAGCACCGCCTGGCGAGCCTGTTGCCGCTCCTCATCGGGCTCATGGAATGGCGGGTCCAGGTCGGCACACTCGCCCATTCGCGCTGGCGTTACACCTTCCCCGGCTTGTGCTTCCTGGGTGCCGCGGTGCTGTTGACCCATACGCACGTCGCAACGGGGGTGAAGGCCGAGTTCCTCATCGAAGTCTCCCACGCGGGCATCGCGTTCTTCGCGGTGCTGGCCGGCATCGGTCGCTGGCTCGAACTGCGCTTGCCGCAGCCCCCGCCCCGCCTGGCGGGCATGCTGTGGACAGGCAGCCTGCTGGCGATTGGGTTCCTGCTGCTGTTCTACCGGGAAAGCTGAGCGGAAAACCCCGCGCGATCCCGCGTTGCGGGGCCAGCGCGGCTCGTCTAGTGTTCCGGGACCTTCCAATCCGCAACCAGGAGCCGCGCCATGTACAGCCTGCCCGATGAATATCCACGCGATGCCTTCGCCGCCTTCGATTTTCTCAAGACAAAATCATCGCTATCGAACGAAGACCTGAAAGTGCTGGCGCTGATCGAGTCCTTTGGCGAACTGTTCTACGAGATCCTTGCCCGCGGCATCGAAAATCCGGAAGCCCGCGCGCTCATCAAGCACAACGCGGACGAGGAACGCGGCCATGCCCATCGCATGCTCAAGGCCCTGCGGCTGCGCGGCGCGCCTGCCTTCGAACTGCCGCCCATCGAGGCCAATCCGTTCTTCCCGCTGGCGCCGGCCGAAGTCCCGGCGTCCGACGAACTCTTCGGCCTGCTGGAAGCTGGCGAAGTGGAAGGCGATCTCCAGTACCAGCGCTGGGCGGCCGCGGAACCCAACGCCGAGATTGCGACCCTGCTGCGCTTGAACGGCGAAGAAGAAACGCGCCACTGCCAGCGTGTCCAGCAGGTCAAGGCCCTGCTCCGCGCGGCCTGAGCCGCAGCGCCACGATGGCGATCCTGGAAGCAGCCTTTCGCGCGTTCGCCCTCAACCCGGGCGACGTCGTGGAAGGCGCGCTGCTCGTCTCGCGCCTCGTGCACCCGGCCACCGACCCGCACTGGTGCCGCGCACAGCTGGACTTGCTGGCAGAGGAAGTCACCGACGTACCGAGCGCAGAAGCCGTGCTCGGCTGCCTGCGCGCCAACGGCTTCCGCGGCGCCGAGCATTACTACGATCCGGCCAATAGCGCGCTCGAACTGGTGCTGCGCCGTCGCCGCGGCATCCCCATCAGCCTCGCCGCCCTCATCATCGGCGTGGCGACACCACTCGAACTCGAACCCACCGGCATCAATTTCCCCGGCCACTTCCTGGTCTCGCTGGGCGGCCAGTTGGTGGATCCCTTCACCCTCGAACCCATCCCGGACGCAGCGCTCGCCAGCCGTATCGCTGCGAGCGGCGTGCCGGCCGGGCAGGCACTGCGTCCTGCCTCAGCGACCGACATGGTGCTGCGCATGCTGAACAACCTGCGCACGATCGCGAGCGGCCAGGGCGTGCACCTCGAAGCCCTGCGACTCTGTGATTTCCAACTGCTGCTGGCGGCAGACGCCGTGCCGGTCCTGTTGGCGCGGGCCGAAACCCGCTTTGCGCTGGGCCAGCGCGAGGAAGCGATCCGCGATCTGGAACGCGCGCTGACCCTGGCGCCTTCACCCGCGCTGGCCAACGAAATCGCCAACCGCCTCGGCAAGCTTGCCGGCCCGCGCCGGACCTTGCACTAGATGTGCGCGGCGGAAGTGCCGATCCGTGGGCAAAAACCATGCCTGCAATGGCCTGCCCGTATAAGTCCACCGGAACGGCTTGCCGAGTACGTTGTTGAAGTAGTCAATAAATTGGAGCACGCGGGTTCGCAGATCATCAAGCGAAGTAAAGCTGGCGCGCTTGAGCAGTCGTCGAGTGAGGATCGAAAACCAGATCTCGACCTGGTTCAGCCACGAACAGTGTCGCGGTGTGTAAACGAAGCTGATCCGGTGCGTGGGATCTTGCAGGAACGCGCGGCGCGTTTGTTTGGACTTGAGGATCCCGCTCTTGCCTTTCATGCCGAGTGCTTCCTGTATCTGGCAGTGTTTGGCAACCAACTCAACGAGCGTTGCCGAGCGGTGAGTATCGAGTTGGTCGGCGACAAATATCCAACGGGCATCGGCGTCGGTGGCGATAGTCGCCTCGATATGCGCGGCGAAATCTGCTTCGGTTCGCGTCGGCCCGAGGGTCGGGCTGATGA
>JAYTTZ010000315.1:0-3464 GCA_043744805.1 Gammaproteobacteria bacterium
GGCGCTTTTCCATCAGCACCATCACGGCCGGGATCAAGGTGAAGAGGACCACGTACACGATGGCCAGGCTCAGCGACATCATCCAGCCGAAATCAATGATGGGCTTGATGTCGCTCGTCACCAGCGACGCGAAGCCGACGATGGAGGTGAGGTTGGTGTACAGGCAGGGCTTCGCCATGTCGTGCGCCATGCTCCGCACGAGTTCGCGCTGCGGACGCTCCGGGTGCTCCCGGTAGAGTTCCATGTAGTGGACGATGAGGTGGATGTTGATCGAGATGGTGAGGATGAGGGTGAGCGCGATGAAGTTGGAGGAAATCACCGTCAGCTCCCAGCCGATGAGGCCGAGCAAACCAAGGATGGCCACCGTGCAGTAGAGGCAGGTGGCGAGCGGGATCATCACCCAGCGCACTTCGCGGAACAGGTAGCCCAGCATGCCGACGGCCAGCACCAGCGCGCCGACGCCAAAGACGACGATGTCGCTGCGCACGAAGCTGATGAGATCGTTGGTGATCATCGGCAGTCCGCCGAGATGGATCTTCGCCTCGCCGTGGTATTTGGCGAGCACCGCGCGGATGCGTTCAATCGACTCGCGATTCACGTCCTCCAGCGCCAGCTTGCCGGCCTGGTAGGCGGGTTCCACCACTGCGAGCCTGGCGGCTTCGGTGGCATCCAGGCCCGTGGTGGCGCGCTTGTAGACGAGGTCGCCGCGCTCGGCCTGGAGTTGCCGGAACCCGGGGAACTCGCGCAGCATCACGCGGATGGCGGTGGTGGCGCCGTCCTCGCTGATGGCGACCTTCTTATAGAGCGGACTGGTGAGCAGTTCTTCCCTCGCCTTGGCCAGATCCACGTCGGGTGATTCCAGCGTGCGGTATTTGTCGGCGATCTCGGAAAGCGTCGTCTTGGCGTTCTTCACCAGCGGAATGTCGAGGATCGTCAACACCGACTCGACCTGCCCAAGGCCTTTCAGGTCGGCGCGGAGCGACTTGATGAGTGCCAGGGAAGCGGGCTCGAACAGGGATTGCCGGGGCGTCACGGTCACGAACAGGAACTCGCGCGCCGGATAGCGCTTGGCCATGTCGCGGAAGGACTGGAAGTCGGCGTCGTTGTCGAGCAGCAGCGAATCCGCCGAGGCATCGATGCGGAACTTGGGCATGCCGAGGGCCGACAGCCCCAGCAGCGCGGCGAGTACCAGCAGGACCACGCGGGGATAGGCCAGGATCGTACGGTCGTAAATCGCGGCAAAGGACTGAAGCATGGGGTCTCGGCGATGGTGTGGATGGGGGAATTCGCGCAGGCCGCATTGTACGGCCCGCCGGGGTGAAATTACCCCGGTGGGCGCGGCGGATCAGTGGCCTTCGCGCAAGGCGGCGATGCGTACCGGCAGCGGGGGATGCGTGGCGAACAGGCTGCCGAGCGAGCCGCTGATGCCGAAGGCCGCCATGCCGCCGGGAAGCTGGGGAGAATGCGTTTCCTGCAGGCGCTCAAGGGCCGAAATCATCTTGGTGCGGCCGGCGAGGTGGGCACCGCCGGCATCCGCGCGGAACTCACGCTGGCGGCTGAACCAGCACACGATGATGGACGCGAGTACGCCGAGCACCGCCTGGGCAAGCAGGTAGCCGACGTAGTAGCCCATGCCGCGCCCGCCACCGCGCTCGTTGCCGCGGTCGAGGGCGCTCGCGATGACCGAGGAAAACACCAATACGAAGGTGTTCACCACCCCCTGGATGAGCGCTAGCGTCACCATGTCGCCATTGGCGACATGGGAGATTTCATGGCCGACGACGGCTTCCGCTTCATCCTGGCTCATGTGCTGGAGGAGGCCGGTGCTGACTGCCACCAGCGCGCTGTTCCGGTTGGATCCGGTGGCGAAGGCATTGGGCTCGGGGGACTCGAAGATGGCGACCTCGGGCATGCCGATACCGGATTTCTCCGCCTGGCGCCGCACGGTCTCGACCAGCCAGTATTCCGTCGGCGAGGCCGGCTGGGTGATGACTGCGGCGCCGACCGAGCGCAGCGCCATCGACTTGGACATCAGCAGGGAAATGAACGAACCACCCATACCCATGAGGGCGGTCATGAACAACCAGGGCGCCATGTTCGTGCCCGGCTGGTTGAAGCCCAGCAGCGAGAGCACGATGGACAACACGAATACGACGGCTGCATTGGTGAGCAGGAACAGCGCTAGACGACTCATCTGAAGGGTCTCTCCCGGGTAGGAAACGAAGGCTGCTGCATTGTACTGGGCGAAAGCCCGGTGTCATGATTCGCCGCCCCGCCTATCGCCCGGACGGCTCATCGATGGACTCGCAGTCAGTGCAAGAGTTTCAGGATTTTCTGCAGGATCTCGCTGCGATCGCGGCGCAGGTCGTGCTCCCTTCGTTCCGCCAGGCGCTGCCCGTAAGCGACAAGGGCGGGCTGCATTTCGATCCCGTCACCGACGCCGATCGCGGCGCCGAGCGGGCGATCCGCGCCGCCATCCTGGAACGCTATCCAGACCACGGCATCCTGGGCGAGGAGTATGGCGAGCAGCGCGGTTCGAGCGCCTACCGCTGGGTCATCGATCCCATCGACGGCACACGCGCCTTCATCAGTGGCGTGCCCACCTGGGGCACGCTTATCGCGCTCTGCAAGGACGACGTGCCGGTGCTCGGCATCATGAGCCAGCCCTTCGTCGGCGAGATGTTCATGGGCGGACCCGGGGCGGCCTGGCACCTGCGCAATGGCGTGCGCACGCGCCTGCAAGCCCGTCGCGGCGTTGGCCTCGACCAGGCTTCGGTCTTCGCCACCACGCCGGAAATGTTCTCGCCCGTGGAGTTTGCCGCGTTCCAGCGGGTGTCCCGTGCCGTGCGGCTCACGCGCTTTGGCATCGACTGCTATGCCTATTGCCTCCTCGCCGCCGGCCATATCGATCTCGTCGTGGAAGCAGGGCTCGGGATCTATGACATCGCTCCGCTGATCCCGCTCGTTGAAGCCGCCGGCGGCATCGTCACCGACTGGACCGGCGCGCCAGTGCGGGGCGGGGGACGGGTCATCGCCGCGGCCAGTCCGGAACTTCACGCGGCCGCACTGGCCCGGCTGGGAGACGGGCTTGAGGGCTGAGTCGGGCAAGGCGAGGATTGCGGTGTGCATCGGCCGTTTTCAGCCGCTGCAAGGCCGGCACGCAGCCCTGGTCACGCCGCTCCGCGGCCACTTCGACCGCATCTACCTCGCCTGCACCGGTAGCGATCTGCCGCGCGACACGGGTAATCCCTGGTCGCTCCGCGAGCGCGTGACTGCGTTGGCGGCGGTCTTTCCCGCTCCCGCCTGCCAGGTGTTGCCCGTGGCCGACTGCTGGTACGACGATCAACGCTGGGCGAATGCAGTCACCGCCACTGTCCACGCCGCCTGCGTGCGGGAAGGACTTGGCAGCCCGGCGTCCGTCAGTTGCCTTGGGCTCGAGCGCCAGGGGGCGGCCTACTACGCCC
>JAYTTZ010000316.1:0-13542 GCA_043744805.1 Gammaproteobacteria bacterium
CTGCATCACCCATCGCGTAACCCACCCGCAGCCCCGCCAGCGAGCGTCCCTTCGACAGGGTGTGCACCACCAGCAGGTTAGGGTGGCGCTGGATGAGCCCGACCGCGCTTTCCGTGCCGAAATCCACGTAGGCCTCGTCGATTACCACCACCACGTCCGGGTGCGCCAGCAACAGGCGCTCGATGTCGGCCAGCGGCAGGGCACGACCGGTGGGGGCATTGGGATTGGGGAGGATGATGCCACCGCAGGCGCCGTCGTAATCCTCCACCGCAATGGAGAAGTCCTCGCGTAGCGGGATGGTCTCGGCGGCAATGTCGTAGAGGCTGCAGTACACGGGATAGAAGCTGTAGGTGATGTCCGGGAAGCGCAGCGGCGCGGGCTTGCGCAGCAGGGCCATGCACACATGCGCGAGTACTTCATCCGACCCGTTGCCTACGAAGACCTGCGCCGGCGTAAGCCCGTAGGTGCGGGCGATGGCGCTTTTCAGCGCATCCGCGTTGGGATCGGGATAGCGCCGCAGGAGCCCGTTGGTTTCCGCCGCGATTGCCGCGAGCACGCGCGGGGACGGCGGATAGGGGTTCTCGTTGGTGTTGAGCTTGATGAGTTGATCGATCTTTGGCTGCTCGCCCGGCACGTAGGGATTCAGCGCGTGGACCACGGCGCTCCAGTAGCGACTCATTTCGCCGCGTCTCCCGGCTGCTCGCGGAACACGGTCATCGCACCGCCAGCCACTTTCCACATCTTCAAATCCGCCGTCACCACGAACAAGGGCACGTCGTACAGGAGGCTCATCAACACGTGCGACTCCAGCGGCGTGTTGCCGAGGCTGTTGCGGATGCCCAAGCCCTTGGTGCCGTCGTTCATCGCCGCGGTCTTCAGTTCATCACGGGAGGTGGCGGCGCAGGAGGTGGCAAGCGGCTCCGTGGCGCGGATTTCGCGACCGTCGGCACCGAAGCGATACCGCACGTGGCCGCCCACCATCAGCTTGGCCGGATCGGCGCTGGCGGCGATGCCATACACCAGCAGGCCCGCGGAATCCGGATCGTCCAGCGCCAGGGTGTTGTAGCGACCGTCGCAGCGGGAGGAGAGATCCTCCGCCGCCAGTCGCCGTGCATTGGCCTGGGCAAGTTCGGCGGCAGCGAGCGTCGGGTCCTTGGGCTGGACGAGGGCGGGCAGGAGGAGATCCTCGAACACCGCATCCACCACCACTGCGTAGGTGTTCCCGGCGGGTCGCAGGTAGCGCACCGTCAGGTGCGTGGGCCCACCCGTGGTGACGTAACCCACGATGTGCTCCGCTTCGACGTCGAAATTGTCGTGGACCATTTCCGAGGCGATGGAGACGCGGCGCTCCTGTTCGTAGAGCGCCCGACCGAGGCGCTCGGTGGTGGGTACATCGTAGGCGCGGAGTGGCGCCTCGGCCGCCCGGGCAACCGGGCCGGACACGCCGAGTGCGAGGAGGAATCCCAGCATGGCACCCTGGTGGGCGCGGGAACGGGCGCGGGAAAGTCGCGCCTCTTGCTGGACGAATTGCATGATTTTCTCGTTGCCCGGATAAAGTGAGCACTATAGCCGCCCGGGGATCCGACCGGCCACCGACGGCGCGCTTTATCGCCCGCGGGGGGCCGCGTAGCATGCGGCCCTTGCCCCATCCCCGCCTGCCGGAGCCTCCCGTGGAAGACACCTTGCTCACGCACATCGCCGACGGCGTGCTCACGATCACGATGAACCGTCCGGCGCGCCGGAACGCGCTGACCGGCGCGATGTACGCACGATTTACCGCCGCGCTCCGCGCTGCCGAGACCGACCAGGCGGTGCGCGCGGTGCTCATTCGCGGCGTGCCGGGTGCGTTTTCCGCGGGCAACGACTTGCAGGATTTCCTGGCGGCTGGCGAAGTCCGCGACTCCCGCCCGGCGCACCACCTCATCCGCGCGCTGACCGATTGCACTTTGCCGCTGGTGGCAGCGGTAGACGGCGTGGCGGTTGGCATCGGCACGACCATGCTGCTCCACTGCGATTTCGTGCTGGCCTCCCTGGCCGCGAAGTTCGCCCTGTCCTTCATCAACCTCGGGCTTTGCCCGGAAGCGGGGGCTAGCTTGCTGCTACCACGCCTCGCCGGCTACCAGAAGGCGGCCGAGCTGTTGCTGCTCGGGGAGACTTTCGACGTGGCCACGGCGCAGTCGATTGGCCTGGTAGGCGAGGTGCTTGAATCGAAGGATCTGCTGCCGCGCGCCGAAATCATCGCGTCCAAGCTGGCCGACAAGCCGCGCGCGGCCATGCGCCTGTCCAAGGCGCTGCTGCGCCGGGCCGAGGAGCCGCTGGCCGCACGGGTGGACGTTGAAATCCGCGATTTCACCGAACTCCTGCGCGGCGCTGCGGCACGCGAAATCATGGCGGCATTCCTCGAGAAGCGGGCCCCCGACCGCGCGCGTTACGACTGAGCATGCGCAGGCGCACTCTCGGACTCTTGCTGTGCTTGCCACTGGCCGGGGCTTATGCCTCGCCCACCGGCGGCGAACTCATGAAGACCTGCGCGGCCGCGATCGCCGCCGACTACCGCACCACCGATGCCGCCATGTGCGACTGGTACGTTTCGCCCTGCGGCGTGTGCGGCAAGGAGGGCCCGCCACCCCCCGCCTGGTGCCTGCCGCCAGGCTTGAAAGGCGCGGCTTTGGCCCGACTCGTCGTTGACGAACTGCGCAAGTCGCCAAGCCTGCTCGGCGCGTCCGCGCCCATCGCGGTCAAGGCGGTACTGGGCGCGCGCTTCCCCTGTCCGCCCTGAACGCGGGCCGATTTTCCAGAACCACAGGAGTTTTTTTCATGAACAATCCCGTAGAGGCCGTCCCCGGCGTGCCGGCCGCCCTGCATCGCGGTGCCGACGACCTGCCGTGGGTGCGCCTGAACGACGGCATCACTTTCCAGCTGCTGCAGGTCAACCTCGATGCCGGGCTATGGGTGCTGCGTAACCGCTTCGAGCCCGGGATCACCGTGCAGCGCCACCGCCACACCGGTGAGGTCTATGCGTTTACCAGGAGCGGCGGCTGGCGCTACCTCGAATATCCGGAGATCAACCGCGCCGGCTCCTACCTCTACGAACCGGCCGGGTCCGTCCACACCCTGCATGCGCTGGCCGACAACAAGGAGATGACCGAAGTCTGGTTTGCGATCCACGGCGCCAACCTCAACCTCGATGCCGACGGCAAGGTGCAGAGCGTTACCGACGCGGCGAAGATCCTGAAGGTCTACCGCCGCGAGTGCGCCGCCCTCGGCCTGCCCGAGCCGGACGTCATCGGCGCCTGAAGTCGTGTGGCTCAGCCCAGCACGGGCGCCCGCCGATGCCGGGTGGCCTGCTCGAACGCGTAAGCCAGGTTGAAGAGGGTGGGTTCGTCGTAAGGACGACCCATGAACTCGAGCCCCACCGGCAGCGCGCCGTCCACCAGGCCCGCTGGCACCGTGATCGCCGGCAGCCAGCTCTGCGAGGCAATCAGCGTGTTGGTGGGATAGGTCAAAGTGGTCCACACGCCGGTGTCGAGCTGTGAGCGCTTGGGCGCTGGCACCTGCACGTCGGGGAAGATCAGCGCATCGAGCTTGTTTGCCGCCATGAGGTTGGTGAGCTGGCGCTGGAAGGCTTCGCGTGCCGCCAGCCGGCGGAAGTACAGCGGATCGTATTCCGGGAGATCGGGGCCGACCGCGCAGGCTTCAAGCAGATCGAGCCGCGGATGGTACTGGCGGGTCTCGAAAATTTGCTGGAGCGTGCGCAGCGGGGCTGCGGGGCGCCCCATGAGGAAGGCATTGAGGTCGCTCTTCGAGCAGTTCACGTAAAGCGAAGTCTCCATGAGCTGCCGCTGCAAATCGGCGATTTCCACCTGCAGAACGCAAGCGCCGTTCGCCGTGAGCGCGGCACAGGCCGCATGCACGATGGCATTCACCGGTGCGGCGTGCGGGTCGCTGTCACTGCCGAGGGCGTTGGTCACCAGCCCCAGCCGCGCACCGTCGAGGCAGGTGCTGTCCAGCAGCGCGGCATAGGACGTTGGCGCACGGGCGATCGAGTAGTTCACGCTCAGCGAATCCGCCGGGTCGTAGCCGGCGATGACGTCGAACACCGCGACGGCGTCGGCCACGCTGCGCGCCATCGGTCCCACCGTGTCCTGGAAGAAGACGAGCGCGGAGGAACCCGCACGGCTGACCACGCCGGGGGTTGAGCGGATGCCGACCAGGCCGCAGTGGGAGGCGGGCACGCGGACCGACCCGCCGCAGTCGGTGCCGAGGCCGACGGTCGCGAAGTTGGCGGCAATGGCCGCTCCCGTGCCCGAACTCGAGCCGCCCGGATCGCGGGCCAGATCGTAGGGGTTGCGGGTTTCCCCGCTGCGCGAGGAATAAGCCCACCAGGACGTGGCGAAGTCCGGCAGGGTCGTCTTGCCGAGGATGATGGCGCCGGCGTCGCGCAGCTTTTGCACTACCGTCGCATCACGCGGTGGCCGGTGCGTGGCGAAGGGCGCGCTGCCGTAGCTGGTCGGCATGTCCACGGTGTCGATGTTGTCCTTCAGCAGCACGGGGATGCCGTGCAACGGGCCGCGCAGTGCGCCGGTCTCCTTGAAGTGGCGATCGGCCGCTTCGGCCGCGGCCATGGCCTCGGTGTTCAAGGTCACGATGGCGTTCAGCTTCGCGCCCGCTTCGTCCTGGTCGAAAATGCGGGCGAGGTAGGCGGCCACCACTTCGCTGGTCTTGAGGCCGTCGTGCTGGATCGCGCGATGAATCGCGCTGATGGAGGTTTCTTCGAGGACGTGACCAGAGGTGGTCGTGAACGGGTTCATGCGGGACGCTCCTGTGGCCACGCGAAGTCGCCCTGGCCTATGCGGTGAGGTAGACGCGGTCGCTGCCGCGCCGCCTGGGGCTTGCCAAAAACACGTCAAAACGGCCCAGGCCAGGCCATGTTCCGTCGGTTCACTGGCGGGACGCAACCGCCTGCATTGGAACGGCGCTTCCTGCACCGGGAGTGCGCCTGGCGCGCAATCATGGCGCGTAACCCGGGTCGTTTTCGGACGTCGTCATCGGTTTTGCGTTGATGCCGATCGCGCGGTGTCGCTACACTTTTTCCATGCTGACGTTCGACACCTGCAATGAAGCCCGACTGCGGCGTGACGCGAGTTTCGACGGTCGTTTCTTCGTGGCTGTGAAAACCACCGGCATCTACTGCAGGCCGGTATGCGGCGCGCGCCAGCCCCTGACCAGGAACATCCGCTTCTTCCCGACGGCCGCAGCGGCCGAACGCGCCGGGTTTCGTCCCTGCCTGCGTTGCAGGCCCGAGTCCGCGCCGTTCTGCCCGGCCTGGAACGGTACCAGGACCACCGTTGAGCGTGCGGTCAGGCTCATTGAAGCCGGTGCGCTTGACGGCGGCAGGGTTGCCGCGCTGGCGGACAGGTTGGGCGTTGGCACCCGTCACCTTGCGCGCCTGTTTGCGCAGCATCTCGAAGCCTCGCCAATGCAGCTCGCGCAAACCTTGCGCATCCAGCGCGCCAAGCGACTGCTGGACGCGACCAGACGCCCGGTTTCCCAAGCCCGCGACGAATGAACGCGGCGTTCAGTGCGCTGTACGGGCGGTCGCCGTCGGCGCTCCGCGCGCGGCTTCACTTTTACGAGTTCCCGCCCACCTGGACAAAGTACGGAGTACGCCATGCCCCAACTGAAGACTGAATTCCTTTTTGAAGCTCGAATCCCCTGGTTGCCGCCGATGGACGTGGGACAGACCCCGGAGGGTCGCAACCTGGTCTTCAGCGTGAACGGCGGGCGCTTCCAGGGCCCGCGCCTGCAAGGTGAAGTGCTCTCGCAGTCCGGGGGCGATTGGTCGCGGGTGCGGGCAGACGGGTCGGGCGCGCGGGATGTCCGTATCTGCCTGAAGACCGACGATGGCGCCGTGATCTATGCCAGCTGGCTCGGCCGGATGGTGGCCTCGGCGGAAAACTTCGAATACGCCCTGGATTTCGCCAAGCCAGACGATCCGGAGGGCGCTGAAAGCCGCGATTACTTCCGAACCAACCCGCTGTTCGAGACCGGTGATCCTCGCTATGCCTGGTTGAACAACATCGTGGCGGTGGGTAAAGGGCGGACGGGGGACGGTGGGGTGATCCATGAGATCTTTGCGGTCCTGTGACGGTGGCTAGCGGCGTCGCGCTGTAGCCCGCCAGGCTCGCCAATCCGGCCGGCGGTGAGGCCCGCTTGGGCCGGAAGGTTGTGTGATACCGACACCAGGGTGGCCGTCGCGCACGTCAGCGTGAGGGAAACGGCGCCGCTCGCGGTTTACTCGCGAGCCCCGGCGGCGCTTATGATTCCAATGAGCGGCTTGCCACACTAGCCGCGTCAAGCCATTCCCCTACCATCAGCACCCCGCTTTGCCCCGGAGGCCTCATGACCCTGCCCGGTCCCCTCGTCAGCACCGCCTGGCTCGAAGAACACCTGCAAGATCCGGCGCTGCGCGTGCTCGACGCCACGGTGTTCCTGCACGTCAACCCCGATGGCGCCGGCTACACGCCGGAAAGCGGCCTCACGAAGTGGCAGGCGGGGCACGTTCCCGGTGCGCAGTTCGTTGATCTCATCACCGCGTTCTCGGATCAATCCTCTCCGGTGCGTTTCACCATGCCCTCGGCCGCCGACTTCGCGGCGCGCGCCGGTGCGCTGGGCGTGGGTGACGATTCCCGGGTGGTCATCTACAGCAGCGGCAGCCCGATGTGGGCCACGCGCCTGTGGTGGATGTTCCGTTCGGTGGGCTTCGATGCCGCCGTGCTGGACGGGGGCTTCGTGCGCTGGCAGGCGGAAGGGCGGCCAGTCAGTACCGGGTCGCCGCGCTTTGCGCCCGCGACCCTGACGCCGAGGGCCCGCGCCGGACTCTGGGCCAACCAGCAAGCTGTGCTGGCGGCCGTGGGCGACACCGGCGTCTGCACCATCAATGCCTTGTCGCCTGCGGTCTACAGCGGAGAGAAGAACATGTACGGCCGCCCCGGGCACATTCCCGGCAGCGTGAACGTGTTCTACGACAACTTGCTTGACGCCGGGACCGGCCGCTGGCGCACACCGTCAGAACTCCGTCCGCTCTTCGAGGCCGTTGGGGCTTTTGCGAAGCCGCGGGTCATCTGCTACTGCGGCGGTGGCATCTCGGCCACCATGGATGCGCTCGCGCTGGTGATGGCCGGTCACCCGCAGGTGGCGGTCTACGATGGTTCGATGATGGAGTGGGTGGCCGATCCGGCGCTGCCGCTGGTCCTGGGCAGCGCGGCCTGAGTACCCCCGGGGATCAGGCGAGGAGCGCGCAGACCGTCTCGATATAAGCGCGGTCGACGGCGTCGATGATCTGTTCAGGCTCGAAGTCGACGTTCAGGCCCAGCACCGTGAGCAGGCTCGCATCCCACGCCCGCGGGGCGCCCTGGAGTTCGGAGAAGCTGCCGGTGCCCGACGCATTGGCCAGGTTGTCGGCCATGTGCACGATCGCCGCTTCCACGGGTGAATGGCGCGCGAAACGCGGTTCGTGGTGCCAGCACACCGCGTCCACCAGGCTCTGGGGCAGGTGCCAGTTGTCGAGCATCAGGGCGCCGAGTTGCGCATGGTCGAAGCCCAGCTCCTGGCGTTCCAGGTAGTACAGCACGGTCTCGTCGCCATAGGCTTCGGTAATCAGTTCTTCGGCGAATTCGGGATAGCGGTGGTTCAGCACCAGGGTCCCGATGTCATGCACCACGGCTCCGACGAACAGACGCTCCGGGCGCAGCACGCGGACACGGGTCGCGATTTCCTCGGCCACCAGCGCTGTGTAGATGCCATGGCGCCAGAACGCGTTCATGTTGGTGATCCGGCTGGACAGTCGCGAGAAGCTTTCCACCACGCTCACGGTGTACACCACTTTTTGCAGTTCGTTCATGCCGAGCACGTTCACGGCGCGCGCGATGGTGTCGACCCGCGCAGCCAGTCCGTAGTACGGGCTGTTGGCCATGCGCAGCACCCGGGCGACCAGCGCCGGATCCCGCTGCACGACCGCGGCGACGTCGTCGAGCGACGTGCGCTCGTCCGCGATCAGCGCATTCAGCTTCACGTAGACCTCGGGCGGCGAGGCGATGACGGACATGTCCGTCACCAGCGTCTGGGCGATGCGGCTGGCGGTCGGGATGGCGAACGAGGCTCTGGCCTTGCTGTTCAAGATGGAATTCCCGTGGGCGAATTGACTAAAGCCTGTGTCGGCAGTGTCGCGCCGGGCCTTGAGGGTGGGCGCAGGCCCTCACGAGCTTGAATTGACGGCGCGCGAGCAGGGGCGCGGACGGCAGGTCGAGCAAAGGCAGGGTGCCCAGCGTTCCGGCGAGGTCTTTGATGCCTGCACGGTCGTCGCGCGATGCGCCTGCGTATACTGCAAGCGCCCGTTGCAGCATCCAGTGGTCGTAGCTGAAAAGCGCGCGTTCGGTGCGGATCTCGTGCGCGGTGCTGCGCCCGAGCGTTATCTGGTGCGTACCCAGGGCACGCGGCACCTCGAAGGTGTCGTGGCTCGCCAGCCAGTCGCCTGGCGCAGCGGCTTGCGCCAGCAGGACGGGGACATAGTCGCGCAGGAGCCGCTAGCGCAGGCAGGCGGAGATCTTGGCGGTGTAATACGAGCAGTCGGCGCCGAGCAGGCGATAGCTGCCCGCTGGTGTTGTGGACTCGTCGCCGGCAGGAAAAGACCTACAGGCGACGACGGCGGCATGGCGGGATCAATCGGCCTTGGCCTTGCGCGATTTCGCGGCTGGGGCCGCCTTGGCAGCGACGTGTTTCGCCTTGGCCTTGGCCGGCGCCGCCTTCTTCTTGCCCGCGTGTGCGGCCTGCAGGCGCCGGAGTTCTTCCCAGCCAAGGTAAGCATTGAAGCCCTTGTCGTCGAAGAACAGCACCGGGCCGTCGCAGATGAAGAGGTATTCGGTGTCCTCCAGCGCGGTGGTCGCGCCGTGGATCATGCCATTGGGTTCGTACACGTAGTCGCCGGCGTTGAGGGTGCCGTCGCGCACCTGCAGCTTGCCCGACAGGATGAACGTGTGCGAGGCGGTGAGGTGCTTGTGCGGCGGGGCCACGAAGCCTTTCAGCCAGCGGAAATGCACCGCCCAGCGACCGCTCTCGGCGCCGGTGTAGAGCACGCGGAGGAAGGCCTTTTCCGGATCCAGCGGCTGCGGGATCCAGTCGGCGTTGCTGGCGCGGACCAGCGTGTCCATCAGTTCAGGATTGATCGGTGAAATGTCTTGCATGCCCATGGTGCTCTCCCTGGCGCCGGTGTAAGGCGCTTGCTGTGTTCTTGTCTGGACGAATGGAAAGCCCCAGGGCACGAACCCCGGGGCTGGTGGGACGACTCAGCCGGCGCGCAGGAAGGCCGGTGCGGCGTCTTCTTCGCGATCAAACGCCGGGCGTTCGCCCAGCTTCTTCAGTTCCGGGAGGACTTCCTTGGCGAACAGGCTCTGGTTGGCGCGACCGATTTCCAGCGGCATTCCGGCGTAGCTGAACACGCCAGTAAAGCCACAAGCGTTGGTGCGGGCGTGAATGTCCTGCAATTTCTCGAAGCACATTTCCGGCGTGCCCCACACCTGGAGGTCCATGAAGAACTGCGCCATGCCATCGATGCCCAACTGCTCGAGGGTGGTATTGAGGTTGGTGTAGTACTCGTAGCCCTTGGTGGTGGCGAAGTGGTTGCTGTTCATTTCGTAGTGCTGCACCACCGAGCGCCAGTAACCCACGATGTATTCACGCGCGAGTTCCTCGGCGCGGCCGGCATCCTTGTCGCACATCACCCAGCCGGCGACGTAGGGCGCCGGCGCGGGACTGCCATGGATCTGCTGGAAGAGGTCGTTGTAGTCGCGCAGTTCCTGCGCGTGCACTTCCCAGGGCTTCTGCGGGATGACCAGGATGCCGATGCCAAGCTTGGCCATGATCTGGGAAGATTCGGCCGACACGGCTGCGGCGTAGGTGCGGTTTTTGAAGGACTTGAAGGGCTCGGGGCGGATCCGGGCCTTGGGCTGCTTGATGTGCTTGCCGTCGTACTCGCAGTAGCCCTGTTCGAGGCCGGTGAGGATCATCTCGGCGGATTCCACGAAGCGTTCGCGGGAATCGCCCATGTTGACGCGGAAGCCTTCGAATTCGACACGGCCCAAGCCACGGCCGATGCCGAAGATCGCGCGGCCATCGCTCATGCAGTCGAGCATGGACATTTTCTCCGCCACGCGCATCGGGTCGTTCCACGGCAGCACCACCACCATGGTACCGAGCTTGATCTTGCGGCAGGCGCCGCCGACGAAGCTCAGGAAATCCACCACGTCCGGCATCATGGTGTAGTCGGTGAAGTGGTGCTCGATGCCCCAGACCGAATCAAAGCCCTGGCCTTCGGCCATCAGCGCCAGCTTCATGTCCTTCTGGTAGACCGAGTAATCGCTGTGACCCTTCGCGTTGTCCGGGTTCTGGAAAATGGCGGCCATTCCGACGTGCATGTAATTTCTCCTCGCTCAGTTTCAAGTGTGGTCGCAGGACGACCGTTTTAATGTTTGTTCATTCCGGTGGCACTCGCCGCCATGGCGTGGGTTCAAGCGTGGACCGGGCCGTCCTGTACGAAACGCCGCAGCACGTTGGCGGTGATCCGGGAGACGTCGTTGTCGCCGCCGTTGCAGGGCAGGGCCTGGCCCCAGGCAATACTGCCGCTGGAGAACACGGCGCCGTTGTTCACCGCGCCGAACAAGGTGACGTCCGCCCGCACCTGGAAATCCTGGCTGCCGCCGAGGCCCGGGTAGTTGAACATGATCTCTTCCACCACGTGCGGGTAGGCGTCGGAGAAGGGCTCGGAAGTGGCGAGCAAGTACGTGCCCGGTGGGGTGCCGAGGCCGAGGTCGTAGCGGTCGATCTCGATCCCCGCAGCACCGTTGAGCGCGAGGCCGAAATCACCGAAGCGCTCGTTGGTGACGCCGTCGAACACCCAGGCCACGGCCGGATCGTGGCTGTCGGGCAAGCGCTGGTAGGGACGGGAATCGTCCATGCCTTCGCTGGCAAAGCCAACCCCCGTGAGCTTCTGCGGTGAGCGGCCACGGTTGCGCCAGATCCCGCCTCGCTCGCCGTTGGTCGCCATGTAGTACTCGCCAGGTGCCGCCTGCCAGGCACGCGAGCCGGCGTCGAGCTTGCGGATTTCCATGCACCAGGGTTCGCCTTCGCGGAAGGCCACCACCCAGTAGTAGCCGTTGGCGCCGAGGTACATCACCCGCCCACCGCCGGCGATGTAGCCTTCGGTCGCGTCCATCATGCGCTCCGAGTAGTACTCCGAATGCGTGCCGTTCAGCACCACGGCATAGGGCTTGAGGCAATCCAGCCCGTCGCGATGGAGGTCTTCGTCCGTGATCACGTCGTAGTCGAACTGCATCTGCTCCAGCCAGCAGACGATGGACAGGTCGGCCGGGAACTGCCACGGCACGTTGGTCGACGCCATGCGGTGCCTGGGACGCAGGCCCATGACGGGCCGCAGGTGCGAGGTGTAGCAAACGCCCGCGCCGTCGTTGTGGTGGTCGTAGCTCGAACGGCCCCACTCCGGGTGCGCGGCGAGGTTGAAGTCCCAGTCGTAGAGCACCAGCGCGTGTCCCGTCACCAGTTCCACCGCCGGCGCGTGGATCACGAAGTGCTCGTTGGCGTAGGCGAGGTAACTCGCGGTCGGCATCAACATGGCGATTTTCGCCTGCGGCGTCGTGGGGCGCAGGAAGAACACCACGTGATCTTCCGCGCCGCCCGAACGCAGGCGCAACGCGTAGACGCCGCTCTTCAGGCCTTCGGGGATCTTCCATTCGACGGTCGGGCACCAGCCGCTGTCGATGATGGCGTCCTCATTGAACTGGATGCCGCCGTACTGCGAGAAATCGAGGCGGAAGCAGTCGTCGCGGCCGTTCCAGTTATAGCCGGTCATCGCGCGGATGGGTCGGTTACGGCCGATGCCGTGGAGGGCGTGCGGGCCGACGTCCACCAAGCGATCCCCGATGCCGCGATGGGTATAGCCCGCCGTGGTGTCCCAGTAAGCAAGCTGCGACTCCCGCGCGGGCTGGCCGCCGGCGCGGATCTGGTCGAGTTCGTTGCGGCTCAGCACGCCCTGCTGGATGCCGCAGCGATCAATCTTGCCGTTGTAGAGGCCAATCACCACGTCGCCCAGTGGCACCTCATGGCCATGGTAGCCGGCCAGCAGCACGGGCCGGGCGCAGGCCACCGGCTTGAGATCGACGGTCTTGCGGAGATGGCTCACGTCATCGCAGGGCACGATGGGCGAAAGCAGGCTGTTGTAGGCGCCGGGCACACGCTCCTGGTAGAGCGTGATCTCACGGCTGTCGGCATCGAAGCTCGCCGCCACCAGGTACCAGTTGCGGGCGAGCAGTGGCTTGTCGCCCGCCACTGCCACCTGCCGCGTGCCGTCGCCCAGCAACAGCGCGAGCCGCCCTTCACCGTTCACCACCAAGGCGAAGCCAAGCTGCTCGGACGCTGACCACTGCGTGAGGATGCCCTGCGTGCCCTTGCCCGGCAGGGTGGGCCAGATCAAGGCGTGGAGCGTGAAGCTGCCACCGCCCAAGGCGAGGCCGTCGGGGTCCGGGATTTCGACGAAGCTGCCAACCTGCGTGTACTGGCGGGCAAGCTGCACGGGGCCGTTGCAGCTCGCACTGATTGCTTCTTCGATGAAGCCGGGGCCCAACGGGTTTTCGTCGCCGTGGATGAGGCGCACCAGGTGCGCGTCGGCGCTGGTGGTGCCTTCCGCGCTCAGCATAAAGCGCAAGGTGTCGCCGGGCTTCGCGCTCAAATGGTCGCAATAGCCGGTCAGCATGGGTCTGGTCATCGTGGCTTACTCCGCGTTCAGTTCGGCAACGTGTCGCAGGAACACGGCGTGGATGGCTTCTGCTTCGGTGGTGTAGACGGTGTCGTCTACCGGCTGCGGCGGCAGCCCCGGGGTGATGGGCATGCGAATCAGCTGGAACTGGCGCATGGGCACGGCGGAGTAGAGCGCGTAGCGCGGTGGCCGGCGGAAGAAGTTGACCACCCGGGCCAAGGCATCGCTTTGCCGGCTCAAGGGGTTCCGCCGATGCTCCTCGATGAGCGCGGGGGTGATGAGCGTGCGGATTTCTTCCTTCAGCCGCGCATTGAACAGCGCATAAGTCTGGTGTTGCCGGTCGCGGGTCGCGGGGACGTTCATTGCTCACTCCAGGGTCGGGAGCGTCCGAGTATAACGAGGCGACTTCCGGGGCGTCGCGTGGAGGTGACGTGCTGCACTGCGTTTTTTCAGGCAGACAACGTCCGGGTTCGAGGTAGGGTCCCTGGAGGCGCCTTGCTACAGGCGTGATGCCCGTATCCACGCGATTCAACCAAATCACGGCGAGCCCCGGAGGCGTGAAGGGGCAACCCCGTATCCGATGGGCAGAACACGCGAGGTGCGAGCACTGTTTGCTCTCGGCGCAATAGAGATTTCGGCGCCCGAGCGCGTATAAGCAAAGGACCATGTCCCCCAAGGTCCGGATCCCGCCAAGCATGTCTTCCTCCCTCCCGCGC
>JAYTTZ010000317.1:0-3395 GCA_043744805.1 Gammaproteobacteria bacterium
ACCTTCATCCGGCAGGACGGCTGGAACGCGCTGTTCATGCTGGCCTCCGAGTTCGCGTGAGTTGGCGGGCACGATGAAGTTCGAGCACTGGAACCCCGAAACCGACCCCCACCTCAAGCCCGGCGAGCGCGCGCTCCACCAGGTGTTGCACGCGGCGCGCGCCGGCAAGATCGAGCCGTGGGAGACCATCCTGCGCACCAAGGCCCGGCGCTGGACCTCATTGCAAGCGGCCATTGAACGCAGCGGTGGGATGACCGGCACGCTGTTGGAAGTGGGCGCGGGCGACGCCTGGGCCAGCGCTGCGGTGCTCCGCCACTACCCCGGGGTGGATGCTGCGTGGATCGTCGAAATCGATGACGCTGCGCTCAACGAACTCATCCCGCGCACCCTTGAAGCCTTTGCAGTGGCCAACCGCGACATCACCCTGGTCATGGGCAGCTTCAATGCCGTGCCCTACGTGGACCACTTCGATACGGTGCTGGCGCTGGGCGCGCTCCACCACTCCGCCAACCTCTACGTGACCCTGCGTTCGCTGTGGCTCGCGCTCAAACCCGGCGGCCGCCTGTATTCACAAGAGCCCGCGATGCCGGACACCACGCCGAACCGTTTCTACGTGCGGCGCGGCGAACAAATCGCCACTTTCCGCGAAGGCATCGAGATGCGGAACGACGAGCGCAGCGACACTTTCTTCCGGCGCTGCGAATACCTGGCCGCACTCCACCACGCGGGCTTCGACGTGGACATCGAAGACCTGCCGCCCACCCACGCCGCGCCGCCGCCCCCCGACGTCGTGCCTGCGGCGCGTCGCTGGTGGGAGGCCTTGCTCGGCAAGCCGGCCGTGCTGCAAGCGCCGCCGTCTGTGGCGCCCCGGGATCCTCTAACGCCGTTCAATATCTTCCTGGTGGCCACCAAGCCGCTGTCCGCCACCGATGCCCAGCCCGTGACGGCCTGGGAAACAGCATGATGCAACGATCGTGGCCGGACGTCGTGCCGTCGGGTCGGCGGCCGCTGGCAACCGCCACTGTCGTCGTTCGCACGTGGGGACTGCAGTTAGCCTTGGCGGTAAGCAAGCTGGCACCCGTCGCCCGTGCGAAGCCCGTCCAATCCCGGAGAATCGAGCTTGTCGACAACTAAAATCCAGGCGCCACACCCGGCCAGGAGCGACTATTTCGACTCAATCCGAGCCCTGGCGATCCTGCCGGTGATGTTGCATCACTACTACCCGCCGGCCGCGCCGGGAGGAGGGCTTGGGGTCAACGTTTTCTTCTGCCTCAGTGGCTACTTCATTGCAAAGCTGTTGTTGGCTGACCTGCCCGCAAAGGCCCTTTACCTGGGCTTTATCGTGCGTCGGATGGTGCGCATCCTGCCTCTCTACTGGGTTTCGCTCACGGCGTCCTTTTGTCTCCTGGCCATTTTCGAGCCGGGCAAGTTCGAAGAAGCGCGCCACTGGGTCAAACTGTCCTACGGCATGCTGGGTATTCCCCCGGCGCGAATTGGCTACAGCTTTGGCGTCCTGTGGACCCTGCAGGTCGAATTCTGGTTCTACCTGCTGTTTCCCTTGGCCATGATTTTCCAGCGGGGCCGGCGTGCACGACTTGCTTGCCTGGTAGCCATTGCACTTGCTTCGATTGCAGCTTCAAGCTTCGTCCCCATGGCGGCCATGAATGCTGCGCTGGGATACAGGCCTCTGGTTGATACGGCATTCTTTGCGAATAACTTCATTTTCGGGGCGCTCGTCGCGCTCCTGCCCGACGTGCGCATGCGCACCACCATCGCGTGGTGCGTAGCCTGTTTCGCCCTGGCGCTTACCACGTGCATGTATCTCATGGTCGACCGGACCGTCATGTCACCGGAGCTTTTCCGTCTTGCAGGTACCGCCATCGCGTTAGCGACCGCCGTCTTGCTGCTGGTCAGGGACGTTGTCGGCAAAACCCTGGGTCGTGCAATACCGGGACTCGCCCTGATTGGCCTGATTTCGTATTCGCTTTACCTTGTCCACGGCCTCGTCCTCGACCACTGGACCGTCTCCTTCGGGATGGGGCGATGGATCGAGTCCTGGGAACGCGGGGCAGCGCTCCGGAGAATCATGCGGACCGATCAGGTGGTGAAGTTTTTCGTGGGATGCCTCTGCCTCGCGACGCTGACTTACCTCTTCATCGAGAAGCCATCACAGGAATTCGGTCGGCGACTGTCAAAATGGGTAGAGCAGGGCTTGCGGTCTTGAGGCATTGGGCGCCACGGCTGCTGACGTTGATCGGCGCCTTCAGGACAGTTTTCGGGGTGCGGTCAGCGGACTCCTCGGAAACCCCGGGATGGCATCTGAATACTCGAAACAACGGCGTGATTTGCCTCCCGTCCACGCCTGCTGCGAGCCGAATGCCTGGAAGTCGCCACCAGCCGCTGTCCACCGCCGACGCCCATCCCGTGACCGTCGGGGAAACCCCCTGATGAGCGACTTGCGGCCTGCCGGTACCGCGGTCGATCGCTCCGCCGCGCTGGACGGGGTGCGTGGCCTCGCCGTCCTGCTGGTCTTCCTGTCCCATGCATCGGGTCGCGATCTTGCCCCGGCGAGCTTCCTCAAGCTCGACGGCGTCGGGCACATCGGGGTCTACCTGTTCTTCGTGCTGTCGAGCTGGCTGCTGACCGGGTTGGTGCTGCGCGAGATCGCCAATACCGGCACGCTCGACTTCCGCCGCTTCTACCTCCGCCGGTTCTTCCGCATCGCCCCGCTCTACTGGGGAGTGGTCACAGTGGTGTTCGCCCTGCAAATCCTGCTGGGCGTGCTGACCCCGGAATTCCTGCACATCGACGGCGGCTGGCCAGGCTATGCGCGCCACCTCCTGTTCGTGCGCGGCGATTCGCTGTTCTGGACCCTCCCCTGCGAAGTGGCCTTCTACGGGCTGCTGCCGTGGCTGGGCTGGATGGTGGCAAGGCGTCCGGTCGCGGGCCTCACGTTGGTCATTGGCGCGGCCGTGGGGTTCTCGCTGTGGACTGCGCTGGTCTATCGCAATCCCCCGCTGGCGCTGGCGCTGCCCAAGCTCGTCACCATTGCCCACAAGTCGCAGTTCATCGAGGTCTTCCTCATCGCAGTGCCGGGCGCCTGGCTTGCCTTCCGCCATGGCGAGGCGTTGCGCCAACGGCTGCGCCATCCCGGGTTGCTGCAAGCCGCGGCCGCGCTGGCCGTGGGCGGACTGCTCTTCTACGTGTTCGCCATCACCTGCCGCCAGTTCCTGTGGTTCGAACGGACCGACTACCTCTTCAGGTTCCAGTCGTGGATTTTCGCGCTTGCTTTCACCAGCCTCCTGCTGGTCATCGACCTGGTGCCGCAGGGCTGGCTGGCACGCGCCTTCAGCCTGCGCGGCCTGCGCCTGATGGGCGTGCTGGGGTTCTCGTGG
>JAYTTZ010000318.1:0-13368 GCA_043744805.1 Gammaproteobacteria bacterium
CTCGTGTTCGAGCGTAGCGGCGGCGGCCAGCAGTTCCGCGTGCACTGCCGGCGCGCTTGCCTTGAGCGCGTCGAGCGGCTGCGGCGTGAAGCGGCCAGACACCACGTCTTCGCCCTGCGCCCGCGCGAGGTACTCACCGTAAGGCGCCGGATCCCCGGACAGCGGATTGCGGCTGAACAGCACACCCGTGCCGGATTGCGCGTCGAGGTTGCCAAAGACCATCGCCTGCACCGTCACCGCCGTGCCGAGGCTGTCGGGGATGCCGTGGTGCTGGCGGTATTTGCGCGCCCGCCGACCATTCCAGGATTCAAACACCGCCTGCACTGCGCAGAGGAGTTGCTCACGTGGCGTCGCCGGCACCTTGCTGCCCGTGGCGGCCTCGATTTCCTGCTGCCAGCGCGCGGGCGGCGTGTCGTCCGCCAGTTCGGGCAGCACGGCCTTCAGCACGATGCGGCTGTAGAGATCGAGGAAGCGGCGATGGGTGTCACTGGCAAAATGCGGGTCACCCGTGCGCGCGGCCAGCGCGGCTTCGGTGGTGTCGTTGATGCCGAGGTTGAGCACGGTGTCCAGCATGCCAGGCATGGAGACAGCAGCCCCCGAACGGACCGATACCAGCAGCGGACGCGGCCCGTCGCCAAAGGCGCACTCACTGCGGGCTTCCAGCCACGCAACGCCGGCATCGATCTGCGCGTCCAGTCCCGCTGGCAGCGCGCCAGATCCAAGGAAGGCCGTGCAGGCTTCGGCAGTGATCACGAAAGCCGGCGGCACCGACAGGCCCAGGCCGCGCATCCGCGCGATGGACCAGGCCTTGCCACCGATCAGCTCGCGGGCCGGCAGGCTGCTGCCGTCCAACGCGAGCACGTAGGAACCCAGGGAGTGCGTCATGGTGTCGGTCATTATTCCCCGCGTACCCGGCCGAGCACGCGAAGCAGGTCTTCGTGCAGTTCGAACCACACGGTGTGGTAGCTGTCGATGCGGACATCGCTGACCCAGTCGGCCTGCCCGGCTTCCGCTTTTTCCAGCGCAGCTTCGAGCTTCCGGGCGTAGCGCGCGAGGCGTGGCAGGCCCATGGCCAGCTGGGCCATGACGGGCTTGAAGCGCTCGTGCACGGCACCCAGTCGATCCATCACGGCGCCGTCATGGTCGGCGTTGGAATGGTCGTTGCGCACCTTCTGGCCGCCGACGTCCAGGGTCTGCCAGTCGGTGATGACCTGCTTCAAGTCCGCGTTCACCCGCTCGAAGCGAGCATAGGCGGCCACGAAGGCAGCGTCGGCACGCAGCCCGTCGCAAAACTGCGAGTACTGGTTGTCAAGGATCATGCGACCGGCTGGCGTCAGGGCGTAGCCGCCTTGCGTTTCGACCAAACGCCCGCTGGTGCTTGCCAGCTTGAGCAGTTCCTCGGTGCGCCCGTCGGGAAGGCCGACCACGTCGGCGACTGCTGCGGCCGGCGCGTGCTTCTTGATGGCGACGCCGTGGAGGACCAGGTGCATGTCATTCATGGCGAGGACTCCGCTTAAGCTTTGCCGGCCTTGCCCGCCGCGATGCACTGATCGCGCACTTCGCGGCGGAGGATCTTGTTGGCCGCGCTCTTCGGCAGCACGGGCCAGATTTCAAGCGTCTTGGGACGCTTGTAGTTGGCGAGGCGCGCGTGCGCATGCGCCAGCAGGACGTCGACGTCGAGATCCGCGCGTCCCGCCACCACCGCATGGATGCGGTCACCCCATTTCTCGTCCGGCAGACCCACGACTGCCGCTTCCACCACGCCGTCCACTTCCAGCAGTACGTCTTCCACTTCACGCGGATAGACGTTGTACCCGCCCGAAATCAGCATGTCGTTCTTGCGATCGAGAATGTAGAAGTAGCCGTCCTCGTCCATCCGGCCGATGTCACCGGTGTGCAGCCAGCCGCCGCGGAAGGCCTGCCCGGTGGCCTCCGGCTTGTTCCAGTAATAGGCCATGGTCTGGGGGCCACGGCAGCAGATTTCACCAATCCCGCCCGGCGGCAGCGGCTGGTCGTCAGCATCCAGGATGCAGGCTTCCACGAACGTGAACGGGCGGCCGCAGGAACCGATGCGATGGTGCTCGTCGGGGCCAAGGCAGGTGATGACCATGGGGCTTTCGGCCTGGCCATAGCACTGGGCGAACACCTTGCCGAAGCGCGCCTGCGCGCGTTCCAGCAACGCTGGCGCCATGGGCGACGCGCCATAGCTGATGGTGTGCAGCGCCGTCTTCGCGCCGTTGATGCCAGGGTGTTCGAGGATCATCGCGAGCATGGTGGGCACCAGGAAGGTCATGCTGGCCCGGGTGCGTTCGGCGAGTTCAAGGAATTCGCCGGCGTCGAACTTCGGCATCACCAGCGAGGTGGCGCCGCGCGCCACGCTGGGCAGGAAGAACGCACCGGACGCATGGGCAATGGGCGCGGCATGCAGGAAGGTGTCGCCCGGCTTGATGTCCGGCACGAGGTCCATCAGGAAGGCGGAGATCTCGGCGAGTTCGCCACGCGTGGTGAGCGTGACGGCCTTGGGCCGTCCCGTGGTGCCGCCCGTGTAACCGAGGCGGTAAGGCGCATCTAGCGCACGGTCCACCGCGCAAGCACCCGTGGGGCCGTGGTCGATGAGGTCCAGCAACTCAGCTTCGCCAAGCTGCTGCTCGCAGGAGAGTCCTCCGATGTCCGCGTGGATGACGCAGCGCGCGCCGCTGTCGTCCAGCTTGTACTGGTGGTTGTCGAGCGTCTCGCGGGTGTTGAGTCCAACACGCACGAGGCCCGCCTTGGCCACGGCGTAGTAGGCGATGAGGCATTCGATGCTGTTCGAAAACAGCACACCGACCCGATCACCGGGATTCAAGCCGCGCGCCAACAGCGCATTGCCGAGTCGATCGGTGGCCGAGTCGAACGCGCGGAAGCTCATGCGGCGCGAGCCTTCGACGAGGCAGGCGGCGTCCCCGTGGTAGCGGGCCGCGCGGCGGATCAGGGCGCCTATCTGCATCCTGGAGTTCCTTTATCCCTTATTCGCCGCGCAGGCGTTCGACGTCGGCGCGGCGCAGGCCCGCACCGGTGCCTGCCAGGCGCCGCGAATGCTGCTGCTCGGCGCGGTAAAGCGCCTCGGCGGCCGGGGTTTCGTGGTGGTACTTGAGCCAGCTTTCGCACAGGAAGCGGTTGTCCTCGTTGCACACGACCGGCGTGAAGTCGCGTGCCCGTTCGTTGTAGTCCTTGAGGCTGAGGACGCCCTGGGTGGTGCGGTAACGGTCCTGCTTGGGCGGCAGGTAGCTGATGCCGGGTGCAAGCTCGCCCACGGTCGCCGTGTAGTCGCCGTCCTTCAGCACCGTGTAGGGAATGAGCGAGTACATGCGGGCTGGCAGGTTGGCGTGCTGGCAGAGCTGGTATTCGTTGATCTGCTGGCAGGGGTTGCTCAAGGGTCCCAGCATTTCCCACAGCGACATATTGCTGTACTCGTCGTTCAGCAGCGGGCGGAAGCGCTCCGCGCGTTCGTCGACGAGCATCCAGTCTTCCATTGCGTAGCACCCGGCCACGTGGGCCAGATCCTTGATGATGCTGAAGTAGGTGATGGCGCCGGCATCCAGCATCTGGTCGCGGCTCCAGCCCGCGATGCGCTTCCACAGCCGGTTGGTGGCCGTGCGGGCTTTTTCCGCCAGCATCTCGAACGCCCGGGTGAGTTCCTCGCGGCTCCCCATGCCAACAGGCAGGTAGCCTTCGGACAGGGTGTCCGAGGTGTAGAGGCCAACGCCCACCACGTGCTCGGACTTGAACTCCGGCTGGGACTCGAACGAACCCCAGTCGTCGATGAGGTTGAAGTGCACGCCCTTCACAGCCATCGGCACGGTGAGGTTGTTATAGGGCATTTCGGCGGCGACGTCGTCGAGCCACGGGTAGTCGCCTTCGGCGAGATCCATGAAGTCGCGGACGATCATCTCGCGCTCGGCGTCGAGCTTGTAAGGCCCCTGGTTATGCAGCGCGATACGGCTTTCGCAGGACACCAGGAAGCCGTATTGCGAAGTGGCGGCCATGAAGTTCTGCGCAGCCGTGTGGAGGTCGTCACCGTCCACGCAGTCGTACAGGTCGGCGTGGAAGACCTGCAGCCGCCGTTCCGGCAACACCTGCGACCGATGGCCGAAGTCGCGGTTGGTCAGGTGGCCATCGTTGCGATGCCATGCGAGCTCGTAGCGCTTCCAGAAGTCCATCACGTAGACCACGTCTTCCAGGGCATCCTGTGGCCGGATGAGGCCCATGCTGATGAGGTATTCGCGGCCGAGCAGGTAGAACGACGGGAGGCACCAGCCCATGGACGGATTCTGGATCTTGATCCCCATGTTGCGCACGCGGTCGCCAATCTCCTCCGCCGCCAGGTGGCCTTCGATTTTCCGCAGCAGGGCCGGATAGCGGTAGAAGCACATGAAGTAGGACAGGATCATGTACGGCGAGACCGGGAAGAGCTTCGACTCCTGCACCGTGCGGGTGAGGCAGAGCCAGTAGGTTTCGTCGGTGTTCTGCTGGATGAGGTTGTTGGTTTCCAGCAGTTGCGCGTAAGTCAATTTCATTGGGCGGCCTCCGGCTGGCGCACGCACCACACGCGTCCCGTCATCTCCACGCCTTTCTGGTAGGCGTCTGCGGTCTTGGCTACGGCCGTGCATTCGAGCCGCACGGTGTCGCCTTCGTGGAGGCCGGAAATCTTCGAGTTCATGAAGCAGGGAATGCCGTACTCGCGCGTGAGGATCCCGAGGTGGGAGCGCACCGTGCCGCCGGCGCAGAGGACCCCGACGAACTGTTCGAGGATGGGCGCCGTGAGGGTGCCGCCGGAATCATCGATGACCGCGATCGTGCCGGGCGGCACGCCATTCTGCAGATAGGACAGCACCGTGGCGCTGGAGCGCACGTAGCGCGCGATGCCGACGAGATCCTGCGCGTAGCGCACCACATTGTCGCCGCAGCCCCGGAGTTCGAGGCCCGCCGCGTCGGCCGGTCCGGTGGGTGCCTCGGGATGTTCGAAGCTGAAGGTGGCGAGATCCTCGCCCACGCCCTGCGCCGCGGTGTAGGCCTCGGGACGTTCCTGCTGCGAGACCAGCGCCGACCAGGGATAGCGGTGGCCGTAATCGAGCAGCCGCTGGTCGATGGCGCGGAAGTCCTCGGCCGTGATCGACGTCACCGCCGTGCCGAAGACGAAGTCGTTCCAGGACTGCCCCGATTCCGCCAGCCGCTGGCGCACCAGTGCGCGGATGGCGCCGTTGAACGCTTCAACCACCGGCGTCCCGTTCTGCTCGCCGAATTTATCGGAATCACCATGGAGTCGGGGCATGTTTCTGACCTACTGGTTAGTGGCGCGGGCGAGTGTGATTGAGGCTCGCCGCGAGTGTCAACGGAGTCCTGCGGCATTGTCGGACAATCTTTCCTTGTGTGGTTGCAATCGCAACGCAGCATCCGCGAAGCTTGCCGCCTGTGATGATCCGATCAGGAATTCATGTGGCCACGCAACGTCGTCCCGGCACCCGCCCTCCTGTCGATAGCAGCCTGCCCGATCGCGCCGCCGAGACCTTGCGTGACGGCGTGCGCACCGGACGCTACGTGCCGGGACAAAGGCTGGTCGAAGCCGATCTCACCCAGGAACTCAAGCTGAGCCGCGGGCCGATTCGTGAAGCACTGAAGCAGCTTGCGGCAGAAGGGCTGATCGAACTCAACCGTCATCGCGGTGCGTCCCTGCGCCAACTCACACGCCGGGAGGTACGGGACATCCTCGTCATCCAGGAAAGCCTCACCGCGCTAGCGGCACGACTTGCCGCCGAACGCATCGCCGAACGCGGCCACAAGCCGCGCCTGCGCGCGGCCTATGCGGCGCTGATGTCGGCCTATCGCAAGGCCCATGGCGAAAGCGCGGTGCTTGACGCCCGCGTCCGCTTCTATCGCGAACTCGTGGCCATTGGCGGCAACGCCGAACTGGCCCGCTTCGTCCCGATTCCGCAGACCAACCTGCTGCGCGCGCAGTTCGAACGCCACCTGGCGCCGGACGAGCGCGCCGAGCGGCGCCAGGACTACCCGATCATCACGAAGCTGATCCTCGCCGGCGCGGCAGGGCCCGCGGCGACGGCGATGGCCCGCCATATCCGCCGCGCCCGGGTTGCCATCGAGGCACTGCCTGATCAGGTCTTCGCACCCGGGGACTAAGCGCCGTCCGGCAGGACGGGCCCGGGCTCGCTTACACTGGGCCATGCTCCTGCTCCGCGACACCTTCAGCCTTGCCCTGTACTCACTCCGCGCGGAGTTGCACCGTTCCATCCTGATCATGCTGGCAACCGGCATCGGCGTTGCGGCGGTGGTGCTGCTGACCGCGCTTGGCGAGGGTGCAAGGCATTTCGTGACCGGGCAGTTCTCGGCGCTCGGGACCAATCTCCTGATCGCCATTCCCGGCCGCAATGAAACGGTAGGCGGTCCGCCGCCGATCATGGGCGCGACGCCACGTGATCTGTCGCTGCGTGATTTCAGCGCCGTCGAACGCCTGCCGGCGGTGAGCCGCGCGGTGCCCGTGATGGTAGGCGCCGCCAATGTCTCCACCATGGCCGGCGTTGAACGCGAAGTGACCTTGCTGGGCGTCAACAGCCAATTGCTGGAAGTGCGGCATCTCAGTATGAGCCAGGGCAGGTTCCTGCCGGCGTTGCCGGTGGACCGGGCGGCGGCGGTCTGCGTGCTCGGCCCCAAGGCCGCGCGGGAAATCTTCGGCAACGACAATCCGCTGGGGGCGTGGGTGCGCATCGGCGATCGGCGCTTCCGCGTCATTGGACTGCTTGCCAGCACCGGGATGTCGGTGGGCCAGGACTTCAACGACATGGCGCTCGTTCCCGTGGCATCGGCCCAGGCGCTGCTCAACCGGCAAGGCCTGTTCAGGCTCCTGATTGAAGTCCACGACTACGTGCCGATGGAGGATGCCAGGGCAGCCGTGCGCGCCACCCTCATGGCCCTGCACGAAGGCGAGGACGACGTCACGCTCATTACCCAGGACAGCGTGGTGGCGACCTTTGATCGCATCCTCGGCGCGCTCACCTACGCCCTGGCCGGGATCTCCGCCATCAGCCTGGTGGTGGCCGGCATCCTCATCATGAACGTCATGCTGGTGACCGTCGCCCAGCGCAAGGGAGAAATCGGACTCTTGAAGGCGCTGGGTGCACGGACCTCCGAAATTCGCCGGCTGTTCCTCGTGGAAGCCGTGCTGCTGTCGGGCCTCGGCGCGGTCCTCGGTGTGCTCGTGGGCTACGGCGGCGCGGCCCTCGTCGCGCTGCGCTATCCGAGCTTTCCCGTCGCCGTACCCTGGTGGGGGACCGTCGCGGCACTGGCGACGTCACTGGGCTTTGGCCTGCTCTTCGGCGTCATCCCGGCCCGCCAGGCGGCGCGGCTTGATCCGGTGCAGGCCATGTCTGGGCGCTACTGAAATGACCCTGCCCGACCTCGGCCGTTTTGCGCTGGATGCCGTGCGTGCGCACCGCAGCCGATCGATGCTGACCATCCTGGGCATTGCCGTCGGCATCGCCACCGTGGTGCTGCTGACGGCACTGGGGGAAGGCGTGCGGCAGTTCGTGCAAGGCGAGTTCACGCAGTTCGGCACCAACCTGCTCGGGATCTTCCCGGGCAGGAATTCAACCTTCGGCGGCTCGCCCGGCACGGTTAACACCACCCGGCCGCTGTCCATCGTCGACGCCCAGGCCGTCGCGCGCCTGCCGCTGGTGGAAGGCGTGGTGCCGATGATCCAGGGCAACGCCAGCATCAAGTTCGGCAACCGTAGCCGGCGCACCAATATCTTTGGCGTCAGCGGCCAGGTGCCCAGCGTCTGGAAGGCACCGGTGGCGTTTGGCCAGTTCCTGCCGGACAGCGATCTTTCCAGCGTGCGCTCGGTGGCCGTGCTGGGCGCCAAGATGCACCGTGAATTGTTCCGGGGCGAGAACCCGCTGGGTGCGCGCATCCGCATCGGCAGCGACAGTTACCGCGTGATTGGCGTGATGGAACCCAAGGGCCAGATGCTGGGCTTCGATCTGGACGACACGCTGTTCATCCCCGTGGCCAACGCACAATCGCTGTTCAACCGGGAAGGCGTCGGCGAAATCGACGTGCTGTTCCGCGCGGGCGAGCCGTCGAAGCGCGTCGCGGAATCGATCACCGCCCTGCTGAAAGCACGTCACGGCGAAGAGGATTTCTCAATCACCACCCAGGACCAGATGCAGGACGTGCTGGGTTCGGTGATTGGCATCCTGACCGCCGGCGTGGCCGCGATTGGTTCGATATCGCTGCTGGTCGGCGCCGTGGGCGTGGGGACGGTCATGACCATCGCCGTTACCGAACGCACCGCCGAGATTGGCCTCCTGCGCGCGCTCGGTGCGCGGCGGGTGAACATCCTTGGCAGCTTCCTGCTGGAAGCGGCCTTACTCGGGAGCGTAGGTGGCCTGTGCGGCCTCGTGCTCGCGGCGAGCTTGCTGGCGCTGCTGGAGTTCGGGCTTCCCGCGCTGCCGCTCGCCATGGCCTGGCCTTATGCGGGCGCGGCCTTCGGGCTGTCGGTCCTCATCGGGCTGGTGGCGGGACTGTTGCCCGCCGCGCGCGCAGCGGGCCTCGACCCCATCGAGGCGCTGCGGGCGGAGTAGCGGGTCTCGCGCACTGGTGCACCGCACCCGCAGGGTTCTTCCCCTTGTTGAAGGACACCGCGGCGCCTGCACCCCCTGTCGCCACCTGGGGCTGCGGTGTATCGTCGACTGGCACTTCAAGCGTACCGCGACGATAGGGGTCTATCGATGAAGACCGCGATGACCAACAAGCAGTGGGCCGCGAAATACCCGACCTTGGGCATTGGCCCGGTTTCCGCCGAATCCTGCATTTCCCCTGGATTCTTCGAACTCGAACGCGAGCACGTGTTCCGCCGCCAGTGGATCAACGTCGGTCGCGTCGACGATGTGCCGCAACCCGGGGACTACTTCGTCCGCGAACTCGCGGTCTGCACCGCCTCGGTGCTGGTGATGCGCGGCACCGACGACGTCGTGCGTGCATTCCATAATGTGTGTTCCCATCGCGGCAACAAACTGGTGTGGGACGAACAGGGCCACTGTCCGGGTCGACTGGCCTGTGGTTTCCATAACTGGGCCTACGACGCCGACGGGCGGCTCGCCCACGTGCCGGACGAAGACAACTTCCACGGCCTCGACAAACGCGACCATGGGCTGACGCCCATCACGACCGACCTCTGGGAAGGCTTCGTCTTCATCCACCTCGATCCAGCGCCGCGCGAAACCTTGCTGGAATTCCTGGGCGGCGTGGCCACGCAGCTGTCGGGGAGCGGCTTCGATCGGATGAAGCGCCTGCGCACCTACAAGGTCGACGAGCGCACCAACTGGAAAGTCGCCCTGGACGCCCAGAACGAGGTTTACCACCTCCCCTTCCAGCATCGCTTCACGTTTCCCGATGCCTTCGTGCTGAAGGACCGCAAGTACACGCGCTTCATGGACGTGAACCTGTACAACTACCACAGCGTCTGGTCCTGCGAGTACAACCCCGAGCACCAGATGTCGCCCACCGAGGCCGTGTTGAACAAGCTCGATGCCGCCCGGCACAACCCGCGCATCCAGCAGATGATCGGGAACTTCGATTTCTTCGTGATCTTCCCGAACATGGTGATCCTCCTGTTCCAGGGCGTCGCGAGCGACTTCTACGTCACCTACAATTTCTGGCCACTGGCCCTCGACCACACGATCTGGGAAATCCGCTTCCATTTCCCGCCGGCCGAAAACCTCGGCCAGCGCCTGACCCAGGAGTGGATGATCTGCCGGCTGCGTGACACCTTGATGGAAGACGCGAAGGCGCACGAGAGCCTCTACCAGGGGCTCGCTTCACGCGCCAAGACCGCGTTGCTGCTGCAGGACGAGGAAATCGCCATCCGCCACTTCCACCACGTCATCGAACGTGAAGTCGCGCGGGCAACTGCAGGCGGGGCTGCCGTCGCGAAGGTCGGCGGTCCGCGGCCATGAGCGTCGCCCTGTTACCGCCCGCGTTCGCAGCACTGGCGCCGTTCATCGATTGGGCCATCCCCCGCGAACGCCAACGCAAGGCCAGGCGCATCGCGAGCAGCGTCGAGGAAATCAATGCCTTCCATGCGGCGATGTCGACGCACCTGGAAGACATCATCCAGTACTGCAATAAATTTCCCTACGACAGCCTCCCGCCCGACGCCCGGCGCCTTGCCGACATGTGCCTGTCGTTGATTGAAATCTGCAACCTGGTTGAGTTGTACAAGGGCCCGGACGTGATGGACGCCATGGAGCCGGCGCGCTTCGTGCCCCACGAATAGCCTGGAGCTGTGCTGATGCTCGATGCACGCGACAAAGTGGTGCTGGTCACCGGCGGCGGCTCCGGGATTGGACAAGCAGCGGCCCAGGCCTTTGCCGAGGCCGGCGCCAGCGTGATCATCGCGGACGTGGATCTGGCCGGGGGCGAAACCACCGCCAGTGGCATCCGGGCGACGGGTGGCCATGCCACGTTCCAGGGCTGCGATGTGTCACGCGCGGTGGAAGTGGAGGCCTTGCTCGCCTCGATCGTCGCGCGGCACGGGCGCCTCGACTGGGCCTTCAATAACGCAGGGATACAGGGCGAGCTGCAACCCACCGTCGAATGCAGCGAAGAGAACTTCGATCGCATCATCGCCACCAACCTCAAGGGTGTCTGGCTCTGCATGAAGTACCAGATCGCCCAGATGCTCCGGCAAGGCGGCGGTGCCATCGTCAATAATTCGTCGAACTTCGGACTGGTTGGATCCAACGGCATGCCCGCCTACTGCGCCTCGAAGCATGGGGTGGTGGGGCTCACCAAGACTGCCGCGCTCGAGTACGCGCGGCACGGTGTGCGGGTGAACGCGGTGTGCCCGGGACCGGTGCAGACGCCGTTGGTCGAACGGCTGCTGGCCCTGCAGCCCGATCTCGCGGCTGAAATCATCGCCGCGATCAAGGCGCGCGAACCCATCGGCCGCCTGGGGCGGTCGATGGAAATCGCCGCGGCCGTGCTGTGGCTCTGTTCGGACGCCGCGTCGTTTGTTACTGGCGCCGCCCTGCCCGTCGACGGCGGGTACGTGGCGCAATGACGGAGTAAGACACTTTGATCATCCAGTCAGCAGCCGCAGGGAGTCCGCGACTCGCCATCCGCATGGCGGAACACACCGCGCTCGCCGGCCAGTTCGCCGCCGCCTTTGGCAACGCACGCTTCGCGCCCGTGGCACCGCGCGAACTCATGCTTTACCTGGTGGCGCACCATGACCATGGATGGCAGGCGCTCGACGGGAGGCCGCCCACGGATCCGCGCACCGGCCTGCCCTTCAACCTCGTTGAAACCCCGCTGCCCAAGCTCCTGGAGACCAGCGCTGCCTCGCCCGACTTCAACGCACGGCAGCACGCCTGGTGCGGCCTGCTTTCCAGCATGCACAGTTGGGGGCTCTACAACGGACGCTACGGACTTTCCGACAAAGTGCTGATTGACGGCATACCCGCCGAACATCGCGGCGCCGCGGACCGCATGCTGGATGCAGAACTCGCGCGCCAGCAGGCCCTGAAGGCCATCCTCGCCGCCGACCCGGCCACGGCGCCCTGGATCGATGACGCCCACCTGCTGCAAAGCTACAAGCAGCTCCAGTTCTTCGACACCCTCGCGCTGTATTTCAACCGCAGTCACGCGGCGGCCCGCGAGACGTCCCGGTTCGAGCACGTGCCCGTTGATGCCCTCGACGACTGTACGGTGGAGATCCGGCCCGGTCCTTCCGGCGTCTACGCAATTTCGCCCAATCCGTTCGCGACCGAACACACTGAATTCTCCTACGCGGGTCGCGTGCTCGAACCGTGCATGGACGCCACGCCGGACGACTGGGAATCAGTTTTCGCCACGACCCCGACCGTGGTTGAGTCCTTCCAGATCGTGGCCGCCTAGCCCATGTCCGTGGCTGCCCGCGAAGACATCAACCGCCCCGAGGTGCTGGCGGAGATGGTCGAAGCCTTTTCCCGTTACGAGGAAGCGCTGCTCGCCAACGACATCGAAGGCTTGAACGCGCTGTTCTGGGACCATGCGCTGACCTTGCGCTACGGCGTTGCCGAACTGCTGTACAGCTTCGAGGAGATTGCGGCCTTCCGGCGGGCGCGCGGCCCGGTGGACCAGCAACGTCTGCTCCGGAACACCCGCATCACGACGTTCGGGTGGGATTTCGCGACCGCCAACACCGAATTCATTCCACAGGGCACCGCACGCGCCGGGCACATCGGTCGCCAGAGCCAGACGTGGCTGCGCACCCGGGACGGCTGGCGCATCGTCGGCGCCCACGTGTCCTTCCTGGGCTGAAGCCCTCAGCCTGCGGCGCGAGGAAACCCCGTTTCCAGCTGCGTCACGATCTCCCCGCAGGTGAGCAGATCGGCATATTTCTGGCCCATGTCGAAAAGGTTGGCCGCATGCGGGCCAAGCGCCCGGTCGCCAACGCCATCGGTGGCCACGATCGTGCGGAAGTTATAGCTGAGGGCATCGACCACCGAAGCCCGCACACAGCCCGAGGTCGTGCAACCGGTGACGATGACCGTGTCCACGCGGCGGGCGATGAGCCATGCCGCGAGATCAGTGCCGAAGAACGCCGAGGGCTTGGTCTTGCGCACCACGTATTCGCCGGCGGCGGGCTTGAGCCCAGGTACGATCTGGCTGCCGGGGTAGTGTTCCGTCAGGCGCTCGAGGCCCCGGGCTTTGCGGCAAAAGACACCGGCATCCGCGCCATCATCGGCGTAGACGATCCGGGTGTAGACCACCGGGAGGCCACAGTGCCGGGCAACGGCCAGCAGTCCCCGCGTGTTGGCGACGGCCGCGAGGATGTTGCCGCCGCCGAACTGCGCAGGGTCGGTGAAGGCCACCACGAAATCCACGATCAGCAGCGCGGGCTGCACGCCGAATCCGGACGAGTGACCGAAGCCCTGCCGACTATAGAGGTCCGTCTCGCCCATGTCGGTTCCTGCTGTTAGCGCTGGCGTTGCGTCGAGGATAGCAACGACCCGCAGCGCAGCACCAGGCATGACGGTGCCCGGCTGTGGGCCACCTCCGTGTGCTGGCTTGCAGGCATAGTCACGGGTGGTGAGAATACCGGGACACTCGCGCCGAGGAGTAATCCCGTGTCCACTGTCGCTGTCCAGAATGAAACCCCCGCCGTCCTGCGCCATGACGCCGGCGGCATCACGACGCTAACCCTGAACCGTGCCGACGGCTACAACACTCTGTCCACGGACATGATCACCGCGCTCCGCAGCGCCCTTGCCGACGTCGCCAACGAACCCGCCGTGCGCGTGGTGGTGATCGCGAGCACCGGCAAGGCCTTTT
>JAYTTZ010000319.1:0-13291 GCA_043744805.1 Gammaproteobacteria bacterium
CGAGCGCGAACCTGTACTCGCTCATCGAGACGGCGAAGGCGAATGGGCTCGAGCCTTATGCCTACCTGCGACGCGTGTTCACTGACTTGCCGAGGGCGAGGACGGTTGAGGACATCGAGGCGCTGCTACCCTGGGCTTAGCCCAACTGCCAACCTTTTGGCAATGACGGGGTTGATGGAGCGCTTACGTTTGACGGCGCCCAAGGGCGCCGTTGTCATTTTGATGGTGTGTTTTACACGGTTCTCGTGGCTTCCGGGCCAACTGGAAAACGCCAATTTTCTGCAGCGTGCATTCCCCGGCCAGGATCGAGGGTACGTAGCAATTCCACAGGGCGGTGATACTTACCAAGGGTCGGTGACAGGCGCCAAATTTCAAGTCTTCGCGCCCGGGTAAAGCCCGTCGATTTCCTTGTCACCCAGTATCGACTTCGTCTGGCACCATGCTTGCCGCTCGAGGAGCATCAGCTCCGCTTAAGCCCTACCTTTGGCCCACTCGCGAGGAAATCCATGGCATCTATCAACTTCATCGGTGGCGAAAAAGGCGGTGTCGGTAAATCCGTGACCGCACGCGTGCTCGCGCAGTACTTCATCGACAAGGCCATCCCGTTCAGCGGGTTTGATACCGACCGTTCCCACCAGTCGTTCCGCCGGTTCTATGCCGAATACGCTTCGCCCGTGGTGGTGGACAGCTTTGAAGGCCTCGATGCCATCGGGTCCGTGCTCGAGTCACGGCCAGGCCAACCGGTGATTGTCGATCTGGCGGCCCAGACTTCGGCACCGCTGTCGCGCTGGATCCAGGAGGCGAGTTTGTTCGAGGTCTTCGCCGAGCTTGGGGTGCAGGTGAATTTCTGGCACGTGATGGACGACGGTGCCGACTCGGTCGAACTGCTTCGCAACCTCGTCGCGCAGTACGGTCCAACTGCCCACTACATCATCGTGAAGAATCGGGGGCGCGGGTCCAATTTCTCCCAGATGGAGACATCCCTTGCCCTGCAGGAGGCAAAAACAGCAGGCGCCTCGTGCATCGAGCTGCCACGGCTGCACGACGGTGCGATGCGCAAGATCGACCAGCACGACATGAGTTTCTGGAAGGCCGCGAACGACCGCGAAAGCGACAACGCCCTCGGCATGATGGACCGCCAACGGGTCAAGACCTGGCTCCGGCACACCTACGAAGTCCTTAGCCAGCTGCCGATTTGAGGGCAAGGCTCGTTCCTCGCATCGGCTTGCGAACGCACCTGCCACACTCCTCGGCCGGGGGCGCACTTCCAATGTGCCGCGCACCCGTCTTAACGGGCACGCAACGCCCCATCACGGATCACATGCACGTACCGCGCACCCATAACGCACGTTTCTTCTGCCCGCAGCCCTCTGTCTGGGGCCGTGATGGAACGCAAAACGTCTGGTTCGGCTTCAGGTAAGCCCATCGCCCGACGGGCCTACCCCTACATGGCATGAAGCATGAATCCACTGTGCCCGTTGCACCTGGGGTTTTCCTTTAATGCCGGCCAATTCCTTCCACGACTATCTTGAATCGTTGCATCGCGAGTTCGCGTCGCTGGACGCCGGTGCGGTGGCCGATTACATCCCGGAGCTGGGCAAGGCTGACCCGGGCTGGTTTGGCATTGCCCTCGTGACGGTCGATGGGCAGGTCTACCAGGTGGGCGATTCGCGCGAACCTTTCACGATCCAGTCGATCTCCAAAGCCATCACCTACGGCCTCGCGCTCGAGGACAAGGGCACCGCCGAAGTGCTGCGCAAGGTCGACGTCGAGCCGTCGGGCGAGGCCTTCAACTCCATCAGCCTTGAACCCGGCACGGGTCGGCCGCGCAATCCAATGATCAACGCGGGTGCGATCGCGACGGTCGCGCTGGTGGACGGCGACACGCCTGACGCCAAGTTCGAACGGATGCTCGCCTGTTACGCGCGCTACCTCGGCCATCCGGCGCGGCTTGACGAGGCCATCTACCAGTCCGAGAAATCCACTGGCCATCGCAACCGCGCCATCGCTTACCTGCTCCACAACTCGAATATCCTCGAGCGCGAGCCCGATGCCACGCTGGATGTCTACTTCAAGCAGTGCTCGCTGTTGGTGAGCTGTCGCGATCTTGCGATGATCGGCGCCACCTTGGCCAACGGTGGCGTCAATCCGATCACCGGCGTGCGGGCGCTTCGCAACGACATCGTGCCGAAGGTCCTGAGCGTGATGATGTCCTGCGGGATGTATGACTATTCGGGCGCCTGGATGTACGAAATCGGCATGCCGGCCAAGAGCGGCGTCGCTGGCGGTATCGTGGCAGTACTGCCGGGCCAGTTCGGCCTGGCCGTGTTTTCGCCGCGGCTCGATGATCGCGGCAACAGCGCACGCGGCATCGCGGTGTGCAGGAAGATTTCCACCGATTTTCACCTGCACACCTTCCACGTCGGCAATGTGTCCCACGCCGCCGCCATCCATGCGAACTACAACGGCGCCCAGGTGCCGTCCAAGCGCGTGCGCAACACCCTTGAACTCGCCACGCTGGCCGCCTCCACCGACACCATTGGCGTCCTGGAACTCCAGGGTGATCTCTTCTTTGCCTCTGTCGAGATCCTCATTCGGGAAGCGATGCGACAGGCGGACACCGTGAACTACCTCGTGATCGATTTCGCGCGGGTGGGCGCCATCGACGAAGGCGCCCTGAACCTGCTCATGACCTTAATCGACGCGCTGCATGGCGCAGGCGTCAGCGTCCTGCTGACGGGCCTGAACACGGCACGCTACCTCGTCAATCGAACACTCAAGGCACGCATCGCCAATCTGGACGAACTGCCGCTGCTAGCCTGCGAGGACGTTGACCACGCCCTCGAATGGTGTGAAGACCAGTTGCTGTCGGCCCATCCCGGCTTCGATGACGCCGCCGCCCCCTTGTCCGCACAGGCGTTCTGCGCGGGCTTCGATGCGGCGGAAATGGCGCTGCTGGAAAGCCTCCTGGAGCCTCAAAGCTATGCGCGGGGCACGTACCTGTGCCGCGAAGGCGACCCGGCGGACAGCCTCTTCTTCATCACGCGTGGCCGGGTCAGCGTGAACATCCCGCTCGCGAAGTTCCGCGCAGGTCGCATCTCGACCATGGGGCCAGGCTCGGCCGTGGGGGAAATGGCCATGTTGGACCGTGGCAAGCGGTCCGCCGACATCGTGGCCGATGATGACGTGGACTGCCTGATCCTCGACTACCACCGCCTTGAGCGCACGCCGGGCCCTGTCGGGGACAGCGTGCGTCTCAAGTTCGCCACCAACATCGCGCGCACCCTGACACGCAAACTGCGGCAGGCCACGCTGGAGATCAAACTGCTCCGCAACTGAGGGCCCGCAGGGGCTACTTCGAATCCATGTTCACCACCCACGGTGGTTCCGAAGGTGGTGAGGCAAGGAAGCGACGGCAGCGCTCAAGGTGGTAGCGGGTAGGGCCGTCGTTCGGGTAATCGCGCTGGATACCGACGAATAGCTCGCCCGCATCCTCGATCCGCCAGTCGCGCAGGGCGACCATGGCCGCATTGAAACGCTCGGCGAGCGCCACCAGCGGCCCCGGCGTGCTGCCCTCGGCGCCCAGCACTTCGACGATCGGCTGGGCTTCGCCCTTGCCCACGAACTTGAACTCGCCGACTTCGCGCAGCACGAGGCCAGGCACTTCGGCAACGGTCTCCGCGCTTGCCAGCAGTTGGGTCCCCAGGTGCTTGTTCAAGCCTTCGATGCGGGCCGCTGTATTCGCGCAATCCCCCACGATGCTGTAGACGAAATGCCCGCCACCGCCGGCGTGCCCCACGTAGACCATGCCGCTTTCCAGGCCGATGCGCAGGGATTGGGCGAGCAGTTCATGGCGCTCCTTGAACTGCGCCATCGTTGTCAGTGAATCCAGCGCTGCCGCCAGGGCCTGGCGCCTGATCCCCACGTCTTCCTGTGGCGCAGTCCACGCGCACATGATCCCGTCGGCGCGGAACTCGATGACGTCCACCCCGTGCTGGCGCAGTGGTGCCGCCAGGCTCTCGAAATAATCATTGAGGAACGCCGCGAGTTCCTTTGGTTTCAATTTTTCGGAGATGCTCGTGAAGCCCGCCATGTCCGAGGCGAAGCACACGCTGTAGGTCACCCGGTTGATGGCGCTGTCGTCGAGGCGTTTCTCGGTGAAGTCATGCGCAAGGTGCGCCGGCAGGTACATGCTGATGGCTTGCGTCACCCGGGTCTTCTTCTCGCGCTCGCCAAGATACTGCGCGATGAGTCCGATGAAGAGGGCAAGCGGTACCTGCACGAGCAGCGGCGTGGCGAGCGGAAGCCAGAGGTGGCTGCTGCCAAACAACGTGGTGGTGCCGTAGGCATAGGCCGCGGCAAGCGCCAGGGTGAGTGGGACACCCACCAAGGTCGGCAACAGGTAGACCATCACCCCCGCGCCAAAGCCGATGATGCCCAGCAGGCCGAGCACTTGCAGCGGATCCAGGGCATTCACGCTCTCGTCGTTCAGCATGTTCGCAAACGCCGTGGCCGCGATTTCCACCCCGCTGAGGTCGACGCCTTCGTCGTTGGTATAGACGGTATAGAAACGATCGGGCTGACCCGGATCGTAGAGATCGGAGAAGCCGACAAAGACCGTCTTGCCTTGCAAATCAGGCACGGTCGACGCCTCGGCGGTGTCCGGTGCTGCGGCGAGTACGTGGTAAGGAATGGTGGTGATCCGGCCCGGCGAGCCATAGAAATTGAGGTGGCGGTGGTCGTTTTCCGCATACAGCGCGATGAGCCCCAGCAATTGCTGACGCGTTTGCGCGGGCGTGTTGCCGGGCAGGCTGGCGACCTGGCGGCGCAGCGCCGTGGCCAGCGTCGGTTGCGCCATGAAGGTATTGCGTAGTTGCAGCATGAACGCGCGCATGGTTTCGGCGCGGGCGTCGTCGGTTGGCGGGGCCGGCATCACGACAGGTGTCGGCAGCGTGCCGGCCAGCGTCACCAGCTTCGGGTAGGACGCCAGCGCGTGGATTTGCAGGCCGACCGCCGGCAGCGTGGGCGAGCCGCCAACGCTCGGCTTGAACGCCCAGAATTCGTGGACCGCCTCTTCCACCTTGGGCAGTGGGAAGGGACCGAGGCCACGCGCGGCCGCAGAGAGTGATTCGATGGGCGCGACGAGTTTCTCGATCCAGACCGAACCCTGCTGCTGCCCGGTCTTGTCGAGCAGGGGCTGGCGCTTGCCAAGAAGCTTCTCGGCCAGCACCACGCGCCCCGCGGCATTTACGGCTTGCGCAAAGGCGGCGTCGTCCCCGGGATTCTTGGGGATCTGGAAATCGAAATCAAAAACGATCGCCGAGGCACCGCGACGCACGAGGTTGTCCACCAACTGGGCATGCACCGTGCGCGGCCATTCGCGAGGCAGGTTGGAAACACCCAGGTGCCCGCCGGTCTGGTCGTCGATGGCGGCGATGACGACCTCGGCGGGCGTGGGCAGTGGCCCACGCAGCCGGAACAGCCACTTGAGGCCGGTGTTCTGTTCGAGCGTGGCGCCGACGGGGGTCATCACGAGGACAATGCCGACCAGCGCACAGAGGGCGCCCGCCGCGGCAGCGCGCAGCACCATGCGCCAGCGCATCAACGGCGCCGGCTCAAAGCGTATTGCCCTGGTCGATGAGTGCCAGCAGGCGGGCGATGTTGGCGCGCGCCGTGGCCTCGAGCAAGCCATGGAAGAATTCGGACTGGAACACCCGCACACGTCCACTCAGGCTGTGCAGGAAGCGAGACTGTGCCGGGTAAAATGCCGCATCGGTGAGATCGCCACGTTCTGCACGCACGTTACGCGAATCATCGGTGAATTCAGGCCAGGGCAGCCCGAAGCTCGAAAGGTCCACGTCCGCCACCCAGCATTCGTCCACGACGACCGGTGGCGACAGGTGGGTCGTGGCCATCACGAGGCGGTCGATGTCGTCGATCAAAGCTGGAGGGAAACCACCGCCGGCCCACTGGCGGAAGAGATCCGCGCTGCGTCGCTCGTTGTCGGGTGCACCCGGCACGTAGACGACATCGTGGAACCAGATCGCCATCTCCACGGCATCGGGGACGGCCATGCCCCCCGCCGCGCGGTCGAACTGGGACAGGCACTGGGCGATGTGCGCGAAGGTATGGTAGCGGCGCTGCGGCTCGTCGTAGGCAGCCCTGAGCCGGTTGAATATCTCACCCCCTTCCACCGTGCTGGCCCCTGCGCAGCAGCGTGTCCAGAGCGCGTTGAAACGTGTCGGGTAGTCGCTGCCGTTGAGTGTTCCTGCCATCGCGGGTCCTGCGGGTGCTGCCGATGAAACTCCCACTGGGGGAAATGTCGCGCCATGCTAACAAGATTGCCGGGGATGATCGCCGGCGCACTTGGCGTGCGGTTTGCACAACCAATCGCACGGCGCGTCGTCGGCACGTAAATTCATGTAGGCCCGGCGACAATTTTTTTAAAATTCGTCGTTGCCGCAAGCCCTTTACCTGCAGCGCTTTCACCTACACTCGGGCACTACCCCTCCTCGTCGGGTGCAATTGGGGGCATCTCCACGGGAGGCGCCCGCTGGCTGGTTCGCCCGAAGGGCTATTTTGATGGAGCGCTGAATGGACAAGCACAAGATCGTTTCCCCGCTGGCTTTAGCCATCGCCCTCACCACGATCCCACTGTGGTCGCAGGCGAACACCTGCGAACCCGCCGCCGGGAAATTCGTATCGCTGGAAGGCAGCGTGGAAGTCGCACATGCCGAACAATCGCAGTGGGACTATGCGACCCCGACCACCCGCCTGTGCGAAGGCGATTCGATCCGGGTCGGCTCCCGCGGGCGCGCGGCGATCCAGCTCGCCAATGACGCCGTCCTCCGCCTGGACCAGAACACCACCATGCGCCTGGTCGACGTGGTGGTGAAGGCCGGGGATCCCACCTTGCTTGAGCTCGTTGTCGGTGCGTTCAAGTCATTCAGCCGTGCGCCGCGCACCATGACGGTGAGCACACCGTACGTGAACGGCATGATCGAGGGCACCGAGTTCTCCATGCGCGTGGCCGACAAAGCGGCCCAGGTCAGCGTTTTCGAAGGCAAGATCAGGACCGCCAACGCGTTCGGCGAAGTCACCCTCACCCACGGGCAGTCCGCCGCGATCACTGCCGGCTCCGCGCCCCGCCTGGAAACCCTGGTCAACCAGAATGACAGCGTGCAGTGGGCGCTCTATTACCCACCGCTGCTTGCCGCGCTCGGTGGTAGCAGCAACAGTCAACCGGCGGTGGCCGCGGCCCTCGCCAGCGCCTCGAAAGGCGATGCCACGGGCGCACTGGCCACACTCGACGCCCTGCCCGCCGGGACCCGCACTGCCGCTAGCCACACCTTGCGCGCCAGCCTGCTGCTCAACGTCGGCCAGGTCGGCGAAGCGCGTGCCGCCATCGACGCAGCGCTTGCCGTTGAGGCCAACGCCGGCCCGGCGCTCGCCCTGCGGGCCATGATTGAAGTCGTCCAGAACCAACGCGAGCAAGCCCTCGCGGATGCCCAGGCCGCCAAGGCCAAGGGCGGCGGCGCCGCCGCCAGCATCGCGCTGTCCTACGCCCTCCAAAGCACGTTCAAGCTCGACGCGGCACGGGAAGAAATGCTCTCCGCGGCCGCAGCGTTCCCTGATAACGCGCTAGTGCAGGCCCGCCTCGCGGAGCTGTGGCTGATGAACGGTGAACGCAGCAAGGCGCTGGAAGCCGCCCACCGGGCGGAAACCCTCGCGCCAGATCTCGCCAAGCCGCAGCTGGTGCTTGGCTTTGCCGAGCTAGCCGCCAATCGCGCCCCGGACGCCGCCGCCCGGTTCCGGCGCGCCGTGGAGGGCGCGTCCGCCGATCCACTTGCCCACTTTGGCCTTGGCCTTGCACTCATCAAACAGGGCCAGCTCACCGACGGTCGACGTGAGCTCGAGGCTGCCGTTGCCCTGGATGGCAGCAACGCCCTGCTGCGTCCCTACCTTGGGAAGGCCTATTACGAAGAGAAGCGTTCGCCGCTCGATGCCCAGCAGTACCGCATCGCCCAGGAACTCGATCCGGCCGATCCCACTGCCTTCCTTTACGAGGCGATTCGCAAACAGACCGACAACCAACCGGTCGGCGCCCTCCATGACCTGCAAAAAGCGATCGCACTGAACGATAACCGCGCGGTGTACCGCTCGCGCCAGCTGCTGGACTCAGATCAGGCCTCGCGCGGCGCCAGCATCGCCCGCATCTATTCCGATCTCGGATTCGAGCAAAGGGCGCTTGCGGAAGGCTGGAAATCCGTGAACCTCGACCCCGGCAATTTTTCAGCCCACCGCTTCCTGGCGGATTCCTATGCCAGCCGGCCGCGACATGAAATCGCCCGCGTCAGTGAACTGCTCCAATCACAACTGCTGCAACCCCTTAGCAGTTCGCCGATCCAGCCACGTTTGGCGGAAAGCAACCTCGGGCTAATCAGTTCCGGCGGCCCCGGGGCCGTCGGTTTCAACGAATTCAACCGGATCTTCACGCGCGACGGCTTCAGCGTCCAGGGCAGCACGGTCATAGGCGAACACGACACCTATGCTGGTGAAGGCGTGGTATCCGGCATCATCGGCAAGACGGCTTTTAGCCTCGGAGGCTTCCACTACGAGACCGACGGCTATCGGAAAAACTCGGACCAGCGCGATGACATGGCCAACGCATTCGTTCAGTACGAGCTTTCGTCCGAGACCAGCGTGCAGGCCGAGTACCGGCACCGCGACAGCCTGCGTGGTGACCTTGCGCAGCGCTTCTTCAAGGACAATTACTTCCCGGGCGAGCGGCACGACGACATCAAGGACTCCTACCGGATCGGGATGCGGCATGAGTTCTCGCCGAATTCCACCCTGCTCGGTTCGTTCATGTACCAGGAAGCGGAATTCCGCACCGTGGATCGCGCTCCGCCCGCGTTGCCGCCCCCGGTCAACCTCTACCTGATCGACCTGATGCTGCCGACCCAGGCCTTCGGTACGGAAATCCAGCACCTGTTTCGCTCGCGTTTCGTCAGCGTGACAAGCGGTGTCGGCTTCTTCGACATCAACGCCCAAAACAACCAGCAGGTTGGCGTGGAGCTCAACGTCCCGCCGTTCATCCGGTTTCCGCCATCATTCTCGACCCAGGACCTCGACACGCGCCACGTCAATGCCTACGTCTATTCCTACCTGCACCCATTCGAGAATGTAGTGGTGACCGTTGCCGGCAGTGGCGATTTCATCGAAAGCGACTATGAGTTGACGGGCACGCAAAATCATCTCAACCCCAAGCTCGGCGTCACCTGGGAACCCCGACCCGGCACGGTATTGCGCGCGGCCGGCTTCCGTACGTTCAAGCGCACGTTAATCACCGACCAGACGCTGGAGCCGACCCAGGTGGCGGGTTTCAACCAGTTCTTCGATGACATCAACGGCACGCTGGCCTGGCGCTATGGCGGCGGGCTTGACCAGCAACTGGGTGCAACCCTTTTTGCGGGCGCTGAAATCACCAAGGGCGATCTGAGCGTGCCTTACCAGGACAACTCGCAGTTTCCCGCCGTCACCTACCGCAGTTCAGCCTGGGACGAGGGCCAGGCGCGCGCCTACCTGTTCTGGACCCCGCTCGACTGGCTTGCCCTGCGCTCGGAGTACCAGTACGAGTACAACACCGAGAATCTGCAGGCCAATCCCGACCGCCCCTTCATCAACTTCAGGGCCATGGATACCCAGCGGGTGCCTCTGTCCGCCAGCGTGTTCCTACCGGAAGGTTTCAGCGGCAATGTTCGCGGGACCTATGTCCACCAGCACGGCAGCTTCGTCGACGTGAGCGGGGCCTGCTGCCGCGCCGGGGATTCGGACTTCATGCTGCTTGATGCCAGCGTCAGCTATCGACTGCCGAAGCGTTACGGAATCGTGTCAGTCGCGGGCACGAACCTCACGGATCGCCGGTACAACTATTTTGATTTCGACTTCAGGAACCCAATGTTCCAGCCCAGCCGCGCAGTGTTTGCGCGGATTACCCTGTCCTTCCCTTGAACAACAAGAGCCGTCGTCCGGATGCCCGGGCGAACCAGCGGACATCGATAGAAACTCGATAACCCAACAAGACACTGAATCGGAGAAAAAGATGAAATCAGGCATGTTTAAATTAATGGCGGTGCTCGCGTTGCTCGGTGGTTTGTCCCTGACAACCCACGAGGCAATGGCGGTGGCCAATGGCAACGGTATTTGCGAAGCTGGCGAAACAGCCGCATTCGAATGCGCCAATTTTGGCGGGAACATTGTCGAATTCATGGGTACGGTGGCTTCCAGCACCTGTTACCAGGATGCCGCCCCCGCTGCTCCCTGCACCGCCTACTTCTACAAGTACACGGGGTCTGCCACCAACCAGTTGAACGCCGCACTCCCCACTCGCGTGAACAAGACGTTCAACTCGGCCACCGAAGTCAACTGCTCGCAGTTGCTGACCGGCGGCACTGGCGATCCGACGACCGGTTTCGGCAAGAACCAGAAGACGCTCAACATCTGCCGTCTCGCGCTGAACGTGAGCACCCTTAACGCCGCCATCCCTGCGCCGCCAGGTTCAAGCTTCGGGCTCTACGCCGATCCCAGCACTTTCGACAATAGCAATCCGCTTGACTGGCAGCTGAAGCAGGGCAACAGCGTCTATGGTGCGAGCCTCGTTGGCCCGTTCAGCTCCCAGGTCGAGATCCAGGAAACCGCCGTAACGCTCGCCACCCCGGCCGGCGGCACCGTTTCCTACACGAACAGCGGCGGCAACATCCAGATCACGAGTCCGCTCGGTCGCCTGGTCCAGAGGGATGGGACCAAGCTGTGCATCGTCAACCCGGGCGGTAACAAGAACGTTCCGTACACGGATCCGACCTTCAAGAACAACTGGACCTGCGAAACCATCACCTATGCGACCGAGCAGTGCGACATCAAGACCTCGGGCAGCGACCCGTGCCGCTTTATTGGCGGGTATTGCATCCAGTATTGAGGATTAGTGGTTGGACGTGCATTGGGCCGCCGCTCCAGGCGGCCCAATGCCATGTCCCACCCGGATTCGACAGCTTGGTGGTGAAATGCAATTAAAGGGTGGCAAGCTGCCGAAGCGCAGTCACAGAGGTCATTCCAATGCAAATCAGTATGTTCAGGGACTCGGATTCGGCCGTGTCCTTTCCTGCCGGCTCGACCATCTTTTCCGAAGGCGACGATCCCGGCGGGCTGATGTACATCGTCGTTCAGGGCGAGGTCGAAATCTTCGTCCACGACAAACTCATCGACACCATCGGCCAGGGCACGTCACTGGGTGAAGTCGGCCTCGTCGACAAAGGTCCCCGCACCGCCACGGCAAAAGCCAGGACCGATTGCAGGCTTGAACCCATCAATGCCCGCCGCTTCCAGTTCATGGTCCAGCAGATGCCTTACTTCGCGCTGGAAATGCTGGAAGTGATGGCCGAGCGGCTCCGTCTGGAGCGCGAGAAGCACCTCTAGCCGGGCGTAACCCCGCCGTACGCGAGGCCCATGGCTCCTCCTGCGCATCGTGTCCGGCCACTGGCCACGCGACCAACGCTACGGGGGGGCCACGCCGTGCGGCACGACCACCCCGCCTCCCGTCCGACAGCAGATCCCTCCCAAACTGCCCGAACCATGCGTCGACGCAAGCTGAAATTCCCGGGAGTCGTGGCACACTAGCCCCCTTTTCCGTTCCGCAACAAACCGACAGGGCAACCCTTGGACCAACACAGAGACCCCCGCAAACTGGTACTTGGCGCCATCGGTGTCGTTTATGGCGACATCGGCACCAGCCCCCTGTACGCCCTGAAGGAAACCTTCGCCGGCCACCACCCCATCGAGGTTTCGCACGCCAATGTCCTCGGCGTGTTGTCGCTGGTGTTCTGGGCCATCACCTTGCTGGTGTCGATCAAGTACGTCGCGATCATCATGCGGGCGGATAATCGCGGCGAAGGCGGGAGCCTGGCGCTACTCGCCCTGGTCAGCCGCGTGACCAAGGGCCGCGGCCTCACGCTGGTCATCTCGGCACTCGGCATCTTCGCGGCCGCGCTGTTCTATGGCGACAGCATGATTACGCCGGCTATTTCGGTCCTCTCCGCGGTCGAGGGCCTCGGCGTGGTGGCACCTTCGGCGTCGCCCTTCGTGGTCCCCATCACGGTGGTCATCCTCATTGGTCTCTTCGCGGTGCAGAGTCGCGGGACCGGCGCGGTGGGCCTGTGGTTCGGCCCCATCATGTGCATCTGGTTTTCCGTCCTCGCCGTGCTCGGCCTCATCCACGTGGCCGAGAACCCGGCGGTCCTCAAATCAATCAATCCGCTCTACGCCGTCGAATTCTTCACGGCCCATCCCTACCTCAGCTTCCTGGCCCTCGGCAGCGTGGTACTGGCGGTGACCGGCGGCGAAGCCCTGTACACCGACATGGGACACTTCGGACGCCGCCCGATCCGGCTCACCTGGTTCGGCTTCGTGTTGCCGGCGCTGGTGTGCAACTACTGGGGACAAGGCGCGATGCTGCTGGCGAATCCGGACAACGTGAAGAATCCCTTTTTCCTGCTGGCCCCGGACTGGGCGCAGTTGCCGCTGGTGATCCTCGCGACCTTCGCCGCCATCATCGCTTCCCAGGCCGTGATCTCCGGCGCTTTCTCGGTAGCCCGCCAGGCGGTGCAGCTGGGCTACATGCCACGCATGGCGATCATCCACACTTCTGGAAATGAGGCCGGCCAGATTTACGTGCCGCTCACCAACTGGACGCTCTGCCTGGGGGTGGTGCTGTTGGTGCTGGGCTTCCGCTCCTCCAGCAACCTGGCGGCGGCCTACGGCATCGCAGTGACCGCCACGATGCTCATCGACACCATCCTCGTCGCCTTCGTCATGTTCTACCTCTGGCGCTGGAAGCTCTGGATGGTGCTCGCGGTGGCAGGCACCTTCCTCGTCATCGACACGGCGTTCCTGAGCGCGAACGCGCTCAAGATTACGCAGGGTGGCTGGTTCCCGCTGGCGGTGGGCCTGATCTGCTTCACGGTGCTCACGACCTGGAAGCGCGGACGGCAGTTGATGGCGGCCGCGCAGGCGGAACTTTCGATTGCGCTGACGGAATTCCTGTCCATGCTGGGTCCGGAAATCCACCGCGTGAGCGGCACGGCGGTGTTCATGACCGGCAATTCGGACGGCGTGCCCTCCGCCCTCCTCCACAACCTCAAGCACAACCAGGTACTGCACCAGCGGGTGTTCCTGCTGACGGTGGTGACGGCGGAAACGCCCTACGTAGAGCCGGCGAACCGCACCGAATACGCCG
>JAYTTZ010000320.1:0-13256 GCA_043744805.1 Gammaproteobacteria bacterium
CCCCATAGCCGGGCTATGGGCCTGCAAATCCGGCACCAACTGTCCTGGCTGGGGCCGATTCTCGCTATCGACGCCCCAAGTCCGACAGGCTGCTAGAGGCTCCTGGCAGGCGACGTACCAACGCCCGCCAGGCTTTGTTGAATGAGGCGCGGCGGCAAGCCACCGCGCCTTGCAGGCCTAGAGTTGCAGGGACTTCACTTCGAGGAATTCCTCGAGGCCGAACTTACCTGCTTCGCGACCGAGGCCCGACTGCTTGTAGCCGCCGAACGGCGCCAGCGGGTTGTAGCGACCGCCGTTGACCGAGATCTGCCCGCTGCGGATCTGCTTGGCGACTGCGATGCCGTGCTCCTTGGTGCCGGCCCACACATTGCCGCCGAGGCCGTAGATGGTGTCGTTGGCGATGCGGATGGCATCGGCTTCGTCCTTGAAGGGGATGATGGCGAGCACGGGCCCGAAGATTTCCTCGCGCGCGATGGTCATGTCGTTGTGCACGTCGGCGAACACCGTCGGCTTCACGTAGAAACCCTTGTCCAGGCCTTCTGGCGCTTCGGGACCGCCAGTGACCAGGCGGGCGCCTTCCTCGATGCCTTTCTTGATCAGGTTGCGGATGCGTTCGCGCTGGAGGCCGGAGATGACCGGTCCGAGCTTCACGTCGCCGGCAATCGGATCCCCGATGGTGAAGCCTTCGGCGGCCTTCTTGGCGAAGGCGACGGCTTCTTCATAGCGGGATTCCGGCACCAGCATGCGTGAGGGCGCGATGCAGGCCTGGCCGGAGTTGAGGTAGCACTCATTGACGCCAGCCTTGACGGCTTTTTCCATGTCCGCGTCTTCGAGGATGACGTGCGGGGACTTGCCGCCGAGTTCCAGTGCCACGCGCTTGATGGTCTGCGCGGCCACTTCGGCTACGCGGCGACCGGCGCGGGTGGAACCGGTGAAGGACACCATGTCCACTTCCGGGTGCGCGGCGAGGGCTTCGCCGACCACCGGGCCAAAGCCGGTGACGAGGTTGAACACACCCGCCGGCACGCCGGCTGCATGGATGACTTCGGCCAGGATGAAGGCGGTGGACGGGGCGACTTCGCTCGGCTTCAGCACCACGGTGCAGCCTGCGGCCAGTGCCGGGGCGACCTTCAACATGATCTGGTTGATCGGGAAGTTCCACGGGGTGATCGCGGCCACCACGCCGATGGCTTCGCGGACGACCAGCGAAGTGCCGACCTGTTCTTCGAAGACATAGGCGCGGAGGAGTTCGGCGTAGGTCCTGGCGGCGCCGATGGGCAGGCTGGCCTGGATGAGGTTCGCCATCTTGAGCGGCATGCCCACTTCGGTGGCGATGGCCAGAGCCACGTCGTTGCGGCGGGCTTCCATGCCAGCGGCGATCTTGTCGAGGAACACGGCGCGTGCTTCAACGGTGGTCCTGGACCAGCTGTCGAAGGCGGCGCGGGCAGCGGAGACGGCACGATCGGCGTCTTCCTTGAGGCCTTCGGGAATCCGGGTGACGGCTTCCTCGGTGGAAGCGCAGGTGGCGTCAATGGTGCCGCGGCCGATGGGCTCGACCCAGGCGCCATTGATGTAGAACTTGTCGTAAATCTTCATCTCGTTCTCCAGTACACGGGTGGCAGTAGCCGGTTGCAGGGTGCACCCGGCGGGCTGCCGCGATTCTATGCGCTACCACCGCCAGCGAATACGCTTTAACCTCAGGTCCCCATCCCCACCAGAAATCTGCGGATAATCAGCCTGATGATGCCGAGTCTGTTCATTTCGCACGGGGCGCCCGACCTGGTGCTCTCCAAGCTTCCGGCGCAGGGTTTCCTGTCTGGCCTGGGCGGCGAGATCCCCCGACCGAAAGCCATCTGCGTCGTTTCTGCGCACTACGAGGCACCGACACCGCGGGTCACCAGCGCGGCCCGGCCCAGGACTATCCATGACTTCGGCGGCTTTGATCCCGCGCTCTACCGCATCCAGTATCCGGCGCCCGGCGCGCCCGAGTTGGCCACGCGCATTGCCGCGCGGCTTGCAGCGCAGGGACTGCCCACCGTGCAAGATTCGCAGTGGGGCTTCGACCATGGCACCTGGTGTCCGCTCACACTCATGTATCCGGAAGCGGACATCCCCACGGTGGCCCTCAGCGTGAGCGGACGGCGGGACGCTGGCTGGCATTTCGCGCTGGGTCGCGCGCTGGCCAGCCTGCGGGAGGAGGGTGTACTGGTGCTGGGTTCCGGCGCTCTCACCCACAATCTGGGCGAAGTCGCCTGGCCGGAAGGCAACACGGCGGCGCCGGATTTCGTCACGGCCTTCGCCGACTGGATGGGCGAGCGCCTTGCCGATCACGACGAGGCCGCACTCCTCGACTATCACGCCCAGGCGCCGCACGCTGCCCTCAACCATCCCGGCAACGAGCACCTGATGCCGTTCTTCGTGGCACTGGGCGCGGCCGGCAAGGACTGGCGCGCCACCCGGCTGCACCAGAGCGTGACCTACCGCGCGCTGCGCATGGATGCCTTCCGGTTCGACGCGTGAGGATTGCGCACGTCACGGCGTTCCCGCTGTCCTGCCCGATTCCGCTGCCGCTGCAGGTCAGCCTCGGCCTCGGGCGCACAGTGAAGCGCGACGCGGTGCTGGTGAAAATTGAAACCGATGCGGGTCTCACTGGTTGGGGCGAAGCCCACGCTGGTCGCGCGCCCACGGTGATTGCCGAACTCATCGACTCCACCCTGGCACCGGTCCTCCTCGGTGAATCGGCGGACAACATCGCTGCGCTCTGGCAGCGGCTCTACCGCCTCCAACTCGCCAGCCACGGTACGGGCGCCGCTGCCGCGCTCGCCATTTCCGGCATCGACATGGCGCTGTGGGACTTGCGCGGCAAGGCGGCGGGACTCCCGCTCCACGTGTTGCTGGGTGGCGAGCGGCGGGCGATTCCTGCCTACGCTGGCGGCATTTCGTTTGGTTATGGCACGCTGGATGAACTGCTCGTGGAAGCCCGTGCGGCGAAGGCCGCCGGCTACCGCGCGCTCAAGCTGCGCCTGGGACTGGACGTCGCAACCGACATCGAACGGGTGCGCGCCCTGCGCATCGAACTCGGCAGCGATTTCGAGGTGCTTACCGACGCCAATTGCAGCTTTGATCTCGACACCGCCCGCAAGGTGCGCGCGGCCCTCGACGCACTGGGCGTCGGGTGGCTGGAAGAACCTTTCCCGGCCGCTGACTTCCAGGCGTATCGGGCGCTCGGGTCGGCTGGCGCGACGCCGCTGGCCGCCGGGGAGAACCACTATCTCCTGGGCGATTTCGAGCGCCTGGCCGACGACGCCGTGGTGCGCCTGTGGCAGCCGGATCTCTCGAAGTGCGGTGGCATCAGCGAGGCCTTGCGTATCGCCGCGCTGGCCGCAAGCGTCGGCGCGCGGCTCCATCCGCACACTTCCGTGACCGGACTCAATGTCGCCGCTTCCTTGCACTGGCTGTCGGCGCTGCCGAACCCCGGCTACTTCGAAGCGGATTTCTCCCGCTACAACCCGCTGCGCACCGAACTCTGCTCGCCCGTGGCGATGCCAGATGCCGAAGGGCGCTTCCTGCCCCCGACAGGACCGGGCCTGGGGGTCGAGGTGGACGAGGCGGCGCTGGTGCGCTTCCCCGCCATCCGCGGCGCCGGCTATCGCTGAAATCCCCCACGTCCAGATCCAACCAGAGGCTGCCATGTCGACTGCCGTCCCTTCCGCCCCGAACCTCGACGAGGACGCCCTGTATGCCCGGGTGACCTGGCGGCTCATTCCCTTTCTTTTCCTGTGCTACGTGGCGGCCTACCTCGATCGGGTCAACGTGGGCTTCGCCAAGCTCACCATGGCGAGCGATCTCGGCTTCAGCGACACCATCTACGGTTTTGGCGCCGGCGTGTTCTTCATCGGCTATTTCCTGTTCGAAGTCCCGAGCAACCTGCTGATGCATCGCATCGGCGCACGCCGCACGCTCGCGCGGATCATGATGCTCTGGGGCCTCATCTCCGCCGCCACGATGTGGGTGTCGAGCCCGCTCCAGTTCTACTGCATGCGCTTCCTGCTCGGCATGGCCGAGGCGGGCTTCTTCCCGGGTGTGGTGCTCTACCTGACCTACTGGTACCCGGCGGCGCGGCGCGGCCGCGTGCAGGCGCTGTTCGTGACCGCGGTGGCGATTGCCGGCGTAGTGGGCAACCCGCTGTCAGCCTGGATCATGCGCGGCACGCAGGGCCTGCATGGCCTCGAAGGCTGGCAGTGGCTATTCCTGCTGGAAGGCCTGCCGTCGGTGGCGCTGGGGTTCTTCGCGCTGGTGTGGCTGGACGACAAGGTGGAAAACGCGCGCTGGTTGAGCCCGAACGAGCGCGCCCAGATTGCCGGAAACATTGCCCGCGACAATGCCCACAAGACCACGCGCCATGCGCTGGCAGGCTTGCGCGACCCGCGCGTCTGGCTGCTGGCGGCAATTTATTTCTTCCTCGTGAGCGGACTTTACGGCATCAATTTCTGGCTGCCGACGATCATCAAGGGGCTGGGCATCAGCGATCTGCTGCACATTGGTTTCGTCTCGGCGGTGCCGTGGCTGGCGGCAGTCGTCTGCATGCCGCTGGTGGGCAACAGCGCCGACCGACACGGCGAGCGGCGTTACCACATCGCGGTGCCGGCGCTGCTGGGCGCGGCGGGTCTCGCGCTGTCGGTGCCGCTTGCCGCCCATCCAGTCGCCGCAGTGGTGGCGCTGGCGGTGGGTATCTGCGGCTTGCTCTCGGCGATTCCGCAGACCTGGAGCCTCGCTACGGCCTTCCTCGACGGCGCAGCGGCAGCCAGCGGCATCGCGCTCATCAATTCATTCGGGAACCTGTCGGGCTTCGTGGCGCCCTATGCCGTGGGCTTCATTCGCGGCCAGACCGGCAGTACCGATTACGGCGTCTACGCGCTCGCCGCCTGCCTGGTGATTGGCGCGGGACTGGTGCTGTGGCGGGTGCCGGCGACCCTCGTCAATCGCTAAGGGTCCGGCGTCAGGGCTTGCCGTTGAAGAGGTCGTCGTCGAGGTTCTCCAGCAGGGCATCGAGGTCTGCCTGGGACATTGGCACTTCGGGTTCGGCCTTGTCCTCCAGCGCTTCCGGCGCATCGAGGTCGATGATGTGCTGCGCCGCCACCACCACCACCGCGACCACGGGCGGGGTGGGTGGGGCGTCGAGATCGACGACATCGTCGTCCAGCCCGTCCGCGTCCAGCAAATCGGCGTCGCTCCCCATCAGGAGATCGTCCAGATCGGCCGCCGTCATGCCGCCGCGGGGCGGTGCCGCCACGACTGGCGGGGCCGGGGTTTCGAGGGTGATGTCATCGATGCTGAGGAGTTCGTCGTGCGGGAGGTCCAGCGTAGCCGTGACTACTGCCACTGCTGCTGTGGTAGCAGGAACCTCCGTGCCCTGCTGGGCCCGGTTGAACGCCGCGTTGTACTCAGCCATCAGTTCGTCCAGCACCTTGCGGGTGTCGGACAATTCCGACTCGACCGCCGCCTTGCTGCTTTCCAGCGCTTCGACGGCTTCCTTGCCCACCTGGCCGCGCGGCGTGATGCGCAGCCAGGGGGCGATGAGCTTGGTGAGTTCACCAGGGACGTCGGCCAGCGACTTGCCGCTGCGCCCGAGGTGCACCCCAATCAGCGCGTTGTAGAACGCGTGTTCACGCTCGATGAAATCTGACACCACCCGTTTGGCTTCCGCTGGATCCATGCGATAGGTGTCCTGCATGGTGATCAGCAGCGCTTCGCGCCGCTGGCCTTCACTGCGTTCTACCGAGTTGACCAGCAAGGTGGCGTTTTCGACCGCCCGGGCCTCCTGCACCTGGCCCGCGCGCCGGGAAAAATAGAGGAGGCCAGTGGCCACCAACGCGAATTCGATGCACAGCACCAGCAGTGCAAGTTCGAGCGAACTGCCGATCACAGCGACACTCCCTTGCTTGGCAGGCCTCGCCGACGCAGCACATACCAGAGGGATCCCAGCAAGGCGGCCAAGGCAAGGTTGCCGAGACCCATGTAGAGCAGGGTCGGGAGCACTTCGACCCTCGCCGCCGGCGGGGCGAGCGCAGGCGGCAACTCGGCGGGCGGTGGTGGTGCCTTGGTCGGGCCCTTGAGGCTGGCCACCTGGGGCGCAAGCTTCAGCTTGATCAAGCGACCACTGCGGTCATTCACGAAGATCCGGGCGCTGACGTGGTACTCGCCACTCGCAGTGACTTCCAGCGTGAGCGGCGAGAGCGCATGACCACCTGCCGCCAAATCGCGTACGTCGCGATACCCGTCAGGGCCATCGATGAGGACATAGCCGCTGGCGCTTGCGGGGTCGATGAGATCCGCTTCGGCCTGCCAGTCCAGGACCAGCGAAGGCTTGCCGGCTTTAGCCTCTTCGTGGGTCTCCAGCTTGAAACCCAGCGGCTCGCCGAGCACTTCCAGGTGCCAGCGCTTTTCACGTTCAAAGGTGTTGCTGCGCGCGCGGATGGTCAGTTCGTAGGCACCGGGCCCGAGCTTGGGGGCATCGCTGGCCACAAAACGGTGGCTGTCCTTGTGCAGCGGGAGTTCCACCATGTCGCCGGTGTTGTCCTTACCGGCGAACGCACCGCCGACCGTCACGAGTTCCAGGAAATCGTCGCGTTCGATGGGCTTGCCCTGGTCAAGCAGGTGGGCACTGAGCAAGACGTCCTGCCCTTGCACCAGGTGCGCCGGGAGTTCGCCCGTCTCGAGCGAAAGGTTGGTCACCACCAGGGCGCGGTTGTCGGGGTCGGTGTCGCCGCTGAACGACCAGTTGCCGGGTGCGGGGGCGTGCAGGGTGACGAGGTCGTAACCAACGTCCTGCTGCCAGCGCAGAGATTCACTCGCATTGTCCGGCCCCATGGTCTTGCCGCTCGGATCGGTCAAGGCAATGGGCGGCGCACCGGGCTTGTGGAACACCAGCAGGGTCACTTCGCTGATCGATGCATCGACCACGAAGCGATTGCCGGTCAGTGGCAGGGTGTCGGGTGCGGCAGCCTGTTCGAAGATGTGCAGGAAGGCGCGTTGCAGGGCAGCGGCCGTGGGCGCGTCCTCGCGCCAGCCACCGGTCCGGCTGGCGAGGGCTTCGAGGAGCGTGGTGTCCACGTCGGCGGAGAGCGCGATGGTGTGGACCTTCACGCCCCGCGACTTCAGTCCGGCCAATTGCTCGCCCAGCATGCGAGTGCGCGAGGCAGCGCTCAGGCTTGCGTCCTTGGCCACGTCCACCTTGCCGTCGGTCAGGAGGACGAGGTGGCGCTCGGAGCCTGCTTCAGGCGGTCCCCAGTCCCGTGAGGCGGCGGCGATGCCGGCTTCGATATTCGTGAACAAGCCGCGGGAGTGGATCTTCGCCGCGCCCGCCCGCGCCCGCTGCTTCCACGCCGTGTCGATCTTGCCTACCGGCAACAGGACAGCCACGTTCTCGTCGAACAGCCAGACCCCCGCCCGGGAGCCCACGGGCAGGAGTTCAGCCAGCAATTTCATCGCAGGAATGCGGAGATTCCCGGGGTCGGTGGTTTTCATGCTGCCGGAGGTATCCACGAGGACGCGGATATCGGTAACCGCGCCGGCCCCGGCACTGAGCCCGAACAGGATCAGGATCAGGCCCAAGGCCGGGAAAGTCCGGGCAGGGCGGGGCGTGATTTGACTCATCGGGACGACTCACCGTGACATAGGGATTTGATTTCTTTGCGGCCCCGACGCCCATAACATTAGGAAAATTCGGTGGAAGTGCTGCCTGCGCGTTGCGCGGGCTGGGCGCTGGGCTCACGATGCGGCGGCATTTCCCACCAAGGCGAGCCCGTCGTGATCACTACCTACAGCGTCCTTGATGCGCGCCTGGTCACCGACCACGGCTTTATTTCCGCCGGGCATTTTGAACACGCACGGTGGATCGACCTCCTCAACCCGAGCTTCGAGGAAGAGCAGCACGTGGAAGCCCTGCTCGGCTGCGACCTGCCTACCCGCGATGAAATGCGCGAGATCGAGGATTCGCGGCGACTGGTCGCACGGCACGACGCGCTCCTGCTGACCGCCACCGTGATGGTGAATTCCAATTCAGAATACCCGCGTGCCGAGGACGTGACCTTCGTGCTGACACCCGGGAGGCTGGTCACGGTGCGCTATGCCGCGCCGCGCGCCTTCGCGCTGTTCGCCGAGCGCGGCCTCGCGGAGGTCGAGCCCTGGCCCAACGCCGAACACGTGCTGCTGGGCCTCTTTGAATGCCTGCTCGAACGCATTGCCGATCACATCGAAGCCACCAGCGACGACCTCGACCGCATGGTGCACGACGTGCTGGCGCCGGAGGCCCCGGCGGGCAAGCGCCCGCGCCTGGACTACGCGCAGATGCTGCGCCGACTCGAGCGTGACCAGATCCTGGTGGCGCGCAGTCGGGTGAGCCTGATGAGCCTGGACCGACTCGCCGCCTACCTGTGCCGGCCGGAACTTGGCGAACGGGTGTCGCCCACTGCCGTGGCACGGGCGCAAGTCCTGCGCCGCGACGCGCACTCCTTGATGGAACACACGGGCTTCCTGGCCAACAGCATCAACTTCGAGCTTTCCGCCATCCTCGGCATGGTCAACATCGAGCAGAACAGCATCATCAAGTTCTTCTCGGTAGTGTCGGTGGTGTTCCTGCCGCCCACCCTGGTGGCGAGCCTCTACGGCATGAACTTTGAACTCATGCCCGAGTTGCACTGGCACCTGGGCTACCCGTGGGCGCTGGGCCTGATGGTGACCTCGGCGGTCGCACCTTACTTCTGGTTCCGGCGCAGGGGGTGGCTCTAGCTAGCCGGCTGATGAAAATCTACTGCGCCAGGCATTTTGCGCACCCTCGGCGCGCGGACAACTTCGCCGGGAGCGAAATGCGAGTCGAGTGTCGTCCCAGACCTGCGAGCCGTTGCTCGCAAGCTTCAGAATGGTCGGGCCAAAGCCACGCCTGGGCCCATTCCATTCTTGCCAGGGATTTCGCGACAAAGGACGGGCCATGGACATCACGATAGGCACCCGCTGGATCCTGCACGGCAAAACCACCGAGGTGTTACCGGCCGATCTAATCGCGCTCCTCGACGGCGTGGCCAAGGGGGGCAACCTGCGTTACGCCGCCAAGGCCGCGAAGCTGTCCTACCGCCATGCCTGGGGCCTGGTGAAGCACTGGGAAAAATTTTTGGGACAATCGCTGCTCGCGCTCCAGCGCGGGCGCGGTGCCACGCTCACCGAGGCCGGCCAGACCTTGCGCGAGACCTGGCACAAGGCGGCCGATCGCATCCAGCCGGCGCTGGACGATGCGGCCAGCTTCGTCGCGCGTGGACTCGAGCCCATCACGCGGCAACAGGAAGAGGGCCAGCTTACCGTCGTCGCCAGTCACAGCTTCGCGGTCAACACGCTGTGCGATCTATTGCGCGGAATGGAGATTGACGTCGACCTGCAACTTCTCGGCAGCGAGCAAAGCCTGGCCCGTTACGCCGCTGGGCAGTGTCGGGTGGCGGGTTTCCACCTGCCGCAAGGCAAGCTGGGCGCGCGCCTGTGGCAGCGTTTCCTGCCTCTCCTGGATGCGCAGCGCGACGTGCTGCTGCTGGTGGAAACGCGCGAGCTTGGGTTTATCAGCCGGCGTGAGAACCCCGTCAGCGGCGTACGCGACATCGCAAGGCGCAAGCTGCGCTTCCTCAACCGCCAGGCGGGTTCGGGGAGTCGCCTGGTGTTTGATCTGTTGCTCGCCGATGCGGAACTGAAGCCTGCGGTCATTCCCGGCTACCACCAGGAGGAATACACGCACCTTGCGGTGGCGGCCGTGGTGGCTGCCGGCGAGGCCGATTGCGGGTTTGGCGTGCGCACCGCGGCCGAGCGTTTTGGCCTCGCCTTTCATCGCGAGGTCACCGAGAAATACCTGCTCGTGCTGCCGCGCGACCTCCTGCATCGCAAGCCCTATGCTCTGCTAAAGCGCAGCCTGGCTTCCCAGGCCTACAAGCAGGCGCTGAAGGCCGTCGCGGGCTCCGACCTCACCGGCTCGGGACGCCTGGTCGAATTGAAACAGATCCCGGCACTGCTCGACCTGCCCAAGGGACGGGCGGGCAAGCACACTGCGACCACGACCCGCAATCCACCCAGCACAGGAGATCTTGATGGCCAGTGAAAAATTCGAGGCGGGCATTGCGCTCCGCCGGGAAGTGCTCGGCAACGATTACGTGGATCGTGCGCTGGCGACTGCGGACGATTTCTCGCAACCACTCCAGGAACTGGTCACCGAATTCGCGTGGGGCACAGTGTGGCAGCGGCCCGGCCTGCCCCGGCGCGATCGCAGCCTGATGACCGTGGTGATGCTGGTGGCGCTTAATCGTCCGCACGAATTGCGCCTCCACCTGCGTGGCGCGCTCAACAACGGCTTGTCGCGCGAGGAACTGCGTGAAGCGCTGCTGCATGCCGCGGTCTACTGCGGCATGCCAGCGGCAGTGGATGCGTTCCGCGCCGCGCGGGAAGTCTTCGCCGAACTCGACGCCGCTTCAGCCTGAACCTTCGGCGAGGAAGGGCAGCAGGGCGGCCAGCGTTTCCCTTGGCCGTTCCTCGGGCAGGAAGTGCCCGCAGTCCAGGGCCTGGCCGTGGACGTCACGCGCGTAGTCCCGCCACACTTCCAGCACGGCGTAACGCCGGTTGACGAAACCCTGCGCGCCCCACAGCACCAGCAACGGGCATTCAACCCGGCGGTCGCGGCTGGCCTCGTCGTGATCCACATCGACGCTGGCGCCAGCGCGGTAGTCCTCGCAGGCGCCAGTGATGGCCTCAGGGTTGGAAAAGCAGCGCGCGTACTCCGCCACCGCGCGTGGGTCGTAGCTGGCCAGCGGGCTGCCCCAGCGCCGCATGCATTCGCCGAGGTAGCCGCTGGGATCGTGGCCGATCATCCGTTCCGGCAAGCCGTCGGGCTGGATGAGGAAGAACCAGTGGTAGTAGGCGGTGGCCAGTGCCTGGTCCACGTGGCCGAAGATGTAATGCGTGGGCACAATGTCCATGACACAGGCGCGGATGACCCGGTCCGGATGATCGAGGCACAACCGGTGGGTCACCCGGCCTCCGCGGTCGTGGCCCACGACCAGGAAGCGCTCGAAGCCCAGGCTCGCCATCAGCGCCGCCATGTCGGCCGCCATCGCGCGCTTGGAGTGGGCATGATGGTCTTCGGTCGGCGTCACTTTCTCGCTGTCGCCGTAGCCGCGGAGATCTGGCATCACGAGGTGGTAGTGCTGGGCCAGCGTGGGCGCAAGCGCATGCCACATCGCGTGGGTTTGCGGAAAGCCATGGAGCAACAGCAGCGGCGGGCCATCGCCGCCGCGCCGTAGGCGCAGGCGAGCCCCCGGGACGGCGACATCGGCCACCGCAAATCGATCGTCGAACAGCGTGCTCATGGCCTTGGGCTCCGATTGCGCGGCAAGTGCGGTGGCCGAGTGTAGCCAGCAAGGCCGGGCGCGTCATGCGAGGGAACCGCCGCAGGGCGACGGGGTCTGCATGGCGTCGGTTATGATGCCCGGCGCCTGCGTTGTCCTTTCAAGGAATCCCCGATGTCCGAAGCCCATTCGCTTTCCATTGCCGGCCACGGCGCGCTCGGCAAGGCCTGGGCCCTGACCCGCCCCTACTGGTCTTCGGATGAACGCTGGTCGGCGCGCGCGCTGCTCGCGGCCATCGTCGGCATGGCGCTCTTCATGGTGTTCCTGGACGTGCAGTTCAACACCTGGAACAGCGGCTTTTACAACGCACTGCAGGAAAAAGAAGCCCAGGACTTCTGGGCGCTCATCCTGTGGTTTTCCTTCCTTGCCGCGCTGTACATCGCGGTGGCGGGCTACAACCGCTACCTCAACCTGATGCTCCAACTGCGCTGGCGGCGCTGGCTGACCGAACACTATGTTTCGGACTGGCTGAAGGACCGGGTCCACTACCGCATCGAACTCAAGGGCTACGGCACCGACAACGTCGACCAGCGGATCCAGGAGGACCTCAAGGACTTCTCCAGCCTCACGCTGACCTTGGGGCTGGACCTCCTCAGTTCCGTAGTCACGCTGGTGACCTTCGCCCACATCCTGTGGACCCTGTCCGGACCGCTGACCTTGCCCATCCTGGGGGGCATTACTATCCCGGGCTACATGATGTGGGTCGCGCTGGTCTATGCGGTGATCGGCAGCACGCTCACGCATACGGTCGGGCGCGCCCTGTCCGGGCTCAATTTCCAGCAGCAGCGCTATGAGGCGAATTTCCGCTTCGACCTCATCCGGCTGCGGGAAAACTCCGAGAGCATCGCCGCGTGGCGCGGCGAGCCGGGCGAGGAACGCAACCTGCGCCGCCGCTTCATGGACGTGTGGCGCAATTTCACCAGCCTGATGCAGTACTCGAAGCGCTTGACCTGGTTCGTCACCGGCTATCGCCAGATCGCCATCATCTTTCCCTTCGTGGTGGTGGCACCGCGCTACTTCGCCGGCACCATCAAGTTCGGTGAAATCTTTCAGACGGCGTCGGCCTTCGGCCAGGTGCAGGGTGCGCTCAGCTGGTTCGTCACGGCTTACGGCGAACTCGCGCAGTGGCGCGCCACGCTCGATCGACTCACCAGCTTCCACGAAGCCATCGAGGCCGCCCGCGCCGAGGCGGCCGCCGACCAGGGCATCACCCTGCACGAAGCAGCCGCGGAGCGGCTTTGCCTGAAGGACGTCGACATCGCCCTGCCCGACGGGCGCGTGCTGCTCGGCAAGTTGAGCCTCGGCTTCCGGGCCGGCGAGCACACCCTCATCACCGGCGCCTCCGGGGTGGGCAAGAGCACGCTGTTCCGCGCCCTCGCAGGCATCTGGCCGTTTGGCCGTGGCGTGGTAGAAGTGCCCGCCGGAGCCAGCATGATGTTCCTGCCGCAGCGCCCCTACGTGCCCATCGGGAGCCTGCGCGAAGCCGTGTCGTATCCCTCGGTAGCCGGCACCTCGAGCGACGAGGCCATCCGCGCGGCCCTGATCGACTGCCAACTGCCGGGCCTGGCCCCGCGGCTCGATGAGGTCGATCACTGGGGACAGCGCCTGTCGCCTGGAGAACAGCAGCGCCTGAGCTTCGCCCGCGCCCTCCTGAACCGGCCCGACTGGCTGTTCCTGGACGAAGCCACCTCGGCCCTCGATACGGAGACCGAGCAGCACCTCTACCAGTTGATGCTTTCGCGGCTGCCCGGGACCACCCTCATCAGCATCGCGCATCGCCCGACGGTCATTCCGTTCCACGCCCGGCAGATTTCCCTGAAG
>JAYTTZ010000321.1:0-41802 GCA_043744805.1 Gammaproteobacteria bacterium
CTTATGCCTACCTGCGACGCGTGTTCACCGAGTTGCCGGGGGCGAGGACGGTTGAGGACATCGAGGCGCTGCTACCCTGGGCTTAGCCCAACTGCCAAGCTGTTGGCAATGACGGGGTTGATGGAGCGCTTACAGTCGGACAGCAAGCTGGGTGCAGGCCAGCGTTTCTATTCCGAAGGCTGGGATGGCTATCCGGCGGCACGGACCCGGCTGTTCGAGCAAATCGAGCAGACCAAGGTGGCCAACCCCGTGGTGATCGGCGGCGACGTGCATTCGTTCTGGGTGGCGGATCTGAAGCGTGACTTCAACCGACCCGACTCCCCCACCATCGCCTCGGAGTTCGTCGGGAGTTCCATCACTTCGCGCCCACCGCCGGAAGACATCCTCAAGGCGGCCAAGGCCGAAGGGCCCCACGTGAAATACGCCACTGGGGCGTACCGCGGCTATGTCTCGATGACGGTGACGGCAGGTCAATTGAGCGCCCAGCTTCGCGCCGTCACCGACCACCGCGATCCGGATACCGGCATCAGCACCGTGTCGTCGTGGGTGGTGGAGGACGGTAAGCCGGGCCCGGTCGGGGCGTAGCTTGCAGGGAACGGCGCGCGCTAGCGCTTGCTGGAGGCCTTGGTCTCGTTGACCGGCGCGAGCACCAGCGCACCGAGCGGCGGGATCAGGAGTTGGATCGAAGCTGGTTGACCGTGCATCGGTACGGACTCGGCGTCGTACGTGGGGCTGCCGACGTTGCTGCCACCGTAGCGGAGGTCGTCCGAGTTCAACAGCGTCTTGTACTTGCCCACGGCCGGCACGCCGAGGCGGTAGCCTTCGCGTGCCACCGGCGTGAAGTTCAGCACCACCACCACTGCGCTGCCGTCGCTGGCGCGGCGCAAGAAGGAGATGGTGGAGTGTTCCGCGTCGTTGCAGTCGATCCACAGGAAGCCGGCGCGATCGCGATCCAGTTCATGCAGCGCGGGCACGTCACGGTAAAGCAGGTTCAGATCGCGCTGCAGCAGGCGCACCGCGGCGTGATCCGGGATGGCGGCGAGATCCCAGTCGAGCTCGCGCTGGCTTGACCACTCGCGCCACTGCGCGAACTCATTGCCCATGAACCCGAGCTTCTTGCCCGGCGAGCAGAGCTGCCAGACGAACAGGAGCCGGACGGAAGCGCGGCGCTGCCAGGGATCACCGGGCATCTTGCCCATCAGGCTGCCCTTGGCGTGGACCACTTCGTCGTGCGACAGCGGCAGCAGGAAATTCTCCGTGTCGATGTACATCTGGCCGAAGGTGAGCAGTGCGTGGTGGAAGCGGCGGAAGTACGGGTCCATGTGCAGGTAGCGCAAGGTGTCGTTCATCCACCCCATGTTCCATTTGAACGTGAAGCCGAGGCCCCCTGCGCTGGGCGGGTAGGTGACCTTGGGCCAGGTTGTGGACTCTTCCGCCAGGGTGATCGCACCCGGGAATTGTCCGGCCACCATGGTGTTGAGCGCGCGCAGGAAGGCCACGGCTGCCAGGTTCTCGCGGCCGCCACAGCGGTTGGGACTCCATTGGCCGGCGGGGCGGTTGTAGTCGAGCTGGAGCATGGACGCCACGGAATCCACGCGCAGGCCGTCGAAATGGAAGGACGACAGCCAGTACCACGCGCTCGACAGCAGGAAGCTCGCCACCTGCGTGCGGCCGTAATCGAAGTTGCTGGTGCCCCAGTCCGGGTGGCACTGCTGGTTGGGATCGGGATGCTCGAACAGCGCATCGCCGTCGAACCACGCCAGCGCGCCGTCGTTGGCCGGGAAGTGTCCTGGCACCCAGTCGAGGACAACGCCGATGCCCTCGGCATGGCAGGCGTCGATGAGTTCGCGCAGGCCTTCCGGGTCGCCCAGGCGCGCGGTGGGGGAGAAGAATCCTGTGCTCTGGTAACCCCAGGATTCATCCAGGGGATGTTCGGTGAGGGGCAGGAGTTCGATGTGGGTGTAGCCCTGCTCGACCACGTAAGGCACGAGACGCGCGGCCAGTTCGCGCCAGCTGTAGAAACGATTGTCCGGGTGGCGCATCCACGAGCCCGCGTGGAGCTCATAGATGTTGATAGGCGCGCGCAGCCAATCGCGCTTGCCGCGGGCCGTGATCCAGGCCTCGTCCTGCCAGCGGTGCGTCGACGGCGCCGCCACGATGGAGTTGGTGCCGGGCCGCAGCTCGGAAAGCCGCGCGTAGGGATCGGCGCGCACCAACACCAGGCCCGTACGGCTGGCGCGGAGTTCGAACTTGTAATGCGCCCCGGCCTCGACCCCGGGCACGAAGAGCTCCCACACACCAGAAGCGCCCAGGCTCTGCAGCAGGTGGCGCCGGCCGTCCCAGTGGTTGAAGCTGCCGATCACGCTCACGCGCCCGGCAGACGGCGCCCACACGCGAAAGCGCACGCCGCTGACGCCTTCGCAGGTTTCCGGGAGTGCGCCCAGGAGATCGTGGCTCTGCCAGTTGCGGCCTTCGCCAAAGAGATACAGCGCATCGGTCGACGCGGTAGGCAGGAAGGCATAGGCATCGTGGGTGCCGTGGCCGTCGACCCGCAGCGTCCAGGGACGGACGGGCTCGGCGCGCAGCTTGAGTTCGAAGAGGCCGGCAGGATGCAGGCACTGCAGGTCGCGGGGGCCGCGTGCGGTTTCCAGTTGCACCTCGCGTGCACCGGGTTGCCATGTGCGCAGGGCCCATTGCGCCCCAATCGGGTGCGCACCAAGCAAACCGAAAGGGTCGTGGTCGCGGGTTTCGACTAATCGGGCTATTTGATCGAGTTGGGCAGGCATCTTGCCTCGTATGATACCGATCGAAACGCCCTTCACGCTGGCAATCCGCCGACGGTGGGCAATGCAAGGCAGGACCTGATGGCTGATTCCCTCGATCTCGTATTCCTGTGGCATATGCACCAGCCGGATTACCGGTCGCCTGAAGACGGGGACTACGCGCTGCCGTGGGCCTACCTGCACGCGATGAAGGACTACACCGACATGGCGGGCCACCTCGAACGCCACCCCTCGGTGCGCGCGGTCGTCAATTTCGTGCCGGTGCTGCTCGACCAGCTCGAGGACTACGCGCACCAGATCGCGGGCGGCGTGCTGCGCGATCCCCTGCTGCGCCTGCTGGCCAATCCCAAGCTCGATGCGCTCTCGCTCGACGACCGACGCTTTGCGGTGACGGCCTGCTTCCGCGCCAACCATGCCCGCAACGTCGAGCCCTTTCCGGCCTATCGCCGCCTGCACGCCATGCACGCACTGGCCACCAGCGAAGGCGACAGCGCGCTGGCCTGGCTTTCGGGCCAGTATTTCGCGGATCTCGTCACCTGGTACCACCTGGTCTGGACCGGGGAAACCGAACGCCGCGGCAACCCGCTGCTGGCCTCCCTGCTCAGCAAGGGCGAAGGCTATACCGTGACCGAGCGCCAGGCCCTGCTCGACGCCATCGGCGCGATGATCGCAGGCCTGGTCCCGCGCTACCGGGCACTGGCCGAGCGCGGTCAAATCGAACTCTCCTGTTCGCCCCAGGCGCATCCGCTGGCGCCGCTGCTGCTGTCCTTCCCGTCGGCGCAGGAAGCGGTGCCGGATATGGTCCTGCCTACTTCGCCCGGTTACCCGGGCGGACGCCAGCGCCTCGATCAACACCTTGGTGCCGCGCTCACAAGCCATGTCGCACGGTTTGGCACCACGCCGCGCGGCATGTGGCCGAGCGAAGGCGCGGTCTCGGAGCTCACCCTCGCGCGCATGGCGGCCAGCGGCGTGGAGTGGGTGGCGACCGGCGAGCAGGTACTCGCCAATACCCTGGTCGCCGCTGGCCGGCACTACGCGCGGGAGCAGGATCTCTACCATCCGTGGACCGATGCGGCCGGCGTGCAGGTGTGTTTCCGCGACGATCGCCTGAGCGACCTCATCGGCTTTGAATACTCACGCTGGCACGGGCGTGACGCTGCCACGCATTTCATCTGCGCGCTGGATGAAATCATGGCCGCCACACCCGCGGGCGAAACGCCGCTGGTTTGCGTGGCGCTCGATGGCGAGAACGCGTGGGAGTACTACCCCTACAACGCCTGGTACTTCTTCGAGGATCTCTACACCGCGCTGGCGGCCAATCCCCGGATCCGCACGCGCAAGCTCGGCGACGCGCTGGACCTGCATGCAGGACACAGCCCACCCCTGCCACCGCTTGTCTCGGGCAGCTGGGTCCACGGCACGTTGTCCACCTGGGTGGGTGATCCGGACAAGAACCGCGCCTGGGATCTGCTCTGCCACGCCAAGCAGAGCTATGACCTCAGCCACGCGCGCCTGCGGGCCGAACCCGCGCGCGCCGCGCAAGCCGAAGCGCTGCTGACACGGCTTGAAGGCTCCGACTGGTTCTGGTGGCTGGGTGACTACAATCCTGCGGACGCCGTAGCAAGCTTCGAGGGGCTGTTCCGGCGCAACCTGCGCGCGCTCTACGCCGTCCTTGGACTCACCGCGCCGCCCCAGCTCGAGCAGTCGCTGAGCCGGGGAAGCGGGGTGCCGGAGTCCGGCGGCACCATGCGACGTGGCTCCAGCGAAACCCCGTGATGAAGCCTTCTTCCAGATCCAGGAACGATCCATGACCCCGCGCATTGCCCTGCTCCTTGGTGTGCACGCCCATCAGCCCGTGGGCAACTTCGCGAGCGTCATCGAGGAGGCGCACGAGCGGTGCTACCACCCGTTCCTCAAAACGCTCTACCGCTATCCGGATTTCCATTTCGCCGCGCATTTTTCCGGCTGGTTGCTCGGCTGGCTGGCGACGCGCTTCCCGGAGGACATGACGCTGCTCACGCGCATGGTGGCGCGCGGCCAGGTGGAGATGTTTGGCGCCGGCGATTGCGAGCCGGTGCTCGCGTCCATCCCGGCACGCGATCGTCGCGGGCAAATCGAAGCGCTTTCGGCACGTCTCGACGGGCTCTACGGCGAGCGTCCCGCGGGCGCCTGGTTGACCGAGCGGGTGTGGGAATCCTGCGTGGTGCCGTCGCTGGTCGACAGTGGCATCAGGTATGTCACGGTCGATGACTACCACTTCCTGTGCACCGGACGTACGGCAAGCGAGCTCGACGGCTACTACACGACGGAAGAAGACGGTGCCCGGCTCGATCTCTTCCCCATCTCGGAAGCCTTGCGCTACCGCTTGCCGTTTTCACCGGCAGCGGAGGCTGTGTGCTACCTCGAAGGGCTGGCGGAAGCCGGCGGCGCGGCGGCGGTCTATTTCGACGACATCGAGAAGTTCGGCATCTGGCCCGAAACCTACGAGTGGGTGTACGAGCGGCGCTGGCTCGAGCAGTTCATCGAAGGCGTGCTGGCCTCGCCGTCCATCGAGACCTCCACCTATGCCGCCTTCCACGCCAGGACCCGCACGCGCGGCATCGTCTACCTGCCCACCGCCTCCTACAGCGAAATGAATGAATGGACCCTGCCCGCGCAGGCTGCCGCCACCTACACCGCACTGCTTGGCCGCACCAAGGCGGGCGACCACTGGGAGGCCGAGCGGCCTTTCGTGCGCGGCGGGATCTGGCGGAACTTCCTGTCGCGGTATCCGGAATCCAACTGGCTGCACAAGCGGATGCTGGGCCTGTCCGCCCGGCTGGCCGGCGCGCCCGGCGGCCTTGGCCAGGAGCCGGGCCTCCGGGAACTGCTCTATCGCGCGCAGGCCAACGACGCCTATTGGCACGGGCTCTTCGGCGGGCTTTACCTGCCGCACCTGCGGCGGGCGGTATGGCAGAATCTCATCGCGCTCGAAGCGGCGCTGGACGCGGCCGACGTGCCCCGGCAGGACGAACCTGCCGACATCGACGCCGATGGCGCGCTGGAATACGTGGTGCACGACACGGCTTGCCAGCTCGTGCTCCGCGACGACGGCCTCGCCGCCGCCCAGGAGTTCGTAAGCTACCTGCTGCTGCACAACTTCGGCGACACCTTGCGTCGCCACGCCGAGCACTACCACCAGACCTCGGACGCCGCCGTCGCTGCGGCGGCGCCGACCGACGCCGGCCTGGCCTCGGCCCACGCGCGGATGCTGTTCAAGACCGCAGTGACGGCAGACGATCTGGTCCTCGACACCACGGCGCGCAGCCTCGGTATCGATCAAGTGCGCTACGCGGACGGCAGCGTCCTCGAGCTACGCGACTGGCGCCTGCTGGAGGGCGACACGCGGGCGCTGTGCTTCGTCCATCGCCTTGGCGATGATCCTGACGCCTTGTCCAAGATCTGGCGCCTCACTGCCGACGGCTTCGAACTCAGCTATGGCGCGCGCCTGCCGGCCGGGGCCGCACTTGAAACCCTGCTCAACCTGGCCTTGCCCAGCTGCGATGGCTTTGGCGGGCGTTACGTCCTGGCCGACGGCAGCTTCCCCGGTGGCTTTGGCGGCGAGTTGTCCTTCCACGATCTCCGCCACATCGCGCTGGAAGACGCGGACCTCAAGGGGCGCCTCGATCTCAAGTCCAGCGAAGCTTTCCAGCTGGAAACCGCGCCCCATTACACCGTGTCCCAGTCGGAAGCCGGCCTTGAGAAAATCATGCAGGCGGCGGTGTTGCGCTTGCGCTGGTCGGCGCCCACCCAGATCCTGTCCTTCGGCGTATCAATCTGTGCGTCATGGCTGTAAGTCCCCCACGTGCCAGACCTGTAGATAAATGCCGGGGGGAGTGGTCAAATCACCGGCCCGTAGCCGAAGCCCGAATCCAGTGAACAAAGAGCGTTCAGCCACCCTCAACGAGGACGATATCCGCGCGGCAGCCCAAATCATCCGCCGCGCCATCGCCGAAGCCGAAGGCCCTTTGCCGCCGAGTTTCCTGCTTGAATTCCTGATCCGCGACTGGCGCCTCTACCTCGCGAGCATCCACCACCGGGCGGGTCCCCGGAGCATCGTGCTGAAGGAGGCCGAGGCGCTGACCGAGCGCCTGCTGTTGAGCGTCCTGCCGATAGAATCCCGCGAAAGCCGCACCGCGCTCATGCAGGGCCTGCCGCGGCTGGTAACGGACGTGAAGCTCGGGATGATGGAGGTAGGCATCGCCCCCGAGCGGCGCGACGAGTTCCTGAATGCACTCCGCGCGCACCATCTGTCGCTGCTCGAGGCGCCGCTGCCCAGCGGGCCCGCGACCCGGGTCGATCTTGCCGACACCGTGGCCATGAACGTCTTCGATCCCCGCTATCGCGAACTGCTGGATCGTCTGGATGGCCTCGACAGCCTCGAACACATCGAGATGTAAGCCTGCCCCGGACGCCGGCGAGCGGCGCCCGAGGCCCTCATCTGCTCAGGGCGAGGTCTGGAAGTTCACGCCGACAAACCCCGCAACGCCTTCCGAGCGATATCCAAAGACTTCCTGGTAGTCGTCGTCCAGCATGTTCTCCAGTCGCGCCTTGAGGCTCACCTGGGTCGTCAGCTGGTAGCTCCCCGACAGGCCAATCAAGGTGTAAGGCACCAGGTTTTTCCGCACTGGCGTGAAGAAAGGCAACTCGAAGCTGTCGTCCTGGCGCTGGCTGGTGTGCGTGAGGTGCAGGTCGACGCTGGCGCGGCGATCGGCCGTCCGCCAAGCAGTGCTGGCCGCCACCTGGTGCGGCGCCCGACGGACTTCGTCTTCCCGCAGCCCGGCGCGGTTCAACTGGGTGGCCTCCAGCCAGGTGTAGTTGAGCCGGGCGTCCCACTGCGAGGTGAACCGGAACCTGCTGGTGACTTCCACGCCCTGGCGATGGCTGGTGCCGGGGAGGTTCCTGGCGGTCAGCGTGTTGGTGGTGAAGTCGAAGACGAAGCCGTCGATTTCGTCAGTCAACTCCTCGTTGAAGTACGTCACGCCGAGGGTGATCCGCTCGACCAGCAGCGACTGCTGCACGCCGAACTCCCAGCCGCGCGACTGCTCGGGCCGCAGGTTGCTGTTGCCCACGAAGGGCGTGGTGGCCGACACCGAGAAGCCGTAACGGTCGAAGAACGTCGGCGCCTTCTGGCCCGTGGCGTAGGACCACGACAGGCTCGTGCCGGTGTGGGGGAAGCGGTGGCCAAGCGCCACGCGCCAGGTGCCGACGTCCGCGAACGCATCGCTGTCGTCCCAGCGGCCGCTGGCCGTGAGCGTCGAATTCTCGGCCAGGGTCAGTCGGTATTCGCCGACGTAGCCGATGTTGCGGTATGCGCGGTCCTGGTTGGGATCGGAACCGAACACCACCGGGCCGCGCTGGCGGAAGTCCTGCTTCTCATAATCGAAGGCAAAGGTCAGCACGTGTGCCGCGGGAATGAACGCGGCCGTGTCGCCCATCAGCGAACTCTGGTAGAGCCCTTTGTACTTGTTACCGATGACGGCCGAGTCGATGAAGTTCGCCTGGTCGAGGTCATCGTTCTCCATGCGGCTCCAGGTACCGGCGATTTCATTGCGCCAGTGGCCTTCGAAGCTGTCGAGGCGCGCGCGCGCCTGCGAGTAGCCCTGCGTGAGGGTGGTCTTGCCGCTGGAATCAGCGGTGACAGTGTCGCCATTCACGAGGGTGAGGCCACTGTCGTTATTGACGCGGGCGCCGGTCACGCGCCCGGTCACGTCGAAGCGGAGATCGGGCAAGGCGTCCCAGCCGAGCCGGGTGTTGAGCGTGGTGTTGCGGTAGCCATCGCGCTCCGTGCCAACGGGCGAGACGTTGATTCCGTCCGTGGCGTAATGGCTGATGGACAGCATGCCATCGACGCCGTTGCGTGCGCCGCTGAGGCTGCCGTTGGTGCTGACCGTGCCGAAGGAGCCTCCTTCGATGCCGGCGGTTGCCCGCAGCTTGCCATCGCCCTTGCGGGTAATCACGTTGATGACGCCGGAAATGGCGTCGCTGCCCCACAGGGCGCTTTGGGGGCCCCGCACGATCTCAACGCGCTCGATGTCGGCAGCGGGGAGGTTGGCGAAATCGAACGCGCCGCCGCGCGTGAGATCGTTCGCTTCGATACCGTCGATCAGCACCAGGACGTGGTCGGCTTCGCCACCGCGTACGCGGACCTGCGTCTGCTGTCCGGGACCACCGCCGCGGCCAACGGAAAAACCAGCTTCGTCACGCAGGAGATCCGCCAGGAACTCCGGATGGCGACGCTCGATGTCCTCGCGCGTAATGACCGACGCGCCGCTCCCGGCGGCGGCAAGCGCGATTGGCGTGCGTGACGCGGTGACGAGGACTTGTTCAGGGATGGTGCCATCGGTCGTTGCCACGGCGAGCGCCGCAGGCGCGATGAAGCAAAGGGGGAGGAAATAATTGCGCATGTCGAAACATCCTGGCCGCACCCACCCGGGCGGCATCAAGGGGAGTCGGGGGCACAGGGACGAACGGCGCACCAGGCGCACCTTCGGCCTGAGTCTACCCACCGCGACTCGGTTGAAGTTGACCACAGGCCGGTTTCCGGACTTGCGCAGCGGTGGGATGAACCACCCGAAGACCTCGCCTTCCCATGCCTTGCGGCACAGTGGCGTGTGAGGTCTTCCAATACGCTTACCGTTGCGGGGGCAGTGCCGGATTTATTTCGTCAGAAATCCACCGGCTTCCCGATTATCCCGAAGGGCAGAAGCCCTCCAGACACCTGAAGCTGTAAGTATCAGCGGGGGGAGCGTAGTGGCTACGGGGGACATCGGTCAATGAAGTGTCCGCGGCCCGGAAATGAAACGGGCCGCGCGATGGCGGCCCGTTCCCGGTACTCACACGTCGAGGCGATTAGCCCGCCGCTGCGTCCTTCAGCGCCTTGAGCGCAGAAGCGCGGACGGAGACGCTGGCCGGGCGCGCCGGCATGTCGCGGATCAGGCCGGTGAACGGATCGGCGCGCTTGCCGGCCTTGATCGCCTTCTTGTCGACGCGGCGGAGTTTGATGCCGAGTTCCGGCACGCTGAATTCGCCGGAGCCCTTGTTGTTCAGGTGGCGTACGGCGTGGAGGCGCAGTGCGGCCAGGACTTCCTGCACTTTTTTCTTGGGCAGTTCAGTGGCTTCCGCCACGGCGGCCAGGATCTGGCTCTTGGTTTCTTTGATCTTGATGGCGGGTTTCGCTCGGCTCATTGGGTGCTCCCGTAGGTGTTTTTAAGCAGGTTTGCCGGGGTGTGTCGTCGCGGGCCGGAGGCCTCGAGAGGCGAACGGTGACGTTACCCCTGCGTCCTTATTGTCTGGTGCTCTGGTGCTGTGCCGCGAACCGGCGAATCCCCATCCACCGGCTCGACAAGGCACGGCTAATATAAATGGCTTGCGTCACTTTGTAAGCCTTGACACCGACGAAATGCGGCGTCGAATTCGGATTTTCTCACCTAATTTGCATCGATTATTGGCCGGCAGGGAAAATTCCCAACCGTGCGGCGAGTGCACGCAGCGCGCAAACCGCGCCGCGGGGTGTTGTCGCGTATGCCGCAGCCGGTGCAGGCAAGTTCGTGCAGGCGTCCATGCAGAGCCACTTCGGCAGGCGGGACACCAGCGGGCGTAGGCCATTCGCGGCGTGGAATTCGGTGTAGGTGAAGCGCGGAGAGAGGGCGAGGACGTGCACGCCTGACGCCGCAAGTTCGGCGCCAAGGCCAGAGGAGGCGCCAGTGACGAGACTCAAGGGGCGAGGGTCCGTCGGTGGTCCAGTCCAGGGGAGGGCCGCACACTTCCAGGGTCGGTCGCGGGCTTGTCAACCGACCCCCGGCTACACGCAGTCCGGTGCAATCACCGCGAAGGCTTCATGCGTGAAGCGGAAAATCCTGCCGGTAAGGGCGGCGACCAGCGGCGAGCGTTCCAGCCGATCAAGCACCGGCCCCTTCACTTCGGCCAGGTGGAAAACGATGTGCTGGTCCTTGAGGGTCTGGTTGATTTCGACGAGTCGCTCCATGGCAGTTGCGTCCACGCTGTTGACCGACGACATCACCAGCACGACGTGGCGCGCGGTGGTTTGCTGGGTGAGGGCGTTCTGCAGGGCGCGTTCCACGGTACCGATGTTGCCGAAGAAGAGGTTCTCATCCACCCGTAGCAGCAGGATTTCCGGCCAGGTTTCGACCTTCGCGCGGAGCACGTTCCGATATTGCTGGGTCCCGGGCACGCGGCCAAGCACCGCGATGTGCGGCTTGCTCGCGCGCCACAGGATGCCGAGCAAGGACAACGAGATCCCAAGCGCGATGCCCGCCTCGACTCCCATCACGAGCACTCCCAGCGCAGTGGCGAGCGCCGCGAGCCCGTCCGCGGGCGAGTAGTGCCAGACGCGGCGCAAGCCGGAGGGATCGACCAGTTCCAGCATCGGCACGATGATGCTCGCGGCCAGGATACAGATGGGCAGGCGTGAAAACGCGCCCCCCACCGTCAGCAGCAAGACCACCAGCGCCAGGGCCGTGAAAACGCCCGCGATCGGCGAACGGGCCCCGGCGGCATGGCTGACCACCGAACGCGACAAGCCGCCCGCGACAGGCAGGCCGCCCGCCAACGCGGCCATGACGTTGGCGGCGCCCAGGCCGAGCAGTTCGCGGTCTGGATCCACCTGTTCGCGTTCGCGCAGCGCAAGGGACTGCGCGGCCGAAATGCTGGAGATGAAACTCAGCAGCGCAATGGCCGCGGCAGGCATCAGCAGGCTCTGCAAGCGCGCAAGTTCGAGTGGCGGCATGGCCAGTGCCGGCACGGCATGCGGCAGTGGCCCCACCACGGCGACGTGGTGCGTGAGGTCGAGTCCCAGCCCTGCCGTAAGGGCCATCGCGGCCAGGACAACGCACATCGGCGCAAGCTTGACCGCCAGGGTGGCAAGTCCGGAACTTGTACCAAGGCGGATCAGCGCGGGGCCGAGGACGAGGCGCGCGAGGAACAGCGCACTGATCGCGCCGAGCCCGAGCAGGGTGGTCGCTGGATTGAACTGGCCCAATCCGCCAAGCAGGGCCTGCAGCAGTTCGGGGCCGGTCTGCCCGGCGCCCGTGACGCCGAGCAGTGGCATGATCTGTCCGATGATGATGAGCACCGCGGAGCCACTCAGGAACCCGTTGGTTACCGGGTTGCTGAGCAGATTGGCGATCACGCCCAGCCGCAGCACTCCGCCCAGCATCAGGAAACTCCCTGAAAGCAGCGCCAGCTGCAGCGCGGCAACCCTGGCCTCGTCGATGCTGATGGCGGCATAGGGCGCAAGCGCCGAGGCCGTCACCAGCGAAACCACCGCCACGGGTCCCACCGCCATGGTGCGGGAGGAGCCAAACACCGCATAAGCAACGAGCGGCAGGATGCTGGCAAAGAGTCCCGTTTCGGCAGGAAGGCCCGCAAGCAGCGCATAGGCCAGGCTTTGCGGGACCAGCATCATCACCACGACCATGCCGGCGACGAAGTCCTGGCGCAGCGTGGCCGCGCCATAGCCTCGCAGCCAGAGCGGCGGTGTCATGGTGTCGGGCTCAGCCCCGGGCTTCGAGTGCCGCCTGGTAGAGCGCGGCGGCGCGACCCCCGGAGCGGCAGAAGGCCAGCACGGGCTTGGGCATCCGCGCGATCAACGCCGCCATGTCGGCAATCTGTTCAGTCGTGAACTGGTTGGGGATGACCGGCAGGTGCGCATAGTGCAAGCCGACGCCGCGTGCCGCCTCGGCAATCGCAACGCTGTCCGGCTGCTCGGGGCCGCCTTCCAGATCGGGGCGGTTGTTGATGACGCTGCGGAAACCAGCAGCGGCCACTTCACCCATCTGTGCTGGCGTGAGTTGGGCGGCGACGGCGAAATCCGCGTTTACGGTTTGTACTTGCAGGCTCATGTCCGGGTTTCCTGGTGGTTGCCTTGGGAAGCAGGTTGGATGAAGTGCTTGAATAATTCGAAGCCGAGCATGCCTACCAGCATGCTGCCCGTGAAAAGCTGTGCTTCCGGCATGCCGCGACCCAGCGCGACCAGCGCCGGACCCGGACAGAAGCCCGCGATCCCCCAACCCGCGCCAAACAGCAGGCTGCCCACGATCAGTCGGGCATCGAGGTCGCTCGCGCGGGGAATCTGCATGGGCGCTCCCAGCAGCGAACGGCTGCGCCTGCCGGCAAGCACGAAGGCCGCGCTGGCGACGGCAATTGCCCCGCCCATCACGAAGGCAAGGGAAGGATCCCAGTAACCCCCGAGATCCAGGAAGCCGATGACTTTGGCCGGATCGGTCATCCCGCCGAGGATGAGGCCAAGGCCGAACAGGAGGCCACTCAACAATGCGGTGAACATCAACATGGTGGTTTCCTTCAGGTAAATGCGTGGCGAATCAGGAAGACGGTGGCGAAGCCACTGGCCATGAAGCAGCCGGTGGCGACGAGCGAACGCGGTGAAAGCCTGGAGATCCCGCACACGCCATGGCCGCTGGTGCAGCCGGAGCCGAGCCGCGTGCCGAATCCAACGAGCAAGCCCGCAATGACCAGCTCTACCGAGCCCGCTTCGACGGTGTAATCCGGCAAGGGAGCCACCAGCGCGTACACCGTGGCGGCCGCCAGGAGTCCGCTGAGGAAGGCCAGGCGCCAGCCGAGTTCGGCGCGTGGAAGGCCGGGCCGGAGCAGCCCGCCCAGCACGCCGCTGATGCCCGCGATGCGTCCGTTCAGCATCACGAACAAGGCTGCCGAGAGTCCGAGGATCGCGCCGCCGGCGAGCGAGGTCCACGGCGTGAAGTGCGACCAGTCGATAGTCATCGGGGGACTCCTTCAGGTTTTGCAGAAAAGTTCATAGAGGTGCAGCAAGGTACTGGTCACGCGCGCGTCCGCCAGCCGGTAATACACGTTCTTGCCTTCACGCCGGGTGGCCACCAGTGCCTGCTCGCGCAGGACCGCAAGTTGCTGCGACAACGTGGGCTGGCGGATGTCGAGCAACTGCTCGAGCTCGCCCACCGAACGCTCGCCCGCCGTGAGCTGGCACAACAGGAGCAGGCGGTCTTCGTTCGCGAGTAGCCGCAGGAAGCCCGACGCAGCCGCTGCGGCTGTGCGCATCGCGTCCAGGTTAACTTCGCGTGGTTCGGCACTTTTCGCTTTTTTGATTGCAGTAGCCATGACGTGGTGCATGATTTCAATATACAAAAATATAGATTATAAAACCGGAAAGATAAATACCGAAAGGCCACATCGTGAAAGCAACGCTCAAGACCTTCTTCGATCCGGCGACCTGGACCTTGACCCACGTGGTGTATGACGCACCGGGCGGGCATGCCGCCATCATCGATCCGGTGCTGGACTACGACCCGAAGGCCGGCCGCACTTCCACCGCCAGCGCGGACGCAGTGCTTGCCTTCATCGTGGCTGAGCGCCTCACCGTCGACTGGATCCTGGAAACCCACGCGCATGCCGATCATGTTTCCGCCGGCATCTATCTGCAGTCGCGGGTGGGCGGGCAGCTTGGCATCGGGGAAATGATCACGCAGGTCCAGGCCGTGTTTGCCCGCCTGTTCAACCTTGGGGCTGGGTTCAAGCCCGACGGCGCGCAGTTCCAGAAGCTGGTGAAGGATGGCGATCGCATTGCTTTCGGCGGGCTTACGGCCGAAGTCATGCTGGTGCCGGGTCACACGCCGGCCTGCGTGGCCTACAAGGTGGGCGAGATGGTGTTCGTGGGCGACACGCTGTTCGCGCCTGATGTAGGCACCGCGCGCTGCGACTTCCCGGAGGGCGATGCACGCACTTTGTACCATTCAATCCGGCGCTTGCTGGAACTGCCGGCAGACACGCGGCTCGTGCTCTGCCATGACTATCCGCCGGACGGGCGCGAAGTCAGCGTGGAGCACACCGTGGCCGAGCAGCGCGAGCACAATATCCACGTGCATGACGGGGTGTCGGAAGAAGCCTTCGTGGGAATGCGCACTGCGCGTGACCGCACGCTCGCCAAGCCGGTGCTGCTCCTGCCTGCCATCCAGATCAACATCCGCGCCGGCGCCTTGCCGCCGCCGGAAGACAACGGTGTGTCCTACCTCAAGATCCCGCTAAACCTGATCTGAACTCAGCGTGGGCCTGACGCGGGCTTCCAGCGCGTCCAGGGCGCGCGCCAGGGCGGACTGCCCTGCCGGCGCAAGGCTCGCAAGCAGGTCGGCTTCGTAGGCGCGGGCCAGCGGTACAATCTCCGCGTAGACCCGACGCCCGTTGGCCGAAAGCTTCAGCATCGAACAGCGTCGATCCCTGGGCTGCACGCGACGGGTAAGCAGGCGCCGCGCGACCAGGCCTGCGCTGGCGCGGCTGACACCCACGCGATCCATCGCCGTCTGCTCGCACACGAAATTCGCCGTCACGTCGTCGTGCTGTCCCAGTACGGCAATGATCCGCCACTGCGCAATGGTGATGTCGAAGCGCTCGGCGTAAAGCGTCGCCAGCTCGCGGCTGAGCGTGTTGGCCAGCACCGAGAGTCGATACGGCAGGAAGCCAGCAAGGATAAGCGGCGCCACGGTCACGTCCGTGGTCGCGACCTTGCGCTTCACGGTGCGAAGTGGCTGTCGAGGCCGCGCCAGCAGTGGCGGTAGTCCGGTTCGCGTTCCGGCCGTGCCAGCGCACCCGCCGCTACCTTGAGCAGGAGGCGCGACTCGAACATGAAGGCGAGCGTGTCTTCGAGGCGCACCGGCGCCAGTGCCGCGCTGCTGGCCTTCGCGTGGACCCCTGCTTCGGGGCCGTGCGGCACGAAGGCGTTGTGCAGGCTCGCGCCGCCGGGCTCGAAGCCCTTTTCGCGCGCGTCATACACGCCACGGACCAGCCCCATGAATTCACTCATCACGTTGCGATGGAACCACGGTGGCCGGAACGTGCCTTCGGCCACCATCCAGCGCGGCGGGAAAATTACGAAATCGACGTTGGCTACGCCGGGGATTTCCGAGGGCGCGGTCAAGACGGTGAAGATCGATGGATCGGGGTGGTCGTAGCTCACCGTGTTCATGCTGTTGAACCGCCCGAGGTCGTATTGGTAAGGCACCGAGGTGCCGACCCAGGCGACGACGTCGAGCGGGCAGTGCGCCTGCGTGCTGGACCACAGCTGGCCGCCAAACTTGGTGATGATCTCGTAGGCGCCGGACGCCTCGCTGAAGGCCGCAACCGGCGCCAGAAAATCGCGATCGTTGGCCAACCCGTCCGATCCGACGGGGCCGCGTTCCGGCAGGCGGAAACCCGCGCCGTACTGCTCGCAGACATAGCCACGGCTGGCACCGTCGGGCAGGTCCACCTTGAACTTCATGCCGCGCGGGATGAGCGCGATGTCACCGGGTGCAACGGCCAGCACGCCGCATTCGGTGGCGACGATGAGCCTGCCCTGTTGCGGCACGAGCAGCATCTCGCCGTCGGCGTTCATGAAATGACGGGTCCCCATGTCGCGGTTGGCGAGGTAGAGGTGGGCGGCCATGCCGAGATGCAGGGCGGCGTCCCCGCTGGCCGCGAAGGTGATGAGTCCGTCCACGAAATCAAGCGGCGCGGCGGGCATGGCGAGCGGTTGCCACCGAAAGGGTTCCGGCGGCGTTACCTCGGCCAGCGGGGCCGTGCGCAGCGCAGGCTGCAGGTAGGGGAGGGTAGGACCTCCGACCACCGAAGGCCGGATGCGATAGAGCCAGGTGCGGCGGTTCTCGCGGCGCGGCGCGGTGAAGGCCGTGGCGCTGAATTTCTCTGCGTACAGGCCGTACGGGACTTGCTGGGGCGAGAACTGGCCTACGGGTAGTGCGCCAGGCAGGGCTTCGCTGGCGTGCTCGTTGCCAAAACCGGCCAGGTAGCGTCGCGGTGGATCCGACGGGACGATGCTCATGCGGCCTCCGGGTAGCCAATTAAACGCACGAAGAGTATCGTTTCATTTGCAACTAATCGCAACGCGCCTCCCGGAGGTCTCCTTGAAGCTCGCGACGCTCCGCGACCGCAGCCGCGACGGCAGCTTGCTGCTGGTCAGTCGCGATCTCACCCGTGCGGTGCGCGTGGCGGACATCGCGCCTACCTTGCAGGCCGCGCTCGACGACTGGGTGCAGGCGGAACCCGCGTTGCGCGCGCGCGCAACGCGGCTCGAAGCCCACCGGCTCGACCACACGTTTCCCTTCAATCCCGCGGACTGCGCCGCGCCGCTGCCGCGGGCCTACCAGTGGGTGGACGGCAGCGCCTACGTGAACCACGTGGAACTGGTGCGCAAGGCGCGTGGCGCGGAAATGCCTGCCAGCTACTGGACCGAACCCCTGGTCTACCAGGGTGGATCGGACGACCTCCTGGGGCCCTGCGACGACCTGCTCGCCGTCGATGAAGCACACGGCATCGATCTCGAAGCGGAGATCGCAGTCGTTACGGACGACGTGCCCGTGGGCACGTCGCGGGCAGCGGCCCTCGGTCACATCAAGCTCCTGATGCTGGTGAACGATGTCTCGCTGCGCAACCTCATCCCGGGTGAGCTTGCCAAGGGTTTTGGCTTCTACCAGGCCAAGCCCGCCAGCGCATTCTCGCCGGTGGCCGTCACGCCGGACGAACTTGGCGGGGCATGGCAGGATGGCAAGGTGCACCTGCCACTGCATACCGCCATCAACGGCGCGTGGTTTGGCGCTCCCGAGTGCGGCAAAGACATGACCTTTGGCTTCCCCGAACTCATCGTCCACCTCACGCGCACGCGCCGCCTCGGCGCTGGCACCCTCGTGGGTTCGGGGACCATTTCCAACTACGATCGTAGCCGCGGCTCCTGCTGCATCGCCGAGCGCCGCGTGCTGGAAACCCTTGAACACGGCGCGCCGCGCACGCCGTTCCTCCGCTTTGGCGATCGCATCCGCATCGAGATGCGGGACGCGGCGGGCCACAGTGTGTTCGGCGCCATCGACCAGCGCATCGCCCGCCGGGATCAAGCCGATGGCTGAGACCCCCGACCGCCTTGACATGCGGTTGCCGCGCACGCTCAAGCCGCGCCGTGAATTCGCCTGCTCGCCGCTACCCACCGGGCCATGCCACGTCCCGGTGGTCATCGTCGGTGCAGGTCCGATTGGCCTGGCGGCGGCACTCGATCTAGGCGCCCAGGGGATCGACTGCATCGTGCTGGAAAAGCACGCGGTGCTGTCCGGCGGCTCCCGCGCGCTGTGCTGGGCCAAGCGCAGCCTTGAATACTGCGACCGACTCGGTGTCGCCGGCCGGATGCTCGGCAAGGGCATCACCTGGAACGTGGGGAAGGTCTTCCTGGGCGCAGGACCCGAGCCGCTCTACCAGTTTGATCTCCTGCCCAACCGGGCGCAGAAGTTCCCGGCCTTCGTGAACCTCCAGCAGTACTACCTGGAGGAATACCTCTTCGAGGCGCTGCCTGCGCCCGAGGCGGTGCGCTGGCAGCATGCTGTAGCGGGCCTCCGGCAGGACAGCGACAGGGTGGTGCTGGACGTCGGTACGCCGGCAGGCCATTACGCGCTGTCCTGCGACTGGCTCATCGCCGCCGATGGTTCCCGCAGCACGGTGCGGCAGTTGATGGGACTTGAGTTCGAAGGCCGGAGCTTCGAAGACAATTTCCTCATCGCCGACATCCGCATGGACTCAGGATTTTCTGCCGAGCGTCGCTTCTGGTTCGACGCGCCGTTCAACGCAGGACGCACGGCGCTGATGCACCAGCAGCCGGACGGCCTGTGGCGGCTTGATTTCCAGCTTGGCCGGGACATTGATCGCGAAGACGCCGTCCGCGAGGAGAACGTCACCCGCCGGGTGCGGGCCATGGTCGGCCCGGATCAGCCCTTCGAATACGAGTGGGTCAGCCTCTACACCTTCCAGTGCAGGCGCCTCGGGCGCTTCGTCCACGCTCGCGTGATCTTCGCCGGCGACGCCGCGCACCTTGTTTCACCCTTTGGTGCGCGCGGCGCCAACGGCGGCTTGCAGGACGTGGACAACCTCGGCTGGAAGCTCGCGCGCGTGATCCGCGGCGAATTGCCGGCCAGCTTTCTCGCGACCTACGACGAAGAGCGCCTGCACGCGGCGGACGAGAACCTCCGCAATTCCACCCGCAGCACCGACTTCATCACGCCCGGGACCACCGTGGAAGCGGCATTCCGCGACGCCGCGCTGGATCTCGCGGCCGAGCATCCCTTTGCCCGGGCCTTCGTGAACAGCGGCCGGCTCTCACTGCCCTGCCACCTGCGCCATTCCACTTTGACGACGCCCGATGTCGACGCCTTCCACGGCTCGCTCGCGCCCGGCGACAGCTGCATCGACGCGCCGCTCGACGGGCCGCGTGGCGAGCGTTGGCTACTGGAGCAACTCGGTGGGCGCTTCGTGCTGCTGTACTTCGCAGGCGCGGGCGCGCCCGCGCCGGAGGTCGTGGCTGGCGCGCTGCCGCCTGAACTCGAACTGCGCGTGGTCGACGGCACGCCGCTGGCGCAAGCTGGCGGCGAGCGCGGCGAAGTCTTCGCCCGTTACGACGCGACGCCGGGCGCGGCCTACCTCATTCGTCCCGACCAGCATGTCGCCGCCCGTTGGCGGACACTCGATTACGCAGCGCTCACCGCAGCGCTCGCCCGCGCTGGCGGCGCCCGCCATTCCCACTGAAAAAAACGCAGGAGCTTCAGACATGAGCAAGGCCTTCGCCTCCCGGGGTGATCTCGAACCGAAGAAGGTGAGCTTCACCAAGCTTTCCGGGCATGCCTATGCGTATACCGCCGAAGGTGATCCGAACACCGGCGTGGTGGTCGGCGACGACTGCGTGATGGTGCTGGACGCGCAGGCCACGCCCGTCATGGCGCAGGACGTGCTCCGCCACATCCGCACCGTCACCGACAAGCCGGTGAAGCACGTGGTGCTGAGCCACTACCACGCCGTGCGCGTGCTGGGCGCGAGCGGCTACGGCGCGGCCAATGTGATTGCCAGCCGCGACACCTACGACCTCATCGTCGAGCGTGGCCAGCAGGACTACCAGTCGGAACTCGAACGCTTCCCGCGACTGTTCGACGCCGTGGAATCGGTGCCCGGCCTCACCTGGCCCAACATCGTCTTCGAACAGCAGCTCACCGTGTGGTTGGGCTCCGTGGAAGTACACCTCCTGCAACTCGGTCGCGGCCACACCAAGGGCGACACCGTGGCGTGGCTACCGCAGGAAGGCGTGTTGTTCAGCGGCGATCTGGTGGAGTTCGGCGCCACGCCTTATACCGGTGACGCCTACCTGCGCGACTGGCCGGCCACGCTTGATCGCATCGAAGCGCTGGCGCCCAGGGCCCTGGTGCCTGGCCGTGGAGCCGCGCTCACCACGGCGAGCGAAGTTGTGGAAGGCCTGGCCGGCACCCGCGCCTTCGTGGTCTCGATGTACGAGAGCGTGCGCGCCGCGCGCGCCGCCGGCAAAAGCCTCAACGAGGCCTATGCGGAAACCTACGCCAAGCTCAAGCCCAGCTTTGGCCACTGGGTGATTTTCGATCACTGCCTGCCGTTCGACATCAGCCGCGCCTACGACGAAGCCGGTGGCATCGACCATCCCCGGATCTGGACTGCAGAGCGCGACGCCGAAATGTGGCAGGCGATGGCGGCCCCCACGTGACCCTGCGCGATCCCGATGGCTTCTATGCCGCGCTGCTGGCGCGACAGGCCGGGCTGGATGAAGCACAAAGCCTGCGTTTCTGCGCCCGTCTCATCCTGCTGCTCGCCAATGAAGTGGGCGACGACGAGCGCCTGCAGGCGCTGCTGGGTCAGGCCAGCCACGGGCGTCGCACGGACACGCCGCTGGTTTGACCCCCGGAGGTGGATCGGGGAGGCTGCAAGGCCATGCTGCGCGCGCCCCGTTCATCGTCGTCCAACCGCACGCTTGCCAGCGCGCGTGTGATCGTTTTCCTCACCTTGCTTGGCCACGCAGCAGGTGCCAGCGCCGACGCCCTGTCCCTGACCGTCGAGGGCGTCACTGACGATCTCAAGCGTGACCTCGAGCAACACCTCGCCAACGCGCTCGGTGAAAACCTCGACAAGCTCGAACCCGGGCGGATTCGCGCCATACATCGGCGGGCGCCCCGGGCGCTGGCCGAAGCGCTGCAATCCCAGGGTTACTACGAGGCCCGGATCGCACCCTCGCTCGTCAACCAGGGCGGTCGATGGGAGGCGCGCTACCGGGTGGCGCCTGGTCCGCCAGTCACCGTCACATTCCTTGAGCTTCGGTTCATCGGTGACGCCGCGACGGACGCGGCGTTCAAGGACGCCAAGGCCAGCTTCCCGCTGGCAGCAGGCGGTCGCCTGGTGCATGCGCGATGGGAGGAGGGCAAGCGCGCGCTGGATCGCCTGCTGGCCGACCGCGGCTACTTCGACGCGAGCATCGCGCGCGCCGAAGTCCGGGTCGACCGCCACCGCCACGCGGCCAGGGCCTGGCTCACCTTCGACAGCGGCCAGCGCTACCACTTTGGCGAGGTGCTGTGGCCGCAGACCGCGCTGGCGCCAGGCTTCCTTTCCCGCTACGTCCTGTTGCCCGCCGGGACGCCCTTCCTGGCCAGCGAGATGCTGGCCCTGCAGGGACGGCTGAACGACAGCAATTATTTTGGCAACGTCAACGTCGAGCCGCGCCGCGATCTTGCGGAGGACGGGCGCGTGCCTATCGAAGTGGAGCTCGAGCTGCGGCCCGCGCAGCGCTATTCGGTAGGTGCCGGTTTTGGCACCGACACGGGGCCGCGCGGTCGGGCTGCCTGGTTACGTCCGTGGGTGAACGCGCAAGGCCATCGCGCTGAAGTGGAAACGCGGATCTCGGCGGTGGAAAGCAGCCTTTCCGGGCTCTATTCCATGCCAAGCGCCATCCGCTGGAGCGATTCCATCGACCTCACCACGCAGCTCGTCAATGAAGACACGGACAGCAGGAAATCCCTCAGGCTCACGTTTGGCGTCGCCCACCTGACCACGCGCTTCGACTGGCGTGAGTCCCTGGGCCTCAACTATGAAGTGGAAAGTTTCGACGTGGCTGACAGCAGCGAGATAGCCGGGCTGCTGGTGCCTTCGGCGCGCTGGACGCGGACGTGGGCCGACGATCCGGTGTTTCCGCGGAACGGCTTGCGCGTCAGCCTCGGGCTGCGTGGTGCGCACTCGGCCCTGCTGTCGTCCACGTCCTTCGCGCAGGCCCACCTCGCTGCGAAATACGTGCGCGGCCTCGGTAACACCCGCTTCATCGCACGCACCGAGCTTGGCGCCCTGGCGGCAGCGGACTTCGACAAGTTGCCCGCCAGCGAGCGCTTCTTTGCCGGTGGCGACAACAGCCTGCGCGGTTTCGACTACCAGGCGCTGGGACCGCGCAACGCGCGCAACAAGGTGGAAGGCGGACGCTACCTGCTGCTCGGCAGCCTTGAAGTGGAACAAAACATCACCGGTCGCTGGAGCGCTGCGGTGTTCAGCGATTTTGGCAATTCGGTGAACAGCCTTGATGATCCTGTTGCCCTCGGCGTTGGCTTTGGCCTGCGTTGGCGCTCTCCGATCGGGCCGGTGCGCATCGACCTTGCGAACGGCGTGTCGGATCCCGATTTCCCGTGGCGCGTGCACTTCATCGTGGGGCCGGACCTGTGACCACGCGGCGCCCGTGGCGACTGCTGGTGTCGATCTTCCTGGCCTCGCTGCTGCTGCCGGGCCTCCTGCTGTTCAGTTCGCTGGGCCTGCGGCTGGCTCTCGGTGTGGCGCAGGCGCTGGCACCGGGCTGCGGGTTCCAGTTCGCGACGATGGAAGGCAGCCTCGCGGACGGCGCGGTGCTGTTCGAGGTGCGCCTGACGACCCGCGATTACACGCTGGTGATCAACCGCCTTGCCCTGCGGCTCGACACTTCGGCCCTCCTGCGCGGTGAGATCCACTTCCCGGTCATTGCTGCCGGCGAAGCCAGCCTCGTGCTGCGGGCGACCGCTTCGGCGCCGTCAGTGCGGCTGCCGGATCTCCCGCGCCTGCCGTTCGCCTTGCGTGTGGCCGACGCCACCCTGGCGAGCCTCGCGCTGGCCTCGCCTGCCGCCCCGGACTTGCGTTTCAAGCGCTTGAGGGCCGCGTTCAACTGGCCACGCGGTGCGGCGCTGCAGCTGGTCGATTTTTCGCTCAACCAGGGGGCGACGGACGTCACCCTGGCAGGGCGTTGGGGGCACGGCAGCCGAGAGCAACTCGACTTCGAGGCTCACTGGCAGCATCGCTTTCCGGATGGCCTCCTTGCGCAGGGCAGTGGCCGGATCAAGGGTGCAGGCGGCGGCGTGACGCTCGAACAACAGCTGGCCGCACCGCTGCAAGCCAGCCTGACGGCCAGCGTTGCGCTGCCGTTTGAGGCGGGCGCGTGGGCGATCACGCTGGGTGTGCCCGTTCGCGAGGCGCTGCCGACCGTTGGCCTGCCAGCGCCCATGCTGGTGGCGGGTGAACTGAGGGCACAGGGCCGGGGCCTGCAACTCGGCGCGGCCAGCATCGCGGCAAGCTTCCAACACGGCCGTCTGGGTGCGTGGCAGGTCGACGGCCGTGCGACCGGCGGCAAGGCGGGTGAAATCCTGCTGGACGAACTCGTACTCAGCTCGGTGGAAAACCAGCAAATCCGCCTCAGTGGCGTGCTCGACACGGTGCTGCCCGGGGCCACGCTTGACGGCCACTGGCAGGGCTTGCAATGGCCGCTGGACTCGGCGGCGCGGGTCGCCAGCCAGCACGGCGAATTCCATCTGGCCGGCACGCCGGAGGATTTCATTTTCCGCCTCGACGCCGAGACCACGGTGCCGTCGCCACCTGCGTCGGCCCTGGGACCGCTGCAGCGCTGGCAGGCCCGGGGTCGGGGTAATCGCCACCGCATCGACCTTGAGTCCCTGGAGCTCGCCGCGGGCGGCGGGCACGCGAGCTTCAGCGGGGTGCTGGATCTGGCGCCCGCGCTCGCCATGGCTATCGAAGGCCATTGGCAGGATCTGGCGCAGGCGCTGCCGCGCGGCCAGCGGGTGGTCAGTCGGCGCGGTGAACTCACCGTGAAGGGCACGCCGGAAGCCTGGGCGGCGACGTCACGTTTTGAGCTCGCCCTGGACAAGCGCCCGCGCGGCCACATCGACCTTGCCGCGACGGGCGGGCTGGCCAGCATGAAACTTGACCGCTTCGAGGCGCGTGCCGGTGCGGGACGGATGACGGCCGGCGGTGAAATTGACTGGTCCGCTAGCGCGCCGCGCTGGCGACTCGAGTCCAGCGCGCGCGATTTTGATCCCGGGATCTGGCTTCCCGGCTGGCCGGGCAAGCTTGGTTTCTCGCTGACGACGGCCGGCGAGCCCGGGGACTTCACCCTGGTCCTCGACCAGCTGGCCGGCACCTTGCGGGGGCGGCGCCTGTGGGGTGGGGCGCGGCTCGTGCGACACGGCGAGGCGCTGCGGGTGCCGGGCTTGAGCCTGCACTCGGGCCTGGCGAGCGTGGAGGCCAGTGGTGGGGTGGGCCAGGGTCAGACGCTCACCTGGCGGGTCCGCGTACCCGCCCTGGACGACCTCATGCCAGGCGCGGCGGGTACGCTCTCGGCCGAGGGCGCATGGACGGGGACCTTCGAGCAGCCCGCGAGCCACGGCCAGTTGGCCGTGCAGGGGCTGGTCCTGCAAGACCTTGCGCTGGCGTCCGCCACCGGCTACTGGGACATCAACCCCACGCGCCAGCAGGACCAGAGGCTCAAGCTCGACACGACCGGGCTGCGCTGGCAAGGACGGTCTCTCGACACCCTCGCGATCGCGCTTGACGGTCGGTTGGCGGCGCAGGCGATCACCGTGCAGGCCGCTCGCGGCAGCGCGCATTTTGATCTCGCTGCCCACGGCGCCTTGGCCACCGCGCCGCTACGCTGGGCAGGCGCACTCACGGCCGGCAGCTGGCGACAGGGCGAGCTTGCGGGCTTTACCTTGCAGGCGCCGTCCGCGCTGGCGTTCACCGTTAATTCATTCGCGCTCTCCCGGCAGTGTTGGCAGGGGCAGGGCCGACTCTGCCTGGAGGCCGCCCTGCAACCCGCTGGCGACTGGCAGGCAAGGGCGTCGCTGGAAGCGCTGGCGCTGGCGGCCCTGCCACCGTGGGTAGCGTGGCAACGTGGGGAAGTCTCGGGTGCGCTCGAAGCGCGGGGTTCGGGCCAGCTGCTCGCGGCGCTGGACGGCCAGTTCGATCTGGCGCCGATGCGTTTCGAGGTGGCCGATTCGACGGGTCCGCCCATCGACTTCGCGGGGGCCCATCTTGCGGTGGCCACGCGGCCGGACGGTCTTACGCTCGATCTCACCGCCGCGCTCGAACAGCCTGGCAAGGTGCCGCTGTCGCTGTCCCTCGCGCTGCCGCCCGGCCCCTGGGATCTGGCCCATGCCCCGACCCTGCCGCTCAAGGGACGTTTCAAGCTTGATGCGCCCGATCTGGCGTCCCTCGCCGCGTACAGCGACGAAGTGGCCGAGCTTGCCGGCCGCGCACACGCGGATCTGGGTTTGGGCGGTAGCTTGCGGGCCCCGGTGCTGGCGGGTGATGCGCGGGTCGAAGTTTCGAAAATGCAGATCACGCGGCTCGGGATCGAGCTCGATGATTTGTCCTTGCGCCTGAAGGGCGGTTCGAGCGGGGCGCTGGCGCTTGAAGGCGAGGCACGTTCGGGTGGTGGCACGGCAAGCCTGCGCGGCAAGCTCGAGGCGGGCAACGCTGGACTGTCCGCCAGCTTGCGTGTCGACAGCACGCGCTTCCGGGTGATGGATCTGCCGGACGCCAGCGTGCTGGCCTCCGCGCGGCTGGTGCTGGACCTCCACCCTTCACGCGCAACCGTGACGGGCGAGGTCGACATCCCGGAGGCGAAACTGAGCCTGCGCGAAGGCAGTCCCGCCACCGAACGCTCCGCGGACGTACGCCTGGTCGACGAGGAGGCCGCAGGCGAGGCGAGGCGCTTTGCGCTGGAGAGCAAGGTGATCTTGCGACTCGGCGAAAAGGTGAACCTGGAGGCCAAGGGCCTCGCGGGGCGCCTGGTGGGGGAACTCAAGATCCTCGACAAGGACCGGCAGTCCACGCGCGCGACGGGCGAACTGCGCATCGAGGATGGCCATTACACGCAGTGGGGCCAGGACTTGAACCTGCGCCGGAGTCGGGTGGTTTACAGCGGCCAGGTGCTGGCTGATCCAGCGGTGGATGCGCGCGCCGAGCGCGTGGTGGACGCGGTGACGGCCGGCCTGCACGTGACGGGGCGCCTGCAGGATCCGCGCGTGCGCCTGTATTCCTCGCCGGCGCTGCCGGATGCCGACGTACTGAGCTATCTCGTGGCCGGTCGTCCCTTGAGCGGGACGTCCAGCACCGACGCCAATGCCCTGATGGGGGCTGCCGCCTCGCTGGGTTTGAGCCAGGGCGGCTTCCTGACTCAACGGATTGCCCGGACTTTCGGGCTCGACGAAATCAAGGTGGTGAACAGCCCCTACGCCAAGGACCGCAGGAGCGTGGCGCTCAACTTGGGCAAGTTCCTCTCACCCCGCCTGTACGTAGGCTATGGCATGGGACTGCTGGACCAGGCGTCCACGTTCCGCTTGCGCTATCTGCTGGACAAGCACTGGAACGTCGAGGCCGAGACCGGCAGCCGCAGTGGCGCCGATCTCCTCTACAGCATCGAACGCTGACGGGTGTCGGTCGCGGGCGGCCAGGCCGCTTGCCGTCCGGAGCGCTTGGGTCGCTCGCCCTCGTCGCCAAGCCTGAACGCCTCGATCGAAACCCGGAGGTTGTCTGCCTGCTCTTCCAGTGATTTGGCGGAAGCCGCCGACTGCTCGACCATCGCCGCGGTCTGCTGGGTTGAATCCTCCATCTGCGCGACCGCCATGTTGACCTGGTCGACTCCCGCGCTTTGCTCGGTCGAGGCGGTGGAGATTTCCCCCATCAACGCCGTTAGCTGCTGCACCGAACCTACGAGTTCGCCCATCGTGCTCCCCGCCTGCTGCACCAGGCTGGAACCCTGCGCGACGTTGCCAACCGACTGTGAAATGAGCTGCTTGATGTCCTTGGCCGCTGCCGCCGAGCGCTGCGCAAGGCTGCGCACTTCGGAGGCCACCACGGAGAAGCCGCGGCCCTGCTCGCCGGCGCGCGCCGCTTCCACGGCGGCGTTCAGTGCCAGGATGTTGGTCTGGAAGGCGATGCCGTCAATCACGCTGATGATCTCGGCAATGCTGCGCGAGGAGGCATCGATGGTTGACATGGTGCGCACGACCTGGTCGATCAGTGCGCCGCCCCGGGCGGCGATGTTGGAGGCGGACTGCGCGAGTCCATTGGCCTGGGCGGCGCCGTCCGCGTTCTGCCGCACGGTGCTCGCGATCTCCTCCATGCTGGAGGCGGTTTCCTCCAGGCTTGCGGCCTGTAATTCGGCCCGACGCGAAAGATCGAGGCTACCGGAAGCAATTTCCTGGGCGGCGGTGAGGATCGATTCGGCAACGACCCGGATGCCTTCGAGGAGGCCCTTGAGCTTGTCTACGGTCGCATTGCAGTCCCCTTTCAGCTTGCCGAAGGTGCCGCTGTAATCGGCGTCGATGCTCGCCGTGAGGTCACCGTGGGACAGGGCGTCGAGGACCCGTGCGACGTCGTCGAGGCCGGCTTCGGTGGTGTGCAGGAGCTGGTTCACGCCTTCGCCAAGCAGGCGGAAGAAGCCGTGCTTGTCGGAGATCTCCACCCGCTTGGTGAAATCACCCCGGCTGGCGGCATGGATGAGCGTCGCGACTTCCTGTTCCATCGCCACTTCGTGGGTGCGATCGCTCCATTCAAGCACCGAGCCGATCCCGGTGCCCCCGGCGTTGAGCACCGGCGTGCTGACCACCGCGAAAACACGCGGCCCGATTTTCAACTCGCAGGCGGCAGGACGTGTTGCATCCTCGCCCAGCAGGCCGCGATCCTGGCCAGCGGCGCGATCGAAGACGCCGAGGGACTGGCCCACGAGCGCGGTGGCGCTGAAACCCGGAAGCTCGGTCCGCAAGTCGGATTCAAGCTCCTCGAACATCCGACCCGCCGCGTTGTTCAGGTACACAAGCTGACGCGCAGGGTCGACCATCATGACCTTGGCCGAGACCTGGTCGAGCGCGGTCTTCACGCCGAGGTTGGCCTCGGCCACCTGCATCAGGTTGCGCGACACGGCGCGGAAGGCGAACCAGGCGATGGCAATCGCGGCGAGGAAGACGCCAAGGAGCAGCACGCGCCCGGCGAGCAGCACGTTGCCAGCGTAATTCTCGTTCGCGACGTAGAGTGCATTCGACCCCTCGATTACGGCGTCGATGGCCTGGCGGTGGGCGCCGTAGTCGCCGGCGAGCGAACCCAGGGCTTTGTTGATCGCGTCCTTGTCGCCACGGCGCACGGCCGGCAACAGGCGATCGAAGGCGGTCGCGTAGAAGGCCTGAACCGGCGGATCCGCGGTCACCAGCAGGTCATGCAGGTGCGGCGGGAGGTTCGACGCCTGCCAGAAAATCCGGCGAATACCGTATTCCTCGCGCAGGCGCCCGAGCGTCTTCTCCAGCGCCGCAATCTCGTCTGGCGTGCTGGCGCGCGACAGCTGGAAGGCGGTCAGATAGGACTCGACGATGTACTCCGGTGGCGGGAGTACGTCGGCAATGAGGTCCTTGCCCTGGATGATCTGGTGGTAGATGCCGCCACGAATGCGCAAGATTTCAAGCGTTGCGAGCGTGAAGGCGCCGAAGATGACGAAGCCCGTGATGATTCCCAGCAGCACTTTCCGGAGCTGGTCCTGCAGCGGGAGATCCTTGAAGTTCTTCATGACAGTCTTTCCTTGTATGGGGAAGTAGGAACTTTGCGCCGTAATGCGAACGCGTTTGCCAGGCCGCGGTTCACGGGACCCCCTTGCCTTGGCGCAGTCGATGTCCGGGCGAGGAAGCCTGGCGCCGGTCACCGGGGTAATCAGACCACTGGAAGACACTCACGGCGCCCAGCAAGCCCTGGGCCTGTTCCGACAGCAGTCTTGCGGCTGCGGCCGCCTGCTCGACCCGCGCCGCGTTCTGCTGGGTAGAGTCGTCGATGAGGCCCACCGAACGATTGATCTGCTCGATGCCCTGGCTCTGTTCGCCGGAGGCCAGCGCGATGTCGCCCAGCATGCGGGTGAGGTGTTGGACGGAAGTGACGATGGCGTCCATGGTGCTACCGGCTTCCTTCACCAGCGCGGCGCCGGCATTCGCCTTGCCCACCGAGTTCGTGATGAGCAGCTTGATTTCCCCCGCGGCTCTTGAGGAACGTTGCGCCAGGGCCCGCACTTCCGCAGCGACCACGGAGAAGCCGCGACCCTGCTCCCCGGCGCGGGCTGCTTCCACGGCCGCGTTCAGCGCGAGGATGTTCGTCTGGAAGGCGATGCCGTCGATGACGGCGATGATGTCTTCCACCCGGCGCGAGGATTCTGCAATGGACACCATGGTGGTGACGACGCCCGAGACCAGTTCCCCGCCCCGCACCGCCACGGCGGAGGTGGCCACCGCCAGGTCGTTGGCTTCGCGCGCGTGGCTGGAGTTCTGCTTCACCGTGGCGGTGAGGTGCTCGATGCTGGCGGCGGTTGCCTGCAGGTTGGCCGCCTGTTGCTCAGAGCGATGCGACAGATCCAGGTTGCCTTCCGCGATTTCCCTTGCCGCGACACCAATCGCGTCGGCCGAGTTCTTGATGTTCGTGACCAGGCCCTTGAGGGTCTCGATCATTGAGTTCGAGTCGTCCTTGAGGCGGCCGAAGGAGCCGGAAAACTCGCCCTGCATGGTCTGGCGGAGATCGCCGCGAGCCAATGCGGTCAGCACGCAGGCGAATGCTTCCAGGCTGTGCTCGTTGGTGGCCATGAGGCGGTTCAGGCCTTCGCCCAGGATCCTGAAGTACTCGCTCTTGCCGTCGAGCGTGATGCGCTGGCTGAAATCACCATCCACCGCCGCGCCCACGAGTTGCGAAATTTCCTGGTTCATCGCCGCTTGCTCGGCCGCGTTGGCTGCCGCCGCCTGATCGATCGCCTGCAGTTTGGCCAGCATCCGCCGCATGCTGCCGAGCACGCTGGTGTCCGCCACGTTCGCCGGGATATCCGCCTCCAGCGCGCCATTGCTCACCGCTTCAACCACCGTGGACACCGCGCCGATTTCACCACCGAGTTGCAAGCGGATACGAGTGAGGGCAACCAGGGCGGTGGACGCCGCAAGCAGCGCGGCCAGGATGACGCCGAGCAGTACCAGGAAGAGATGGTCGTGGGAGGCCAGCGCGTCCTCGATGGCGGACTCGGGCAGGTAGTAGCTCAGTTCCCAGGGCGCGTCGCTGTGGATCGCAAGGGGAAACCGGAAGACGTTGCGGTCGGGGGTGCCGGCCTTCACGAACCCGGGCAATCCGGTGTTCCTGCGATCAAAGACTTCGATCTGGTGTCCGTTGCTCGCCAGCATGAAATTCGAAGGTTCGGGCATCTCCCAGCCAGCGCTGGCCTGCGCGGCCTTGTCTTTTTCAGTAACGGGAATGACCGGGGCACCCACGAGCAGGGCCTCCAGCGCGTTGCTGCGGATGATTGCGGAGATCACGCCGCGAAAGCTGCCCTCGTCGTTATAGAAGGGCACGGAATACAGGAAGCCGAAGGTATTTTTTTCATCACCGTGCGCAATGGAGGGGTACTGCGCGTTGTCGCAGGTCCGCATGAACGGCGAGGCCGCCGCCGGGATGTCCGCCAGCTTGTCGAAGTCAAACCGTGGGAAATGCTGTCGAAGCGCGGCAGTCTGCCGCGGGAAGTAAGCGTATTCCGCTTCCTCGGATTCCTCCGGCGTGTCGCTTTTTCGCTTGTCCCCGGCTGCGTCGACGTCCGCGCCCTGGCGGCCGAACTTGACGGTGTCGAACATGAAGAACGGAATTTCTCCCTTGTCGGCGTCGAGTCCATCGAGCACCGCGTAGATTTCAGAGACGTTCACCTGGCCGGCCAGGTTGTTGTAGAGGGCCTGCACGGTGGCGTTGCCTTCGGCGCTGAAGCGCCCGCTTTCAACCACGTCCTCGTTGGCCGCTTCGACGCGATTCCCGCCCGATATCTGCCGCACGCTGGGCAGCAGGCTGATGGCGCGGAGGTTCTGGTAGACGGTGGCCAAGGTGGTCTGGACCTGCTCGCGCTTGTCGTGCATGACCTCTTTCTTTTGCTTCTCGATGAACTCACGCGCAAGTGAGTCGCGCTCGACGACATGCCACGCCGTCAGGCCGGCGAACACTGAGACGGCAACGACAAGGACGGTGATCATTTCACGCGTCAGGTAGCGCGAAAGCTCGGTCAATCTGGGCAAGGAAGTGATCTCCTGATCGCTGCGGGCAAGCCGCGCAGGCTTCAACAGGATGCAATCCGGAGGACCGATGGCTTGAAGCCCGGGGGGCCCTGCGAATGCACCGTAAGGCTAGCTAGCGTCCAGGACCTGCAGGTCCTTTAACCCGCGCGTGGACCAGGCGTGCTCGGAGGGGCCCGGCTGCCGCGATCCGTGCAGGCGAAGGCATCGGCCAGGGGCTATCCTCTGGCCCCAGGATGCAATGCTGAAGGTCGCGCCCATGTCGCAGGAACCGCCTGTCCAGATCCCCCATGAAGCGCTTTCGCAGGAAGCCCTGCGCGGCGTGATCGAGGCCTTCGTGTTGCGTGAAGGCACGGATTATGGCGAGCAGGCATTTTCGTTCGAGCAGAAAGTGGCGCAGGTCCTGCACCAGTTGAAGCGCGGTGAAGCCGTGCTGTGGTTCGAGCCCGGGAGCGAGTCGGTGACCCTGGCGCCGGCAGGGACGCGGCCGGCGCCGGGCTGATCAGCCCACGGCGGTGAGTTGCCGTACCACCGCCAGCAGTGCTGCGTCCGGGTGCCGGTGCCCCATCAAGGACAGGCCTGGCGGGCAGCCAGCGCGGCTGGCGAGCGGTAGGGAGATCTGCGGCAATCCGCTCAGGCCGCCGGCGCTCAGGAGGCGTAGCGCGCCGCGGCGGAAGTCTTCCATCGCGGCAGCCGGCGAATTGCGCATGGGCGCGCTGTCGGCGAGGGTGGGCAGGAGGAGCACGCCGCCCTCCCGCAGGAGATCTTCCAGGACCTTGGTGATGGACGCGCGCTGGGCCCGGAGTGGGGGCATGTCCTCTTCGTGCACCGTGGCGGCCCAGGTAAAGCGCTCGCGCACGCCGGGTCCGAGCGCGGGTTGCCCGGCCCTGATCCACGGTCCTGGCCCGGACCAGATTTCGATGCACTGGAGCGGGCGAAAGATCTGCACGAGGTGGTCGAAGCCATCCTTGAGCATCCGCACCTCGCAGGTTTGGGCGAACCGCGCCTTGAGCGCGGCGACCGCAGGCGCCAGCGCCGCACGTACCGACGGGTCCAGCATTTCAAAGGCATCGGTGGCGATCAGCAGGCGCGGCAGGTGGGCGGCGGGAGAACATTATCGTCACGCGGCCATAGGCCGCGTGCGAGCAGCATGCCGAGCACCGCCAATGCCGCCATCGCCCAGATCGCGGCCGCGATGCTCACCTTCGCCCCCAGCCACCCAACGACGGGATAGGCAATCAGCCAGCAGGCGTGCGACAGCGAGAACTGCGCGGCGAACAAGGCAGGCCGATCCTGTTCCGTCGACGATCGCCTCAGCAAGCGGCCCCCGGGCGTGACGACCGCCGCGTAGCTGGCACCCAGGAGCAACCAGCCCGCCAACAGCAGCGGCCATTGCAGCGTCGACGTCAGCAGCGGCCAGGTGATGGCCAGTGCGATCAATAAGCCACAGAGCAGCGTCGCGCCGGTGAACATCACCACCCGATCACTGTATTGCTTGAGAACACGCGGCAACAGCAGCGCGGTTGCCATCGAGCCACTGCCAAATGCGGCCAGCGCCAAGGCCACGGCACTTTCAGGTTGTGACAGGCTCTCGCGGACGACGACGACGGTGTTGACGATCACCAGCGCGCTACCCGCAGCAGCCGTCAGGGTCAGTGCCAGCAGACCGCGCAGGCGGGGCGTGGCGAGATAGATGCGCAGGCCCTGCGTCAGCTTGCGACCGATGCTGAGTTGCGGCGCGGTGGCTCGCGCGTGGGGCAATTCCACCGGCAGCACCAGCAGCGCCGATCCCATGAAGCCGACGGCTGTGCCCAGAAACAGGCCGCGATAGCTGACGACCAGCAACAGCATCGCCGCAAGCGCTGGACTCAGCAGGTTTTCGAGGTCATAGGCGAGGCGCGAAAGTGACAGTGCCCGAGTGTAGTCCTCCTCATCCGGCAGCACTTCCGGGATGGTCGCCTGAAAGGCGGGCGTGAACGCAGCCGAGCTGCTTTGCAGCACGAAGATCAGCACATAGATTTGCCAGATTTGATCCACCCAGGGCAGCACCACCACGACTGCGAGGCGGCTGAAGTCGAGACTCACCAGCAGCGTGCGACGCGGAAAACCATTGGCGTAGGTCCCCGCCAGCGGAGCCACCAGCACATAGGCCGCCATCTTGATGGCAAGTGCCGTGCCGAGCACTGCGCCCGCGTCTTTCCCCGCCAGATTGTAGGCCAATAGTCCGAGTGCAACCGTGGCGAGTCCCGTGCCCACCAGCGCCACCGCCTGTGCAAGAAACAGGTGACGATACGTGCGGTTCTTCAGGAGGGAGAACATGGTCGCGCTAGATCAGCCGGGCCGATAGAGCTTCTGGAAGTAGCCGCTGACCTTCACCGTGATGGTCACAGGCGTGCTGCCATTGTTCTTCCAATACCAGCCCTGCGATCCCTCGAATGGCGCGGTGAAACTGCCGTGGCCTGCAGATGTTTTTTTGGTCTTTCCAATAGCTCGTGAATTTGTCGCCATCGTTCGGCTTCTCGCCGTGCAGGTCGAAATTCACCGGGCCACCCTCGCTGACCCAGCTGAAGACGAAGGTTTCGCCCGCGTGCATCTGCGCCTTGATCTCGGCGCCCTCGTTGGCTTGCAGGGTCAGCGTCATTTCGCCGCTCTGGTAAGGCGTCGGCTGCTGGATGACGCTTGCGGTGGGATCAATTACTAAGGTGCTGGCGGCAGGCACGGGTGCTGCGACCGCACTGGCTTCGCCACCAGGGGCATGCAGCGCAGTGAGGCCGAGCGCCTTGCCGATGCCCGTCGGATCAATGGCGTATTCGGCCGGCAGCACGGTCGTCAGCAGGATGGCTCCTGCGGTCGCCAGTGCCAGCGCCGTGGCCTTCAGAAATTGCGGTGTGCTGGCGTGCAGCGTGGTGGTGGTTTCAGTCATATCGAGTCTCATCAAGGTTGGAAATAGCCCTTGAGCGCAAAGCCGGCGGTCATCAGAATCGCGCTGGTCGCGACCGCTCATGGCGCTTTGTTCGGCTCTGCCGCCGGCGGAGTCGCAGGGGTTTCAGTCGCGGCGTTGTCTTGCGTCTTGGCAGCCTCATGCGAGTGTGTTGGTTTCGGTGCCTGGGCTTTGGCGTCCGTCTTCGCTTCTTGCTCGACCGATGGCTGAGGGGCTTCGTCGTTGTGGTCGCTGTGCGCGAACGCGGCACCAGCGAATAGGGAGAGTAGCAGCGCGGCAATCAGTTTCAGTTTCATTGGAAAACTCCCTGGCATGGATGACTCAGGGGGACACAACAGAAATGGTTTTGCGTGCCAGCAGGCGATACAGCCCCGGCAGCACGAGCAGAGTGAGCAAGGTGGAAGACAAGATACCGCCGATCACTACCGTGGCGAGCGGCCTTTGCACCTCGCTGCCGATGCCGGTGTTGAAGGCCATCGGCACGAAACCGAGGCCCGCGACCAGGGCCGTCATCAGCACCGGACGCAGGCGCGTCATCGCGCCTTCGATGATGGATTCATCCAGACCCATGCCGGACTGGCGCAGATCACGGATGAAGCTGACCATTACCAGGCCATTGAGCACCGCGATACCGGATAGCGCGATAAAGCCGACGCCCGCCGAAATCGAAAGCGGAATGCCACGCAGCCACAGCGCCAGGACGCCGCCGGTGAGCGCCAGCGGCACGCCGCTGAAGATCACCGCGGCATCGCGGGCGGAGCCGAGCGCCATGTAGAGCAGGCCCACGATCAGCAGCAGCGTCACCGGCACCACGATAGCGAGGCGTTTGCTCGCTGACTGCAACTGCTCGAAGGTGCCGCCATAGTCCAACCAGTAGCCGGACGGCAGTTCGACTTGCTCCGCCACTGCCGTCTGCACGTCTTTGACGAAGCTGCCGAGGTCACGGCCGCGCACATTGGCGGTCACTACCACGCGGCGCTTGCCGTTTTCGCGGTTGACTTGATTGAGGCCGGAGACGAGTTCGGTTTCGACCACCTCGCCCAGCGGCACATAGCCTCCTCCCGGCAGCGGCACCGGCAGACTTGAAAGCGCCTCCGGCTTGCTGCGCAGGCGTTCTGGCAGACGTACGATAATCTCGCTGCGGCGGTCGCCTTCATAGAGCTGGCCAGCCACTTCACCACCGAGCGCTGTCGCCACCAAGTCCTGCACGTCAGCGACGTTCAGGCCCAGCCGCGCGAGCGTCTCGCGCTTCGGCTTGATGGTGAATACCGGCAGACCCGTGGCTTGCTCGACAGCCACGTCGGCAGCACCCGGCACGGTGTTCAGCACTTTTCCGATCTGTGCGCCGAGTGCCACCAGCGTGTCGTGGTCATCGCCGAACACCTTCACTGCCAGTTCCGCACGCACGCCCGCAATCAGCTCGTTGAAACGCATCTGGATCGGCTGCAAGAATTCGTATCGGTTGCCAGGGATCGGTGTGACCACTGCTTCCAGATCGGCCACCACCTGATTCTTGGACTTGCTGGGATCAGGCCATTCCTTGCGGTCTTTCAGGATGATGAAATTGTCGGCCACGCTCGGCGGTGCGGCCTCGGTCGCCACCTCGGCGGTGCCTATCTTGGCGAACACACGCTCCACTTCCGGCAGCTGCCTAATGGCTTCCTCCAGCTGTTTCTGCTGCGAGATGGCCTGCCCCAGCGACGTGCCGGGGATGCGCAGCGCGTGCATGGCGATGTCGCCCTCATCGAGGTTAGGCAGAAACTCGCTGCCCATGCGCGTCACAAGAATGCCTGACAGCACGACCAGAACACCTGCCCCGGTGAGCAAGACCCACCGCAGACGCAGCGCGGCCGCCAGGACCGGGCGATAAACACGACTTGCCCCGCGCATCAACAGGTTCTCTTTCTCCACCACCGGCTTACGAAACAGCAGCGCTACACCCGCAGGGACGAAGGTGAGCGAGAGCAGCATGGCGCTCACCAGGGCCAGCACCACGGTGAAGGCCATCGGGTGGAACATCTTCCCCTCCACGCCCGTAAGGCTGAAGATGGGCAGATACACCGCCGTGATGATGAAGACGCCAAAAAGCGCCGGGCGGATCACTTCCCTGGTCGCCTCGAACACCAGTTGCAGACGCTCCTTGAGCGGCATCTGCGAGCCGCGTTCGCGCGCCTCGTGCGAGAGCCGCCGCAGGCAGTTCTCGACGATGATGACCGCGCCGTCGACGATCAGGCCGAAGTCCAGCGCGCCCAGGCTCATCAGATTTGCACTGACCCGGTTCGCGACCATGCCAGTGACCGTCATCAGCATGGCGAGCGGGATCACCGCCGCCGTCAGCAGAGCCGCGCGCGCATTACCTAGCAGCAGGAACAACACGACGACCACCAGCAACGCGCCTTCGAGCAGGTTTTTCTGCACTGTGGCCAGCGTCTTGTTGACCAGCACGGTGCGGTTATAGGCGGCCGTGACGATCACGCCAGCGGGCAGGCTGGCCTTGATCGCTTCGAGTTTGTCGGCCACGCCCTGCGCCACGGTGCGGCTGTTGGCACCAATGAGCATAAAGACCGTACTCATCACCACCTCGCGACCATTCTGCGTGGCGGCACCGCTGCGCAGTTCCTGACCTAGCGACACCGTGGCCACATCGCGCACCCGCAGCGGCGCGCCGCCCTGCGTCTTCACCACCACATTGCCGAGGTCATCCATGCCCTCGGCCTGGCCGGGGATGCGCATCAGCCACTGCGCGCCGTTGCGCTCGATGAATCCCGCACCGCGATTGCCGTTGTTGGCCTTCAGCGCGTTCAGCACATCCTCGTGACTCAAGCTGTAGGCCAGCAGCTTTGCAGGGTCTGGAGCGACCAGAATCTCCTTCTTGTAACCGCCAATCGGGTTGATCTCGACCACCCCCGGCACGCGCAGTAACTGCGGGCGGATGATCCAGTCATGTACCGAGCGCAGGTCGGTGGGCGTCATCGCCGAGCCGTCTTGGTTCTTCGCACCCGGTTCGGCATCCACGGTGAACATGAAAATTTCACCGAGGCCCGTGGCAATCGGCCCCATCGTCGGTTCAAGACCCTCCGGTAACTGGCTACGCGCAGCATTCATCCGCTCCGCGACTTGCTGGCGGGCGAAGTAGATGTCGGTGCCGTCCTCGAATACCACCGTCACCTGCGCCAGCCCATATCGCGCCAGCGACCGCGTGTAGCTGAGCTTGGGCAGGCCCGACATCGCGGTTTCCATCGGAAAGCTCACGCGCTGCTCGGCTTCCAGCGGCGTGTAACCGGGTGCGGGCACGTTGACGATCACCTGCACGTTGGTGATGTCGGGCACCGCATCAATCGGCAGACGGGTGTAGTTGTGGGCACCCAGGGCAGCCAGTGCGAGGGCTAAGACCATCATCAGCCCTCGGCGGGCAATGGCGAATTGCAATAGTTTTTCGATCATGGCGGCGTCCTCTTAGTGGTCGTGTGACGCGCCGGATTTTTCGATGTCGGCTTTGATGACGTAGCTGTTCTCGGTCACATAGCGCGTGCCCGGTTCCAAGCCTCCCAACACTTCCACCATGTCACCCTGCGCGGTGCCGAGTTCGAGCATCCGCACCTCGTAGGTCTCGCCCACCTGCGCATATACCACGGTGAAATCGCGGAAGGCTTGCAGGCCCGCCGTCTTCACCGCGAGGGGCACCTGACGCACTGCGACTGCTACCTCGCCAGTGACGAAGCTGCCGGACAGAAAGCTGCCATTGTGCTGCTCGATCAGGACGCGCGCCTGTACCGATTGGTTGCTGGATGCCTTCACATCGACGCGCGCGATCTTGCCGCTGACGCTCGCATCACCATCGGCGAGCCGCAATGTCACCGCCGCACCCGGGCGCACCCGCGCGCGGTCCTTGGGGAACACCGATAGTTCGGCAATCACCGCACTGGTATCGGTGATGGTGAACAGCACGCGATCCCCGGATTCCTCGCCCGGATTGGCGTCGCGCTGCGTCACCACACCGGCGATCGGGGCTTTCAACGAATAGGTTTGCAGGCTGTCGTTGCTTTCGATGGTGGCGAGGGTTTCACCTGCCTGCACCGCATCGCCGAGCTTTTTTTCGACGCTGCGAATCAAGCCGGGAAACCGCGCACTCACCTCCCGCTGGCGCTCGGGATTGGCGGCCATCTGACCGTAGAGCGTGAGTGTTTCGGTGAGCGTTGCCGGGCCTGCCAGCTCGGTCTTGATGCCCGCTCCTTCCGCCACCTTGGCCGCGATGGTGGTGCGACCCTCGAAGCTGTCGTAGGCCCAGGTGTGGGTCTTACCGGCGTGGATTGCGGTGACTTTCAGCGAGAAGGAATGCGGCTCGATCAGTACGCCGTCGCCGCGCAGGAAGTCGCCCTCCGGCTTGAACTGGAAGGTATTGACCTGGTTGCCAAGCCGCGTTACCTCGACCGTCAGCGTCACATCGCCCAGCGGCAGTGGTTTGCCGAGCAGTGTCGGCCACGCACGGTATTCGGGCGGTACCTTGGTTTCATACACCGCCAATTCGATGGCGAATGGGCCATCGGTGAGCATCAGCCCACGATGCGGGCCTTTGACCGGTTCGGCAGCCGGTGCTTCATGCCCGCCAGCGGCTTGGGGGGCGGCAGCGGCAGGCGATTCAGAGCGGCCACAGGCGGCGAGGCTCAACAACAGGCACAGCGAAAGAAGTTGGTTCATGGCCGATCTCATTCGGTGGGAGTGGTGCCGGGCACTGCGCCGGTCAGACGATCAATTTCGGTGGCGTAGCCGTAGGCATCGATGGCGGCCTGGATGCGCGCGCGCTTGACTTCCAACAGCTCGCGCTGGGCGGCAACCAGTTCCAGATAGCTGTAGCGGCCGCGCTCGTAGGCGTATTCGGTTTGCTTGAGCGCGCTCTGCACACGCGGCAACACTTCAGTGTCGAGCGCGTCTGCGGTGTGGCGGGCGTGCTGTAACTCTTGACACAACTCGAACAATTGGGTCAGCACCCGCACTTCGGTGGCGCTGCGGCTGACATCCACCTGTTCGAGCAGGGCTAGTGAGGTGGCGATGGTGCCCTCGTTGCGGTCGCGGAAGGGCAGCGGGATGGAGAGGCCGACCACGGCGGCAAAGTCGTCCCCCGCCTCAAAGCGGCGCAGGCCCGCGGTGACCGTCCATGCAGGTTTGCGGCGCTGCTCGGCCAGCATGACTTCCGCCTCGCGCAAGCGCGCCTCGGAGCTGAACTTGAGCAGGCTGGGATTACTGCTGATGCGGGCGCTCAGACTCTCGTAGGGCGCGAGCGCAGGCAGTTGCGAGAGCTGCCCTTGTGCCTCGCCAAACGCCGCTTCGGTATCACCCCAAAGCGCTGCGAGCTGGCGACGGCTGGTGAGCAGCGCGTGCTCCACATCGTCGTGCTCCAGGCGGGTGCGCGCGAGGGCGGCTTCTGCACGGGCCAACTCGGCCTCCGGCACTTTGGCAGCTTGCACCCGCAAGCGTGCGGCTTCTACGGTCTTTTCGGCCAGCACGGTCGCTTCGTGAGTGAGCTGCAAACGGGCCTGATCGGAAAGCACCTGGATGAAGCGGCGCGCGGCGTCGCTGGCGGCATCGAGGCGCTTCTCGGCCAGTTCAGCATCCAGCAGGTTGCGGCCCTCGCTGGCGACGGCTACGCGCTGCAAGAGGGCACCGCGTTCCAGCACCTGACGCAGGCTTATGGTGGTCTGCATGGCCGACACACCACTCCTGGAGCCGGTGCCCAAGGCATCCTCAACATCAATGACAAGTTCGGGGTTGGGCGCTGCGCCCGCCTGCCGGGTGCGTCCGTCCTGTGCGGTCAGCTCATACCCAAAGACTTGGAGATCGGGGCTGAATTGCAGCGTCCTTGCAACGGCATCTTGCATGGTGAGTGGCGCACCGTTGCCGGGGAGAGCTTCGATCGCCCCGCCAAAGAGGGGGGTCAGCAGAAACGCACAGGCAACAAGCCTGCGCGTGGTAAAAAACGACATGATGAGTCTCCGTCGGACGGCCCCGGCAGCGCATTGCGCTTGGAGGCGAGACCCGGCATGGCCGGGCGTGTCAGCTCAAACGACGGAGAACGACGGTGGCCCGCGCAGTGGCGGGCGTAGAAACCAGTCCGCTCGTTTGGGATCTGGCTGATCGGTGGGGACGGCAATAACGGGGATTTGAGTTCGCGTCAGAACCAAGACAGCGACGCACAGCAGCAATGGCAAATCCAACAGTGATTTGACAGCGGGTATTTGCAGAGCCGGCAACTCGATATTCTCGTACCCGTCCTGGTGGATCAGCGACAAGGGATGGGGATCGAAATGAGCACCATCATTGTGTTGGCTGCTGGGGAAATCCGCTGCGATGGCATGGTCGACATTCAGTTCGTGGCCGTGACCATGCTCACGGTCTGAGTCCATCCCAGCCCAGGCGTGCAGCGTGTGTCCGTCGTCCTGTGCGCCGGCACGCCGATGCGCGTGCGCGCCCGTGAGCCCTGTAGCCAGCAAAGCCACACAGATCAGCAAGGCGACGACCGGGGCAGTTTGGCGGAGGCGGTTCAGCATTTTGAGGAGTGTAACCGATGCAATATCGAAGACGCGCGTCGTCGTGATCCGCGACACCGCTCTCGCCGATGGGAATAGTAGCGTCTCATTCAAGTGGAAGGCGGGTACCGGCCACCGCCCCGGCACCGCAAGCCGGCCCAATCTCAAGACAGCATGAACAGAGCCACTAAGGCTGCGGCTACGCACTTCATGATTGGTGACGACAGCAGGCGTTGAGCGAATCCCGGTCGAGGAGGCTGCTCATGGGGGGCTCGTGCTTTCCTCGGGCTGGAGGGTTTGGGGGACGATAAAGAAGCCGGTCTCGCGATCGCCCACCACCTGCGTGGCCGTGCCGCGATGGCGCCAGTGCCAGTCGCCGATGAGCGCGCAGACCAGGCTGTCGGTCTGGTCTTCGAGATCCTTGGTCCAGGGCCGTGCGAGCAGGGTCGCAGTGTCGTCGTCGAGGACGAAGCGTGGGAAGCGTCGGGGCAGCCAGTGGAGCAGCAGCGATTGCAGGCGGGCAAACTCGACCCGCCGCGCGGCCACCGGGCCTTTCTTGTAGGGAATCCGCTCGTCCAGTTCGAACCAGCGCACCAGTGCAGGATGGGGGTAGACCTCCGCCGCGAGGCGCGGCGGGTGTCCGTCCGGCGGCAACTGCCAGTCCAGTGCATGGCCACGTGCCTGGAGCGCCGAGGCCAGGCGCAGGGGGCGTGGACAGCGCGTGGCGTTGGTGGGATGGCAGCCGCATTTCTCGCGGTGGAACAGTACGTGGCTCAGGCGATCCGCCGGGCGTGCGCCAGTGGGGTTGGGGCAGATGAGCGGGGCGTCGAACATGAGGAGGGATGGCGCATCGCGGGTGGCTTCGTCCAGCAGGCCGAGCAGTTCGTCGTCGCCGCGTGTGAGGGCAATCTGGCGCACGCGGCTGGCCTCGTCGGTGACTTCGAGCACGCACACGCCGTCCGGCCGGCGCTCGCCCCAGGCGAGATCGACCCCAACGACGACCACGGGACGCGCGATCAAGGGGCGGCCGGGCTCAGCTTGCCGGCCAGTGGAGCCACAGCACCGCGCCAGCCACCACCCCCGTCCACGCCTCGAACACCAGGCGCAGCGGCAACGGCACATGCCGCAGTTCCATGAACTCGAGGAACACCACGCGCACCTTGAGGGAGGTAATCACGAGCACGAACACCGTGCCGTAGTGGACCTGCGCGCCAAACGCGAGGCCGTGGCCAAACTGCCAGGACAGCGCGGTGGCGCCGATGAGCACGATCCACCACCACGTGAAGGCCGGGATCTGGGCGAGTGTCATGGGTTCATCTCAT
>JAYTTZ010000322.1:0-3342 GCA_043744805.1 Gammaproteobacteria bacterium
ATTGCCCTCCAGACTGCCTGATCTCGCGTGCCTCGCCCCGAGGCCCAGCGCTTGAACGCCAGGCAGGAAATCCTTGAAGTAGACGAACTCTACGCCCGCATCGGCAGCTACCTGCAACCCGAGCAAGTCGCCACCGTGCGCCGGGCCTACGAGTTCAGCGACGCGGCCCACACCGGGCAGCTGCGCAAGTCCGGCGTGCCCTACATCCAGCATCCGCTGGCCGTGGCCGTCATCCTCGCCGACATGCACATGGACCATGAGACGCTGACCGCGGCGATCCTCCACGACGTCGTGGAGGACACCCACATCCGCGCGGACGCCGTGGCGCAGGAGTTCGGCAGCGAGGTCGCGGCGATTGTCGATGGCCTGTCCAAGCTCGAGAAATTCGAATTCGAATCCCAGGCCGAAACCCAGGCCCGCAACTTCCAGCGCATGCTGATGGCGATGGCCGACGACATCCGCGTGATCCTGGTCAAGCTCGCCGACCGCCTGCACAACATGCGCACGCTGGACGCCCTGGCGCCGGAAAAGCGCCGGCGCATCGCCCGCGAGACGCTCGAAATCTACGCCCCCATCGCCCAGCGCCTGGGCATCAACACCATCCGCCTCGAACTCGAGGATCTGGGCTTCTCCGCGCTCTATCCCCTGCGCTATCGCACCTTGCGGACGGAAATGATGCGCATCCGCGGCAACCGCAAGGAGGTCGTGGACAAGATCAACGACCGCATCAAGCGCCACCTCCGCCAGGAACGCCTCACCGCCAACGTGCTGGGTCGCGAAAAGCACATCTACAGCATCTACCAGAAAATGCGCGAGAAGCACCTCGGCTTCGACGGGGTCCACGACGTCTACGCTTTCCGCGTGCTGGTCGACACCGTCGATACCTGCTACCGCGCGCTCGGCATCCTGCACAGCCTCTACAAACCGGTGCCGGGCAAGTTCAAGGACTACATCGCCATCCCCAAGGCGAACGGCTACCAGTCCTTGCACACCGTGCTGTTCGGGCCTTTCAGCGTGCCCATCGAAGTGCAGATCCGTACCCGCGAAATGGACCAGGTGGCGGAAGCCGGCATCGCCGCGCACTGGCTCTACAAGACCGGCGACGGCGCGGCCAAGAGCGCCAACAAGCGCGCCCGGGAGTGGCTGCGCGGCATCCTCGAAATGCAGCAGCAGGCGGGCAATTCCCAGGAATTCCTCGAGAACGTGAAAATCGACCTCTTCCCGGACGAGGTCTACGTCTTCACCCCCAAGGGCACGATCATGGCGCTGCCGCGCGGGGCCACGGCGGTCGACTTTGCCTATGCCATCCACACGGATCTCGGCAATGGCTGCGTGGCCTGCCGCATCAACCGCCAACTGGCGCCACTGCGCACCCAGCTGGTGACGGGACAAACGGTTGAAATCGTCACCGCACCCGGCGCGCGGCCCAATCCGTCCTGGCTCACTTTCGTGGTGACCGGGAAGGCCCGCGCCACCATCCGCCACTACCTCAAGAACCTGCAGAGCGACGAAGCCCGGGCGCTCGGCAAACGCATGCTGGAACGCGAACTCGATTCCGCCGGCATTCCGCGCGAAGCGCTGGAGCCCACCACCCTCGCGCCGGTGCTGGCCAACCTCAAGCTCGAAAGCGTCGATCGCCTCTACACCGAAATTGGCCTTGGCAACCGCCCGGCACCGCTGGTGGCACGGCTGCTCCTGCCCGAGATACCGATGACCGAGGACGCGGCGAGCAAGGCGCGGCGCAAGCGGCGCAACGACAGCGAATCCCCGCCGGTGCCGCTTGCCATCCGCGGTACCGAAGGCATGGTGGTGGCTTTCCCAAAGTGCTGCTACCCACTGCCCGGCGATTCGATCATCGGCTTCCTCACCGCCGGCCGTGGCATCGTGGTCCACCAGCAGCACTGCGCCAACGTGGCCGACTACCGCAGCGCGCCCGAGAAATGGATCGACGTCCAATGGGCGCCGGTGGTGGACCGCGAATTCAGCGTCGAGCTCCAGCTCGACGTCATCAACCGTCGCGGCACGCTCGCCACCATCGCCGCCGCGCTGGCCGACGCCAACGCCAACATCGAGGACGTGAACCTCTCCGAACGCACCGAGCGCCACACCAACATGCGCTTCGTGGTGACGGTGCGGGACCGCAAGCACCTTGCCGACGTCATCCGCGCGGTACGCCGGGTCAAGACCGTGATGCGGGTTGCGCGCAAGCGCGCCTGAGACGGCTTGCACGGCGGCGGGCGAGCCGTTATACGAGGCGGCTCCAGCCCACCTTCCAGCCCCGGAGCCTCCAATGTCCCGACATGCCATTTCCACTGCCGCCGCGCCGCGCGCCATCGGCGCCTACTCGCAGGCCATCCACGCCGGTAGCATGGTCTACATGTCCGGCCAGATCCCGCTTGATCCCTTCAGCATGGAGCTCGTCTCCGCCGACATCGAGCCGCAGATCGAGCAGGTGTTCCGCAATCTTTCCGCCGTGGCGCATGCGGCGGGCCTCACCTTGAACACCGCCGTGAAACTCACCGTCTACCTCACGGATCTCGGGCACTTCCCACTGGTCAACGCCGCCATGTCCCGGATCTTCGCCGAGCCGTTCCCGGCCCGCGCCACCGTGCAGGTCGTCGCCCTGCCCAAGGGCGCGCTGGTGGAAGTCGACGCCATCCTGGTCGCCCACGAATAAGCACCGGCAGCGGTACCCGCATGGCCGCCCCCGCGCCGCCCCGCCTGGTCGATCCGCTCACGCGGCTCGCCGGGGTGGGACCGGGCGTCGCCGCGCTGCTGGCGAAGCTGGGGCTGCACAGCATCCGGGATCTCTGCTTCCACCTGCCTTCGCGCTACCAGGACCGCACCTGCATCACGCCACTGGGCGGTGCCCGGCCGCAGCGCGAAATCGTGGTGGAAGGCCGGATCGAGACCAACCAGATCCAGTTCGGGCGCCGTCGATCCCTGGTGTGCCGGATTGGCGACGACTCCGGCGAAATCGCGCTCAGGTTCTTTTATTTCAACCGGGCCCAGCAGCGGCGCCTGGCAGTAGGCCGGCTGGTGCGCTGTTTCGGCGAAATCCGGCGCGGCGCGCAGTGGCTGGAAATGATCCACCCGGAGCTGCAGCTCATCGACGAGGCGAGCCCGCTGGCCACCGACGGTACGCTGACCCCGGTCTACCCCACCACCGAAGGCCTGCAACAGGGCCGCTTGCGCAAACTGGCGGGCCTCGCCCTGGACGTGCTGGCGCGCGAGGCGCTCGGCAGCGATGAAATCGACGACTTCATTGCCAGCCAGTCCGGCATCACGCACGCGCTGCCGCGCCTCGCCGACGCGCTCGCCTACGTCCATCGCCCGCCGCCC
>JAYTTZ010000323.1:0-41604 GCA_043744805.1 Gammaproteobacteria bacterium
GCAAGTTGGTCCAGTGCGGTGGTCATGCCGAGCCGCCGCGAAAGTCGGTACAGCGCGGCCGACTGCAGGGCGCGCGCGTCGGCATCGAGCGCATTCTGGCGCAGCCCCGTGGTGAGGTGCCCAATCAGCAGCGCCACGAAAAACATGACGGCGAAGGTCAACAGGTACTGCAAGTCCACCACCTGGAAGGACAGGTGGGGTGGCACGAAGAAGAAATCGAAGGCCGCCACGCCAAGGAAGGCGCTGAGTATGGCCGGCCCCTGGCCCAGCCAGCGCGCGACGATCACCACGTTGAGCAGGAACAGCATCACGAGGTTCGGCGCGTCGAGCCACGTTTTGAGCCCGAAACCAAGGGCTGTGGTCGCGGCGCAGGCAAGGCCCGCGAGCGCAAGCCTGGCAAGGCGCTCGACGGGATCGGGCGGCGTGGCGTGCTGTTGTTCCATCTTGGCCTTCGGCAACCGGGATGCGCCGAGTCTGGACCTGCGGGCATAACATTGGTGTAACTGGGGGTGCAACTGGGGTAAAGCAGGCACGACCACCGCGCCGACAGCCGTGGCCTGGCTTGGCGCCCGGCACTTCGGGCCGCGGCAGCTCCGCGATTGACGCATTGCAGCGTAGCCCGGAAACTCCCCCCGCGCCAACAGCGCGACTTCCTTGTTCAATTCCGCGGCTGCGTGCAGCCCATGGAGCATCAATGCAACTTCGAAACCTCGTGCTGGGCGGGCTCCTCGCCGTCTCCGGGTGCGCCAGCAACACCATCGTCCCCAGCTACGCCAACTCCAATCCCAGCCTGCAGGTGGGCGGCGAACAGCCCGCCAACGGCGCCCCTACGGTGGAAAACGCCGGTTCGTTCTGCCTGCAGGTGACCGAGATCTGGCATGCAGACGGCAAGACGCCGGACGGCCAGAAGCTGTGGGCGAAGGACACGCTGCGTAAGGTCGTGCCCTGCACGTGAGTTAGCAGGCTGTTAACGGATTGCCCTGCGTTGCCCGCAGGCGCAGGTCGGTCAGTGCGCTTGCGCTAGTCGCCGAACAGGTTGCGCCTGACTTCGAGCAGGTGGTCGCGGATGAGCGCGTTGGCGGCGTTCAGCGCCGGTTGCGCCAACTGTCCCCAGATGCCGTTCTCGCGTGCCTCGCTCAGATTGCGCAGGCACAGCCTGAAGAACGCGTTGTGTGTAGCCTGCGCCACGTAGGCGTCGAGTGCGCGCCGGACGCTGCCCCGCGAGATGCCAAAGCGCTCACCCAGGCTCCGCTCGGCAGGGCGCTGCATGCCGACCGCCAACCGCCCCCGTCGAGGTGTTCCTCGAGGTATTGGGCGAGCTGGCCGCCCGTCTGGGCGTGGAGGCCTGCTGGCAGGCGCTTGATCGCTTTTGTCTTGAGAAAGCGGGTGTGGCGACACTACCATTCGCGCATCCTGATCCAGAGGGTCTCGATTTGCCGCCGGCGATGGCGCCCGCGAATGCCCACGGAGGACTACCCCATGACAGTACCCGGGGACGCGGCGGCCGGCGGCGCCAACTGTCCCTTCCAGTACTGGTAGACCGTCGCCCAGTCCTCCGACCTCGGCGCAGGCCAGTTGCTGGCGCGCCGGTTGCCTGGGTTCGACATCGTTCTGCGTCGCCGCCGCGAGGGCGGCGCGCTGGCTACCGAACACCACACCTCTTTGCCTACCTGGAGGATCCCCCCCTTGAAACTCGCACGCTTCGAACACCAGCAGGCCGTCCACCTTGGCTTGCTCAATGCCGCCGCCGACACGCTTGAAGTCCTTGCCGTCGAGGCCCATGGCGGCGATCCGATGATCGCCCTCATCAACGGACTCCGCGCCGGCAAGGCGCTAAGCAAGACCGGCGCCGCCGTGGCGCTGTCGGCGGTGCGCCTGCTGTCGCCCATCGCCCGGCCAGCCAAGAACGTGCTGTGCATCGGCAAGAACTACGCGGCGCATGCGGCGGAGTTCTCCAGGAGCGGCTACGACGCCTCCTCGAAGCCAGCGGACCTCATCCCGGAATTTCCGATTGTCTTCTCGAAGGCGCCGACCTGCCTTGCCGGCGCGCACGACGACATCCTCCCGCCCTGGAACCTCACCAGCGAAGTGGACTACGAAGCGGAACTCGGGGTCGTCATCGGCACCGGCGGTCGCGCGATTCCGCGCGCGAAGGCCTTCGACCACGTCTTTGGCTACACCGTCATCAACGATGTGACCGCGCGCGATCTCCAGGCCAGGCACAAGCAGTGGCTGCTCGGTAAATCCATCGATACCTTCTGCCCGATGGGGCCGTGGATCGTGAGCGCCGACGACGTGGAGGCCGGCAACCTCGACGTGCGCTGCTGGGTCAACGAGGAATTGCGCCAGGACGCCAACACACGCGACCTCATCTTCGACATCCCGGCGATCATCGAGGCGATTTCCGCCAGCATGACGCTCGAGCCCGGTGACATCATCGCCACCGGGACGCCGGCCGGGGTGGGCATCGGCTTCTCGCCGCCAAGGTTCCTGCATGCAGGCGACGTGGTACGCATCAACATCAGCGGCATCGGCGAAATCCGCAATACCGTGCGCTGAGGCGAGGACAGACCCATGGGATATGAACTGAAGAAGGTGCAAATCAACGGCCGCACCCTGGCCGTCGACTGCCACGGCGACGGCGCGCCGCTGCTGCTGGTCCACGGCCTGGGCGGCACCGCCAACAGCTGGGCGCCCGTGGTGGAAGCCTTTGCTGGCAGCCACCGCGTGATCGTGCCGGACTTGCCGGGCGCGGGGCGTTCGGACCCTGACCCGCAAGTGAGCATCGCGACCCTCGCAGCGGATCTGCTCGCCCTCATGGAGGCACTCGAGCTGGCTTCCGTGCATCTCGTCGGCCATTCGATGGGCACGATCACCTGCCAGCACCTGGCGGTCCTCGCGCCCGACCGCGTGCGCGATCTCGTGCTGCTGGGGCCGCTTGCCGAACCGCCGGAAGCGGCGCGCCCGGCGCTGCAGGCGCGTGCGGACACCGCCCTCGCGCAGGGCATGGACGGCATCGCCGAAGTCATCTGCGCGCGCGCGCTGGCGCCCACCACCCGCCAACGGCAGCCGGTGGTGACGGGTTTCGTGCGCGAGCTCATCCAGCGACAGTCCCCGCCGGACTACGCTGCCCACTGCCGCGCACTGGCTGTCGCGGTGAAGGCCGACGCGGCGCGCATCGCTTGCAGGGTTCTGCTGGTCGCCGGCCACGAGGACACCACCTCGCCGCCGGCTTCGGTGGCGGCGCTGGTGGCCTCGCTGCCGCAGGCCACGCACCTCGAACTCGCCGACTGCGGCCACTGGACGGCCCTCGAGCAGCCCGCGGCGGTGGTCGCGGCGATGCACGCGTTCTACGCTGCCTGACCATCCGCTGCGCGCAGGCGCGGTGAATCGACCCGTCCGCCGCGCACAGGCACGGTGAATGGACCCATCCGCCGTGCGCAGGCGCGGTGAATCGACGACAACAACAGGGCGGCGTCCGGGACGTCGCGGGGGGAGAGTCCATGGGCGCATACCTGTTCACCAACGTGCAGATTTTCGAGGGCACCAAACCAAAGCTCGAACCAGGCGAAGTGCTGGTCGAGGGCGATCGAATCACCAAGGTGGCCAGCGGCCGCAAGCAGCTTCCACGCGAAGCGGGCATCGAACTGATTGACGGTGGCGGTGCCACCCTGATGCCCGGCCTGGTCAATCCGCACTGCCACTTCACCTACAACAACGCGGTGAGCCTGGCGGACATCACGGCCCTGCAGGTGGAAGAGCACATGCTGGTGACGATGCGCAACCTCGCGCTGTACCTCGACCAGGGCTTCACGTCGGTCATCGGCATGGCGTCGGCCAAGCCGCGCCTGGAGCTGGTGGCGCGCAATGCCGTCAACCAGGGCCACTACCCGGGGCCGCGCATCCTCGCCTGCACGCCGGAGTACACCGTGAGCGGTGGGGTGGGCGACGACTCGCGGCTCGATCGCCAGGTACCTTCCATCGGCGTGATCTGCAATGGCGCCGAGGAGTTCCGCAAGTCCGTGCGCCAGATGATCCGGGAAGGCGTGGACCTCGTGAAGTTCAACAACGCTGGCGACAGCTTCACTTTCGGCAAGGTCGGCGGCGAGTGCAATCCGATGACCGAGGACGAGGTCCGCGCGATCTGCGAAACGACGCTTAACCTCGGCAAGCGGGTCGCGGCGCACGCACATGCCGACAGCGGCGTGCGCCAGTGCATCAAGCATGGCGTCGAGTTCATCAACCACGCGACCTTCGCCACCGACGACACCATCGAGTTGCTGGCAAAGCACGCAGGCCGGCATTTCGTGATCCCCGCCATCGCCGCGCGTTACAACACCACCTATGAAGCCGCCGCCTGGGGCATCACGGAAGCAGTGGCGCGGCAGATGGGCAACCACCGCGAACTCGAAGCCGGCTGCGCCAACATGCGCAAGATGCACCAGGCGGGTATCCGCGTGCTGCCGTTCGGCGACTACGGCTTTGCGTGGATCCCCATCGGTACCGATTGCCGCGATCTCGAACACCTGGTGAACCTCTTCGGCATGCAGCCCTGGGAAGCCCTGCGGGCGGCGACCGCCTTCGGCGGCGAGGCCTGGGCGGGCACGAGCGGCGAACTGCTGGGCCGGATCAAGGCCGGCTACCTGGCCGATCTGCTGCTGGTGGACGGCGATCCCCTCAAGGACATTACCCTCCTGCAGCACGCCTCCCGGATCACGAGCGTGATGAAGGACGGCGTGTTCCATCGGCGTGGCGTGCAATGAAAGGCCAGACATGAAAATCCTCGAAGGCATCAAGGTCCTTGATTTCACGCAGTACCTCGCGGGGCCGACGGTCACCCGCCTGATGGCGGAAATGGGCGCGGAAATCATCAAGATCGAAACCGCACCGGGCGGTGATCCCGCGCGCGTGCTGCCCTTCGTGGTGGATGGTCGCAGTGGTTATTTCGTCCAGCAGAACCGCGGCAAGCAGAGCGTGTGCGTGGACCTTCGCACGGAGGAGGGCCTTGGGATCATCCGCGAACTCGTGGCCAAGGTGGACGTGGTGGTGGAGAACTACGGGCCCGGGGTGATGGAAAAGCGCCGGCTGGCCTGGCCCGATCTCCAGGCCATCAACCCGCGCCTCGTGATGGCATCGATTTCAGCCTATGGGCGCGACAGCCCCTACTCGCACAAGACTGGTTACGACTGGGTGGCGCAGGCCTTCGCCGGCATCATGCACATGACCGGAAGCGCCGACGGCCCCCCGCTGCCGGCTGGGGTAAGCATCGGCGATGTGTCCTCCGGCGTACTGGCGTTCTCCGCCATAGGCTTCGCCCTGTTCCATCGCGAACGCACCGGGCAGGGCCAGTGGATCGACATCGCGATGATTGACAGCCTGTTCCATATGCTCGAGATGCCCATCCAGGGTTACACGCTCAGCAAGGGCGCCTACGTGCCGCACCGCGCGGGCGCCCACCATCCACTGGTGTCGCCGTTCGGCGTGTACAAGGGGCCCACGGGCTATCTCGTGATACTCGCCCTGCAACTGCAGTGGAAGGGTCTCTGCGAAGCGCTGGGTCGCCCGGATCTGGAACACGATCCGCGCTTCATCGACGGCGCCGCGCGGGCGAAGCATCAGGCCGAGTTCAATCCCATCGTCGATGCCTGGCTTGCAAGTTTCGAAACCACCGAGCAGGTGCTGGACCTCCTTGAGCGACATCGCGTGCCGTCCGCGCCGGTGCTGAGCCCGGTGGACGCCATCAACCATCCTTATTTCAAGGCACGGGGCATGGTGCGAACCATCCACGATCGCCTGCTCGGAGAGTTCAGCATCCCGGGTTTCCCGTTGCGCTTCTCGGCACAGCCGGAGCTACCGGATCTGGTCGCGCCACTGCTCGGCGAACATAACGCGAGCGTGCTGTCAGGCCTCCTCGGCTATGACGCCGACGCCATCGCGACCCTCGAAACCCGTGGCGTCCTGGTGCGCGGCGACCGCTGAGCGACCGCGTTCGGGTCGCAGTCTCGGCGCACCGGCGCCGGGTAAAGCCGCGGCGACATCCACCGGCTGGTGCGACGCACGTTTCCACCAGGTCCGCCGGGCCGGAACGCCGCTGGTTGTAATGGCCTGCCCGGTGGGCGATCCTTCGCCGCGGCCTGCGCCGGGCAGGGCGGTGATGGCAGACTCATGGGCCCGTCAGCGTCCCTTAGCCGCAACTGATCTCCACCAAAGAACCATGCTCGAGACTTTCCTTACCCAACTGCAGGGCCCGATGCTCTCACTGTGGGGGCCGTTCGCGATCATCGTGATCTGCGGCCTGGGGATTCCGATTCCGGAAGACGTGGTCCTGCTGGTCGCCGGGGCGCTGGCAGCGGTTGAAGGCCGTTCCTGGATTGAGGTCAGCGTCCTGATGTACGTGGCCGTGATCGGCGGCGATTCCCTGATGTTCCTCATTGGCCGCCACCTGGGGGGAAAGCTCCTGCAGTCCCAGCTTGGCCAGCAGTGGTTCCCGGAACGCCAGCGCGCCAGGGTCCAGCGCTTCTTCCGCAAGCATGGCGCCAAGAGTCTGTTCTTCGCACGGTTCCTGCCGGGCATCCGCAGCCTCGTGTTCTTTTCCGCCGGTTCCATCGGCGTGCCCTACCTCACGTTCCTCACGCTCGACGGCTTGGCAGCGCTGCTGAGCGTGCCCGTCTTCGTGTGGTTGGGACATTGGTTGTGCCTGCGCTACGGCAGTGACGTGGCGCATTTCAACGACGCCATGGAGTCGGCGCACCAGTGGTCGCTGTGGCTCGTGGTCGCGGCGGTCGTCGTCGTGCTGGCGGTGGTCGTAATCAAGCACCTGCGCGCGCGGCGTTGAGCAACGCGGCGCGCCTGGCACTATCGACGAGTAAAACAAACCAGGAGCTGCGCCGATGATTTTCCCCGAATACAGCCGGTACGATGGACTTGGTCTCGCAGAGTTGGTGCGCAAGGGCGAAGTCTCTACTGTTGATCTGGTGGACAGTGCGCTCGACGCCATCGAGCGCCTGAATCCGCAGGTGAACTGCGTGGTCCAGGAACTGCGCAACATGGCGCTGGCGGAGATCAAGGCCGGCCTGCCCTATGGGCCCTTCCGCGGCGTGCCCTTCCTCGTGAAGGAGTTCGGCATGCACTTCAAGGGCATGACCACCACCGCCGGCTCGCGCCTCGCGGCAGGCGTGCGCTTTGGCAATGACACCGAACTGATGCAGCGCTGCCGTGCTGCGGGCCTGGTGACCGTGGGCACGACCACCACGCCGGAAATGGCGTTCAACGCGAACTCCGAAGCCCTGGTGTACGGCCCAACCCGCAATCCCTGGCACCTCGGGTACTCCGTGGGCGGCTCGTCGGGTGGTGCCGGCGCGGCCGTTGGTTCCGGCATGGTGCCGCTTGCGCATGCCAACGATGGCGGTGGCTCGATTCGCATCCCGGCCGCCTGCAACGGCGTGGTCGGCATGAAGCCTTCGCGTGGCCGCACGCCAACGGGCCCCGACGGTGGCATTTTCCTGTGGGGGCTTGCCGTCGAGTTTGCCGAGACCCGCACCGTGCGTGATTCGGCCGCGCTGCTCGACGCCCTGGCCGGCCCGGACGACGGCTTCTTCTACGCCGCCGCGCCGCCGCGTCGCGGCTTCCTGACGGCAGCCACCCTGCCGCCGGGCAAACTCCGCATCGGCGTGGTGGATCGACTGCCCGGCGGCATGGCCACCGCGCGGGAAGTGAAGGCACGACTGAACGACACCCGCCAGCTACTGGAAGACCTCGGCCACGTGTGTGAGTCGGTGAAAATCGACTACAGCGCCGAGCAGTTCAACGAATCGTCGATTCGCCTCTGGGCGACCACGCTCGGTTACTTCATGGAGCAGTTCGCCGCCATCACGGGCCGCAAGATTGGGCCGAAAACCGTGGAAGCCGTGACCTTGGAGGTCTACCGCTACGCGAAGACCCTCTCCGCGCTGCAGCTGGAAGAAGCCATGTCATGGCAGAACGTGGTGTCGCGCCAGGTGGGTGCCGTCATGCGTAAGTACGACGTGCTGCTCACCCCGGGCCTTGCGCGTGACGTCGCCAAGCTCGGTGAACTCGACCAGAACGCCAAGGGCGTGGACGTGTCGGCATGGTGGCAGCAGATCATCCAGAACTACTCTGCCTTCACGGCGCTCTTCAACACCACCGGCCAGCCGGCCGTGATGCTGCCACTGTGGCAGGCAAAGTCCGGCCTGCCACTGGCCATGCAGTTCGTCGGCCGACTGGCGGACGAGGAAACGCTCTACAGCCTTGCTGGCCAGCTTGAACAGGCGCTGCCCTGGGCAAACCGGCGTCCTTCCATCTACGCCTGAGCGGAAACCCTGCGGCGGTACGCTGTCGTTGCAGGGCCTGCACATCGACCGTCAGGTGTGATCAATCCACTCCAGCCGGCTGGCCCACGGGCCATCCACGCCAGGCCGGGACTTACCCAGCGATGCGCATCCTCTATCTCCATGGCCTCGAGTCCGGCCCTATGCAAGGCAAGGCGCTGCGCCTGCAGGAGTCTGGGCACGTGGTCTCGTCCCCACGGTTTCCAAGCAGTCGAGAACGCCATGCACGCGGGGACGGCGAGCAGATGTTCGCCGAAAGCGTCGCGATTGCGCGTGCTGCAATCCCGGGATCGCCGCCTGATCTCATCGTCGGCTCATCGTTTGGCGGTGCCGTCGGACCTGAACTCCTGCGCCTGGGTGCGTGGCGCGGGCCCATGCTGTTGCTGTGTCCCGCCTGGCGTCGGTTCGGTCCCGGCGTGCCCGCCGCCAGGACGTCACGTGACCGGCCGGGCTCAGGCGCCGCCCTCGTCGATCAATTTGTAGCCGGCCCCGTGCACCGTCAGCAAGTGGCGCGGGTTCGCCGGGTCGGGTTCTATCTTGCGCCGTAGCCGCACGATGAAATTGTCGACGGCGCGCGTGATGAGATCCTCGCCGTGGCCCCAGACTTCCGCGAGCAGGGTGTCGCGCGAGACCGTGCGGCCGCGATGCGCGACGAGGCAGGCGAGCAGGGAAAACTCCCGCGCGCTGGTGTCTACCGGTACGCCTTCCCGCAGCAGCACGTGGCGCGCGAAGTCGACCCTCGCGACGCCAATCTGGACCACCTCCATGCTGGTCTTCACTGCCTGCGTGCGGCGGAGATGCGCATGTACGCGCGCCAGCAGTTCGCGCAGGCTGAAGGGCTTCACTACGTAGTCGTCGGCGCCGGTCTCAAGCCCCATCACGCGGTCCATTTCCTCGCCGCGTGCGGTGAGCATCACGATAGGGCCGCGGAATCCATCGAGCCGCAGCTGCCGGCAAAGCGACAGGCCGTTGCCGTCCGGCAGCATCACGTCGAGCAGGATGAGATCGGGTTTGCCGGCCATGCTCCTGGCCAGGCCTTCCGCCACGTTGCCGGCGGCGAGCGTCGTGTATCCCTCGAACTCGAGGTTGTCGCACAGGCCCGCGCGCATTGCGGGATCGTCTTCCACCACCAGGATCGTGCCGTCGCGTTTGATCATGTCCTTGCCTTGTCCCGGAATGACACCACTGCCCTGACCCCCGTATGTCCGTCCGCGTCGTCCAGCTGGAAGTACGCCTCGTGCACCCGGGCAATTCGCACGACCAGCGCAAGTCCAAGCCCGCTACCCATGGCATCTTCCAGCATGTCGCCGTGTGCCAGGGCGTGCTGGAGCCTGGCGCGCTTGTCGGCGGGAAGGCCGCGGCCGTAATCGGTTACGGCGAGGTCGATATGGTCGCCGTTCCGCGTGAGGGAAATCTCCGCAAGCTCGCCTTCGTGCGCGTACTTGGCGGCGTTGTCGAGCAGGTTGAGCAGGATCTGGGTGATGCCGTTTGGATCGTGCGGCACGGGGGGCAAGTCGTCGGCAAGCGTCGCGTGCAGCGGGAGGCCGCGCCTCTCGAAGTGCATGCGGTACTGGTCGATCACGCCTGCCACGGTGCGCGACAACTGTGTCGCCGTGAGCTGGTAGACCTCGCTGTCATTCCGGATCAGCGTGAAGTTGAGCACGTCGTTGATCATCAGCGACAGGCGCTCGGACTCGCGCAGGATGATCTGCAGGTACTCGTGCTGGCGGACCGGGTCGCGCTGGCGCTGGAGGAACAGCGTCTCGGCGTACATGCGGATGAGCGAGAGTGGGGTCTTCAATTCGTGCGAGACATTCGCCACGAAGCGGTTGCGGAGATCGATCAGCGCATGTTCGCGCCGCATTTCCCACCAGGCGGCGATGATGGTCAGCGCGACCGCCAGGATTGCGCCACCCGCCACGGCGAACAGCGCCAGTTCGTGCAGGGGAGCCGCGACGTCGGTGGCCGCGAGTGATGGCCGGCCCGTGGCAATTTGCCAGCCGGGCAGCACTTCGTTGATGTCGGCAAGTACGGCGCCCTTGGGCGCAGGATCGTTGGGCGCGAGCAGCAGTGCCGAGGTTGCCGTCTCCGCCTTGTAGTCGGCAAGCAATGGCGTGACTTCGTCGTCGATGAGTTGCTCGAGCCGGAAGCGCAACAGGATCCAGCTCTCGGGTTCGGTGGTGGTGCCTGGCCCGGCCTGTTCGCTCAAGGCCTGGAAGGCAAACAGGGTGGGATGCCCGTCCAGTGCCTCGACGAAGGTATGCAGCGCGAAGGGCTCGTGCTCCACCCGCTTACGCTCCTGTTGCGCCCGCTCTACGATCCACTCGTCGGCCAGGCGCTTGTGGTGGGAGCGGCCTGATGGGAACGCGCGTCGCAGCTTGAGTTCACGGTCGAGGATGATGACTTCGTCGACGTTGCCGAACTGCTCGTGCAGGTGGGCGACGAGTGCGGGGGTGATGTCGTCCTGCCTGAGGTTCTTCAACAGCAGGAAGGGCGTTTGCACGGCGGCCTGCAAGGCCTGCTCGGTCTGGCTTGCCAGCAGCGCGAGCGCGCCTTCCTGGGCCGATTGCCGGGTTTTCGCAAGCTCGGCGCGTTCACCACGCAGCGCATGCAGGGTGAGGCTGGCGATGGCTAATACGTTCAGCAGGAGGGCGCCGAGCAGCAACAGCGGCAGCCGCAGGCGGCGTCGGGACTGGTGGCTGAGGCTCACGCCGTGGGGGTGTTCAGGATCGGAAGCATCGGAGGCATTGAATCATCCTCCGGCATGAAAGCCGAGGAGGACGCGAAGTCCTCCCCGGTGGGCTACCAAGTCGCGCAGGACACTGCGCGAGGTGGCTTACTTGGCGACTTTGACGACGCAGGTCTTGGTCGGGGCGTCCCACTTTTCGCCCTTCTTGCACTTGTGGGTTGCGGCACTGGCGCCGAGGCTGGTGAGGAGGACGGTAGCGGCGGCGGCGATGGCGATGGATTTGACGATGCGATTCTTCATGGCGGTAACCTCTGGCGTGTGGTTGGGTTTGAATCGTCACCTGGCAGGACAGCGCAACGACTGGGAAGCAGGCTAGCAAGGGGCCGTCGTCGCGCGAATCACGTCGCTGTCGCAGTGTGTAAGGGTTTGTCGCAAGCGGAGAGGGAAGGGGGCAGTGCGGCCGGTCGGACGGACGGCGGGCCCCGGGAAGCAGGGCCCGCCACACAGGGGGATCAGAAGCGGACTTCGTACTCGAGTTCGAACTTGAAGGCGCCATCGGCGCTGCCCCCCGTTGCGCCGAAGAGATAGCCAAGATCGTACTTGAGCTTCTGGGTGCCGCCCAGCTTGAACATGCCGCGCGTCACCGGACCGATGAAGTGTTCCTGTGCATCGATGGCGTTGGGGTTCGTCAGTTCGCCGATTTCGCCGTAGGCCTCGAAGCCCGGTTCGAGTTCGGGGCGCAGGCGGTAGTAGGTGCCCCAGGCGTATTCGAACCCGACACCATCGGCGCCGTGGTCGCTGAAGCCCTGCTTCCAGATTGGGTTGGCGACCACCACGATGTGGCCGAAGTCCTTTTCCAGCAGCAGCTTCCACTCAAGGGCATGAGCGCCGTCACGGTTCAGGCCTTTCTCGTACTCGACGTAGGCGCCCACGTCCAGCCAGTACTGACCGGGGTCGGTGAGCTGGAAGATGTTCTCGAAGGCCACCGCGCTGGTGTCGTTGGGTTCGCCTGGCCCGCCTTCAGCTTCAAGGAACACGGCCGTATGCCAGAAGGCAGTCGGGCTATAGCCGATCTCGTAAAGGAACTTGCGCCCGTCATCCTTCGTCGGGTCGTTGTCGACCGTGCGGTGGCCGCGGAATTCGAACTCCCATTCCCCCTGCTCGACATAGGGCGAATAGACCTTGAATCCAGCCTCTGCGTTGCGGGTGGGCAGGATGCCAAGGCAGATCACCGCACAAACGGCGCCGGCGAGTCGCGGGCCTGCGGGTTTCACGGCATGGTCGCTCGCACGGACCCACCGGGCGCTGAAGTACAGAACGGCCAGGGTAGCGAGGTAGGCGAGGACCTGGCATTGCATGGGAGCGGCCGTGTAGCCGATGAGCGCTGCAAGCGTTTGCCCAAGCATGCCGTGGTCCGGGATGAGTGCCGAGGTATCCCAGGCGGTGTCGGTGAGCCAGGTCACCGCCCCCGCCTGATTGAGGAAGGCGACGCCACGCGCTGCCATACCAGCCGCCAGCAAGGTGATGAGGCCAGTGGTCACGGCAAACAAGCTGCGGGTGGGTACCAGTTTGAGGCCCTTGAAGACGGCGAAGCCGGTGCCGACGCCGGCGACCAGGCCTAGCACGGCGCCGGTCGCGAGGCTCGGCAGTTCCGCGCTGCCGCCGGCGAGCATGCCGTGGCTGAACAGCACGATTTCCGAACCTTCGCGCAATACCGCCAGTCCGACGACCACGGCAAGGGCGCGCATCGGGCGTCCCCCGCTGGCGACGGAGGCGGCAATAGCATTGGCGTCTGCAGCCATTGCCCGGCTGTGGCGGGACATCCATACCGTGTGCCAGCCCAACATCAGCACTGCCAGGAACAGCACGCCTGCGTTGAAGAGTTCCTGGCCCATGCCTTCGGCGGCACTCGCCAGTTGTTCGGCAAATCCAGCGACGAGCACGGCGCCGCCCAGCCCGGCGGCGAGTCCGGCAACCAGCCACTTCGTTCGGCCTGCAAGCTGCGAAGTCGCAGCGGCCAGGATGCCGATGACGAGTGCCGCTTCCAGCACTTCACGGAAAAAAATCAGTGCAACAGCCAACATGGTTCAACTCCTGAGCAACGGTCCGGCAGGCCCGCTTACTTCACGATGATCCGGCCCTGGGCAGTGGCCGGGTTGAATTCGCCAAAGAACGGGTAGCTGCCTGGCTTGAGTGGACCCACGAACACCACGCCGGTGGTCTTCCCGGCAATGACCTTCTCTCGTTTGAGTTCGTAGCTCTCAAACTCCTCCGGGGTCACGTCGAGGTTGTGGATCTGCAGCTTTACCTTGGTGTTGGCAGGGATCTGGATTTCGGCGGGTTCAAACTTGTGCTCGCGCAGATTGATGTCCACCACGTTGTCCGCCGCCTGGGCGGCAAGGCTGCACAGCGATAGCACCGCCACGGTAAGCAGCGGGTGTTTGGGAAGGTGTGTAGGCATGGGGCTCCTCGTCTGTAACGCTCCGAATCTAAATGATAACAATTCTTATTTATAAAACAAGCACGGCGACGGTCTTGCTGTGCGCGTGCCTCGCCATAGTTATCGTGGCAGTGATGGAGCGCCGTTTAATCGCGCACGAACCGGAAATGCTCGAGTCGCCCACTTTCCGACATCCTCTGGATCTCGGCGGCTATCGTTTAATTTGCTTGTTCGACGGTGCAGACAACGAGCGCACTGGCCGCAGCGTAAAAGACTTGTGCAGCGCAAGCAGGTTGTCCGCACGCCCGATCACCAGGATTGCAGTCGGCGTTTCACCTTGGGGTGGACAGCGCATGGGTGAAGCAAATTTCACCCGGGGAGATCGGGCACATCCCTCCTCACGTCGCTGCGCCCGTCGGCGTAAAACCGATGGCTTGCGAGACGGGTTCAATGCTCAAGCCGCGCCCTCGCGCCTCAGGACTACCAGGGCGTCACCCGCCGATAGTTCGGCGGACTTGCCGGGATTCACTTCCGTCCCGCCATCACGGCGAAGGATTGCGATGGCCAGGAAACGGCCCGCGGCCTCGGCCTCGACGTCCCCCACCTTTCACCAAGGGCGACATCGGCCCGATTTCTATCTCTTCCAGATGGAGTCCAAGCCCGGTCAGGTGGTGCTCGAAAGCACTTGCCGTAGGTGTCTCGCCGCCGAACAACGCGCGCGCATTCGGATGCAGGATCATGTGGGCGATGCGATCGGCGCCGATGTGGGCCGGGAGCACCACGCGATTGGCACCGGCCTGCAGCAGCTTGCGTTCGGTCGAGGGCAATTCGGCGCGCGCGATGATCTGGAGGTCCGGGTTCATTTCGCGCGCGCTCGGAGCGTGATGAACACATTGGCCGCGTCGTTCGACAGCACTGAGGCCAGCACCCGGGCGTGCTCGAGGCCGACGCTGCGCAGGACGGCCTCGTCGGTGGCCTCGCCCTGCACGGCCAGCCAGTTCATTGCGCGCGCTTCAGCCACCCGCTCTGCCGACTGGTCGATAACCACGAACGGCATGCCGCCCTGTTCAAGCTGGCCAGCCAGGGCCCGCCCGAGGCGACCGAAGCCGCACACGATGGCGTGGTGGTTGAGTTTGCCGATTACGCTTTCCATTCGTTGTCCACCCAGGACGTGGTTGATTTGAGATTCGGTCAGCAATTGCACCAGCGTGCCGGTGATGAAGATGACGCCCGTACAGCATGCCGGCTACAAGCGCGGTCGTCGTGCTCGCGCCGGCGCTTTCCAGGAAGGTGGGAAAGTGCGCCGCCATCGCTGTGGCAATCGACCAGGTGGCAGCGAAAATCCAGGCCAGCAGCACGGTATTACGCAGGACGTGTGCAAGGACGGCGTCGGAGTGTCGCGACATGCCTGCGTTCGTACTCCGGAAGGAGACACTCCGGGCGGCAGCGGCGCGAAGACTCAGGTTGAGCGGCAGGCCAACGATCAAATGCAGGCCCGCCCAGGCGAAGCCGGCAATCAGCGTGATGCCCGTGATCGCGTTGCGTGCCTCGAGTCCATACAGCCGCGCGGCAGTGGCAAACGCGCCGTCATACAGCCCGCCACCCATCCCGAGGCCGATGACTGCCCGCGCGATGAAAAGTCCGGGCGTGGAGTCCGCGATGCCGAGCAGGCCAAGGCCCAACGCAAAAAAACGAGATTAGTCGCGGCCAGCACCGGCTTGCCGCCGTGCCGGTCAATCGCCCGCCCCATGGTCGGCCCCGCCAGCGCCAAAAGCACCAGGGCAAAGGAGAACGCGGCGAAGACCGTCGGTGGGAAGATCTGGAGATCGGCGGCGATGGCGGGCGCGAGCACGGCCGGCAGGTAATAGGCTGAGCCCCACGCGATGATTTGCGCGAAGCCCAGCGCGATGACGGTCGCGGCTTTGCGTTGAATCATTGGTCGTTGCCCTCTTGGCCGCTGGCGAAGCGTACTGGCGAGACCAACCAGCATGGGAGGTCGCTGCTAAGGCATGAATCCAGCGGAATCGACGGCGACCTGGAACCGGTCATCCCTGCCAGGGGCGCGATGCCGGGAAAGGCCCGATGGATCCGCAGCTGCCCGCGCGCGCGACCGTGTTCTGCCAAGAGTTTGAAGGGCGGTGATTTTCTTCGGGTTGCTTACCCGGTGCTTACCCGAAACTTTTCAGGGTCTGGAAGTTTCACGCAACTTATTGAAAATTTTGGTGGAGCTGAGGGGGATCGAACCCCTGACCTCTGCATTGCGAACGCAGCGCTCTCCCAGCTGAGCTACAGCCCCACGGAGCAGGCGCAGAAGTGTAGCGGCGGGTTTTAGCGAGCGCCAGCCTCCAGGGCTGGATTCATTGCGCATCCCGGGGACGGCTGCAATCATCGAGGAACTTCCCGGGAGGACTAGCGATGAACGAGGCCGTGGCGCCCTTGCGATTTCCTGCCTTGCGACGGGGCAGGCTCGAAACCCTGCAACTCAACCTCGGCTACCGCTGCAACCAGGCCTGCGCGCACTGCCACGTGGATGCGGGACCAGCGCGCACCGAGGCCATGTCGGTCGAAACTGCCGCGCTCGCGCTTGGATTTGCCAGGGATGCCGGCGTGTCGACGATCGATCTCACCGGCGGGGCGCCTGAGCTCAATCCTGTCTTCCGCACCCTTGTGGCCGGGGCACGGGACGCCGGCATCGGTGTAATCGACCGCTGCAACCTCACCATCCTCGAAGAGCCGGGACAGCACGATCTTGCCGATTTCCTGGCCGCGCACCAGGTGCGAGTGGTCGCGTCCCTCCCGTGCTACGGCCCTGACAACGTCGATTTGCAGCGGGGCAAGGGTGTCTTCGAGAAGAGTATCCGCGGACTTCGGCGCCTGAACGCACTGGGCTATGGCGCCGCAGGCGGGGATCTGGTGCTGGACCTCGTTCATAACCCGCTTGGCGCGCACCTGCCACCGGCCCAGGCGAGTCTCGAAGCCACCTACAAGCGCGAGCTTGCCGATGCCTATGGCGTCCACTTCAACCATCTCCTGACACTCGCCAACATGCCCATCGCCCGCTTCCGTCATGCGCTGGAGCGCGACGGCAAGTACGACGACTACATGGCGCTCCTGGCCGGGAACCATCGCGACGAAAACCTCGGCGCCGTGATGTGCCGCAGCCTGTTGAGCGTCGATTGGCAGGGCAATGTGCACGACTGCGACTTCAACCAGATGCTGGGCATGCCGCTGGGTGCAGCCCAGGCGCCAGTCCCGCTGTCGAGCCTCGTGCCGGCGGCGCTCGCCGACAGGCCCATCGCCGTAGGCCTGCATTGCTACGGCTGCACGGCGGGTGCTGGTAGCAGTTGCGGGGGCGCGCTGAAAGACGCATGAGCGTGCCCGTGCCCTGGCTGAGCATCGTGATGCCAGTGCTGGACGAGGCGAACGCCATCGAAGCCACCCTGGCCGCACTTATCCCGTGGCGTATTGCCGGTGCAGAAGTGCTGGTTGTCGATGGCGGCAGCACTGACAACACGTCCAACCGCGCGCAAGCGCGCGCCGACGGTGTACTGGCTGGCCCACGCGGCCGCGCCCTGCAGATGAACGCCGGCGCGGCGGCAAGCCGCGGCGCGCTGTTGTTGTTCCTGCATGCCGATACCCGTCTGCCCGACGCCGCCTTGCCACGGCTAAGGTCGCTGGCGGGCCAACGACTTTGGGGTCGATTTGATATTCAACTCGACGGCGCAGGGCCGCTACTGCGCATGGTGGAACGGCTGATGAACGTCCGCTCGCGCGTGACCGGCATCGCAACCGGCGATCAGGCGATGTTTGTCTCGCGGGATTTGTTCCAGGACGTTGGCGGATTTCCTGGTATCCCGCTGATGGAAGACATCGCCCTGTCGTCCACCTTGCTGCGCCATTGCCGGCCACGGTGCCTGCGCGAACGCGTCGTCACCTCGTCGCGACGCTGGGAGCAGGGCGGGGTGCTGCGGACCATCCTCCTGATGTGGACCTTGCGGCTGGGTTATTTCCTCGGGGCTTCGCCTGCGCGCCTGGCCGCGTGGTATCGACTGGCGCGATGAGCCAGCACGCGCTCATCCTGTTCGCGCGGGCGCCGGAGGCGGGGAAGGTAAAGACTCGCCTTGCCGCGGCGCTTGGCAATGAAGCGGCGGCATTGGTCTATGCCAGGTTGCTCGCCCGCAGCCTGTGGCTCGCCCGCGACTGGTCCGGACCCCGGTTCCTCGCCTGTGCAGACGGTCCGTCCCTCATCTATTTCAGGGATCTGCTCCCGCCGAATCAGTGGAAGCTCTTCGAGCAGTCGGGGCGGGATCTCGGTGCGCGGATGGCCGCCGCGTTCGAGCACGTGCTGGCACATTCCCCGGGCGCCCTGCTCATGGGGAGCGACATCGTCGACGCAACGCCGCCAGACCTGCATGCGGCAGGCTGCTGGCTCGAGTCTGGTGTCGACGTGGTGCTCGGGCCGGTGGCCGACGGTGGGTACTGGCTCATGGGCTTGAGACACCGCTGCGCGCCGTTGTTTGCGGACATGCCGTGGAGTACGTCGGCGGTTGCGGGCATCACGCGTGTTCGTTGCGACACCTTCGGCTTGCGCCGCGAGGAACTGCCGGTGCGCCATGACGTGGATGACCTCGCAAGCCTGCACGCACATGCGGCCACCATCGAGGAGTTCGCGGCGCTGCCCCTCCTGGGGGCAACCGGCTAGCGCAACTGCCGATGCAGGCGTTCGATTTCTGCGCAGAGCTGGGCGACGCGACGCGCGGCGGTCGGGGAGAGATCGATGAAACGGGTCCGGAGCCTGGGTACCCGCGAACGGACCGTTGCATCCATCGCCAGCAGTTCGACGTCCATCACGATGGACTGCTGGCTTGGCAGCAGGATCCGGCAGCTCGCGATCTGACGGGCGTCGATTTTTGGCTGGAGTTCGCCGGACCGGATCCGGGCGCAGAGCCCGCCGACGGAAAGATCGCGCAATTCGCCCAGGAGCTGGCGTTCATCCGACAGGTCGAAGCTCACTTCGAAACCCTGGTTGAGCGGCACCATGACCCGGTATTGACACCGGCGCTGGGCGTAGTCGACGAATTTGGGGAACTCGACGCGATAGTAGGGCAGGCCGTCCTGCTCGCCGAACTGGGTCACCCTGGTCGCGAAATGGAGTTCGATGCCTTCAACGATGGCGCGGACCGATATCCGCGGTTCGGTCAGCAGCAGGTTATGGCCGTCGGTCGGCGTGAGTTCATCCAGCACCAGGTAGGCCTGTTCCGGCACAATCTCGAGGATGGCGCTGGTGTAGGCCTCGGGGCGGTCGTTGATGTAGACGGTAAGCGGGCAGTGGTCCACGAACGCGCGGCGCAGGATCACGTAGATTTCGGGGGAGAGGGTCCCGAGGCCCGGCGGCAGGCTAAGGGGCGGATCTTCCGCAGTTGGGACGGGCTTTAGCCAGTTGAGCCATTTATTGAGCGCCACGGCGCAGGTCCCCCGGAGATCTCAGACGCGCTCCCGCGCTTGCGGCTCCGGCCCTTGGTGGCCGGTGCGTCCCCGGGCATCGTAGAGCCGGTCGCAGGGTGAACGTCCCCGCAGGACGTCGAGCAACGAACCGACGAAGTTCTTGCTGGTCGTGACTGCGGCGCCGTTCGTCTGGTTGGCCCGGGCACAGCGCCCGAGCAGGTCTTCGATCACCTTCCACTCCCCTTGTGCGGCCGGGTCGTGGTCCTTTTGTCGGTTCTCGAAATCGCCGAGCAGGGAAGCCTCCCCCAGTGCATGGGTCAGCCTTTGCTTGTTGGCGACGGCGCTTTCCAAGCCGGAGGCATCGCGATGGAGCAGGGCGTCGTACTCGCCCTGCAGGGTCTGCTCGAACTCCACCAGCAGCGCGTGGAGCGCCTTCCTGGCATTGGCCTGCACGGGATCCATCGACTCAGCCCTTGCCGCGTCCGCCGGTCATCATCGTTTCGAAGCCGTAGAGCTTTTCCGCCACCTGCATGGCATCCACCTGGTAGCTGCCGTCATTGATGGCCTTCTTGAAATGGTCGACGCGCTGGGCATTGACCACCGGCACGTCGGCGACGGATTGGACCAGGTCGCGCAGCCGACTGGCGAGAGCGGTGAGTTTGAGCGTGTCAACCGAGCCCGTGGCGCGCGTCGGTTCCGGCGGGGTCTTGTCCACTTTGACTGCGCGCTGGTCGGCGGTGGTAAGCGCGGGGGAAGTGCTGTTGGAAACTTTTGAAACCATGTGTGGGATCTCCCTCTCAGATGGGGCTCTTAGCGGCGCCAAGGCCCAGGCACTTTAAGCAGTTACGCAAAATCATGACAGCAGTCTCACAAGCCCGGGGCCGCAGCGTGACGGGCGTTCCAGAACGGGCCGCGGGGTCAGTCGACGGCGACGACATTGGAGGCCTTGACCACGCCTTCGACGATCCGCCTGGAATTGGTGTTCCTGACGCTCACCCGATCGCCAATCGCGCCGTTTTGCATGGCCACGCCGGCAACCTCGATGGCCACGGGCCCAGAAGACAGTGACAGCGTCACGGCCTGCCCGCGCTTCACTGCCACGCCAGCCTTGACGATCGAACTGGTCAGGACCGCGCCTGCCGGGAGCGCACGGAGGATGACCTGCCCGTTCACGCTCGCCGGGTCGCTCAATGCCCCTGCTGGGGCGTCGGTCAGCAGGCGCTTCTCCACCTGGAAGTCGGCATCCGTCAGAGTCCTGCCGCGATCAAGGTTCTGTTTGGTGACCAGGACGACAAATTCCCGACGAATCGTCGCCGGGACATACAAGCTCCACGGCGCCGAACCCGTGCAACGCACGGCCACCGAAGTGGCGCCGCGAGACGGCGAGCCGGGCGGCCGCGACAGCTGCAGGTCGGTGGGACAGCGTGGCAGGCGCAGGCGCTGATCCAGCTGCCCTACGTCGATTTTCACAGTACCGGACGCGCCACCCAGCGATTCCAGCAGGTAACGGCCGACTGTTTCGCGGAGTGCGTCCAGGGATTGGACCTCCGTTGCCGGCAGGGCCTGCGATCCGAGCAGGCCCGCCAGTAAAAGGAGTCTTGTGGGCATTGGTGCCATAACGGCCTCGACGAACGTTTAGGTTCCTAGAGCAAGGGCTATGCCAGCAGCGGGCTCAAGCTTTCAGGGGCCTTGGCGATACCGAATCCAGTAGAAGCACCGCGGAGCGCGTCATGTCGATAATCGAAAAGGTCGATCGCCTGACCCGGCTGGCCGGGCGTAACCGGCTCGAGTTGCTCCTGTTCAGGCTGAAGAGCAACCAGATCTTCGGCATCAACGTGTTCAAGGTGCGCGAAGTGCTCAAATGCCCGCCGCTGCGCCCGATCCCACACTCCCACTACCAGATGCGCGGCGTCTTCCACGCCCGCGGCCAGACCATCACGGTCATCGACCTGTCAGCCGTGCTGGGCCAGGGCGCTTCTGAAGGCACGTCCGACGAATTCGTCATCGTGACGGAATACTCAGGCCACGTGCAGGGCTACCTGGTCCAGCAGGTGGTCCGCATCGTCAACCTGCGCTGGGACGACGTTAAGCCGCCGCCGGCCGGAATCGGCAGCGCCAACTACCTCACCGCCGTCACGACCCTGGACAGCCAGCTGGTCGAAATCCTGGACGTCGAACGCGTGCTGGCGGAAATCATCGGCATGGAAGTCGAGATTTCCGAGGACAAACTTGCCGAAAACATCCCCCTTCGCAACATTCCGCGCCGGGTCTTCATCGCCGACGACTCGGCCGTCGCCCGGCGCTCGATCACGCGCGTGATGGAGCAGCTCAACATCGAGTACGAGCTGGCTGAAAACGGCAGCGAAGCGCTGGAAAAGCTCCGCGCCTATGCCGAGCAGGGCCCCATCACCGAACGCTTCGCGATGCTGCTCTCGGACATCGAGATGCCACAGATGGATGGCTATACCCTCACCAAGATCATCAAGTCCGATCCCGCCATGAAGGGACTTTACGTGTGCCTGCACACGTCCTTGAGCGGCAGCTTCAATGATTCGATGGCCCAGTCCGTCGGGGCCGACAAACTGGTGGCCAAGTTCGATCCGGATGAACTCGCCAGCATCGTGATGTCGGTGGTCAACTGAACCAGGCTCTGGGTGCTTGCGACCCGGTTCCCGGGCCAGGCTTTGTTCCTCGATCAAGACGACTTCCGCCACTGGCCAACCATGACCGGTGGCAAGGGCGGCAAGACTCTTGCCGCATGACTCTCCGAAGTCTTGCCGCCTTGCCGGCAGGGACTTGCCGCTGTTGCCGACACTGGTTTACACGGCCCAATAAAATCAGCAACTTGACCCTTCTTCCTGACGCTGGCACGAGTTTCGCTTTGTTACACGCAACCGACCACCGGAAGTGTTTCAGATGCTCAACTTCGACAACGCCCTCGGCATCCATCCCCAAGCGGCCCTCCTGCGGGCACGTCGGGCGGAGCTGATTTCCAGCAACCTGGCCAACGCCGACACCCCGGGCTACCTGGCGCGCGACATTGACTTCAATGCCGCACTCGCCAACGCGATGGGGTCCTCCGGCGGAGGTGGCCTGGCGCTGGCAACCACCCGCGATGGCCACCTGCCGCTTGGCGACGCAACGCTCGGAGGTGCCGCAATCGAGTATCGCGTCCCGACCCAGGCGTCGCTGGACCAGAACTCGGTGGACGTGCAGGGCGAACGGTCGCGTTTCGTCGACAACGCCCTACGCTACGAAGCCACGGTTCGGTTCATCGACAGCCGACTGGGCGGGCTTCTCCGCGCCGTGAGGGGAGACTGATCATGTCGCTCTTTTCCGTCATGAATGTCGCCGGTTCCGCGCTCGCCGCGCAGACCCTGCGCCTGAACACCACGGCCAGCAACCTTGCCAACGCCAACAGCACGGCCAGCAGCCTGGACCAGACCTACAAGGCGCGGCAGCCGGTGTTCGCGCCGATGCTCGACGGCTTCGCGGAAGACAGCAGTGAATCCGCGGTGGGCGTCGAAGTGACCGGCATCGTGGAATCAAACGCGCCCCTGCAGCAGGAATACGAGCCGGGCAACCCGCTGGCCAACGCGCAGGGCTATGTGTTCAAACCCAACGTCAACGTGATCGAGGAGATGGCGAACATGATTGCCGCTTCGCGCAGCTACCAGACCAACGTTGAAATCATGGATGCGTCCAAGCAGATGCTGACGCGCACGCTTTCCATCGGCCAGCAGTAAAGGGAACCACCATGGCGACTCCAATCAATAACGGGATCGACGCATTGGGCAGCGGGCGCCTCCAGGCTGAAACCAAGAAAGCCAAGACGCTCGGTCAGGATGACTTCATGAAACTCATGGTCACCCAGATGAAGAACCAGGATCCCAGCAATCCGATGGATCCGAGCCAGATGCTGAGCCAGATGGCGCAGTTCGGCACGGTCAGCGGCATCGGTGACCTGCAGAAATCCTTCGCCACCCTGGCGACGTCACTGCAGTCCAACCAGGCACTACAGGCGTCGACGATGGTCGGTCGCGACGTGCTCATCGAGAACAGCAAGCTCAACCTGGTGGACGGTGCGAACTCGACCTTCGCCGTCGATCTCACCAAGGCGGCAAGCCAGTTGAAGGTTTCGATTACGGATGCCACCGGACAGGTTGTCCGCACCCTCTCGCTCGGCAAGGCCGACGCAGGCCTGCAGGACGTGAGCTGGGACGGCCTTGATGCGCAGGGCCAGCGCCTGCCCGCCGGCAAGTACACCGTGAACGCGCAGGCAACGGCGGACGGCAAGACGGAAGCCGCGGCCGCGCTGATCCGGGTGCCCGTCGAAAGCGTGACCCTGCCGCGCAATGGCGCGTCGCCCAGCCTCAACCTGGCTGATTACGGTTCAGTGAACATGGATGCCGTGCGCCGCGTGTTCTAAGCGCCGCGCTACCTAAACCCGAGGAGATAAGAAATGTCATTTCGCACAGCAATCAGCGGTATCCGGGCTGCCACGGCCGACCTCACCGCAATCGGCAACAACGTCGCCAACGCCAACACCACAGGTTTCAAGTCCTCGCGCGTCGAGTTCTCGGATGTCTTCGCGACCTCCAGCACGGGGACCTCGGCCACGGCATCGGGTGCCGGCGTGAATACCGCGCGGGTCGCGCAGCAGTTCACCCAGGGCAATATCACGTTCACCGACAACGGGCTCGACCTTGCCATCAGCGGCACTGGATTCTTCATCGTGGACGACAATGGCGCCCAGCTCTACTCACGGGACGGCGCCTTCGGCATCGACCGTAACGGGTTCGTGGTGAATGCCAATGCCCAGAAGCTGAAAGCGTTTGGCGCGGATTCCACCGGCGCCATCACCGGCACCCTGAGCCCGCTGCGGATCTCCACGGCCAACACCTCACCCAAGCCCACGAGCCTCGTGAATTTCGGCGCCAACCTGGACTCGCAGGAGACCGTGCCGCTGGTGACGCCATTCGATCCCAACAATAACTCGACGTTCAACAGCACCACCGCGACCACCGTCTACGATTCGCTGGGCGGTTCGCACCTCCTGCAGTTCTATTTTGTGAAGACCGGCAACGGGACCTGGGACCTCCAGTCCACCATCGACGGCACCTCCACCGGTGCCGCGCAGCCCATTGCCTTCAACGCCCTGGGCGCGTTGAGCACGCCGGCGACAGGTACCGTGACCCTGCCGGCGTTCACGCCGGCTGGCGGTGGCTCGGCGCTCAACATCGGCATCAACGTGATCGAGATGACGCAGTATGGCGCGCCGTTCGGCGTCAACCGCGTCACGCAGGACGGCTACACCACGGGCCGCCTGGCCGGCGTCGACATTGATGCCTCGGGCAGCGTCTTCGCCCGCTATACCAACGGCCAGGCTTCGGTGCAGGGGCAGGTGGCGTTGGCCAACTTCCCCAATCCCCAGGGCCTGCGTTCGCTGGGCAAGAACAACTGGGCGGAAAGCTTCGAGGCGGGCGCCGTGCTGGTCGGTGCGCCGGGAAGTTCGAGCCTCGGTGCCATCCAGTCCGGCGCACTCGAAGACTCCAACATCGACCTCTCCGCGGAGCTCGTAAAGCTCATCGTGGCCCAGCGAAACTTCCAGGCGAACACCCAGGTGATCAAGGCTGAAGACCAGACCAACCAGGCCATCATCAACATCCGTTAAGACGCCCTGTTCCAAGCTGATTAACCGGAGAGACCGCCATGGATCGCATGATTTTCCTTGCCATGAACGCTGCCCGCCAGATGCTGAACGGGCAGGCGCAGGCCTCGAACAACCTGGCGAACGCAAACACCACGGGCTTCAAGGCCGATTTCGAGGCCTACCGCGCCATGCCGCTTTTCGGCGACGGCGAACCGACCCGCGTGTTTTCGATGGCGGAGCGTCCCGGCGTCAATTTCAAGCCGGGTTCGATTGAGCAGACCGGCAACGAACTCGACGTCGCCATCAGTGGCGAAGGGTTCTTCGCCGTGCAGACCCCCGACGGCAAGGAAGCCTATACCCGCGCCGGCGATCTGCAGATTGGCCCGGCAGGGCAACTGATGACCGCCAACGGCGACGCCGTTCTTGGCAACGGTGGACCGATTGCGTTGCCGCCATCGAGCTCTATCGTGATTGGCCACGACGGCACGATTTCGGTCCGTCCGATTGGCCAGGAAGCCAACACCCTGGCGCAGGTCGATCGCCTGAAGCTGGTGAAGCCGGCGCTCTCCGAGGTGCAGAAGGGTACCGACGGACTCTTCCGGCAGAAGAACGGCCAGCCTGCGGAGATCGACGCCAGCGTGCAGGTTGTTTCCGGCGCGCTCGAAGGCAGCAACGTCAATCCAGTTGCCGAGATGATGAACATGATCGAGAACTCGCGTCAGTACGAACTCGCCGTCAAGGCCATGAACACCGCACAGACCATCGACGCCGACGGCGCGCGTCTCCTGCGCCTGTAACCCACGCCAAGCGCCCCAAGGCTTCGGAGAACCCACATGCCTACTGCACTCCACATTGCCCGCAGCGGACTCGATGCCCAGCAGACCCGCCTGTCGGTGGTCTCGAACAACCTCGCCAACGTCAGTACCACGGCGTTCAAGAAAGGCCGGCCGGCGTTCGAAGACCTGCTCTACCAGACGGTCAACCAGCCTGGCGCCAATTCCTCGCAGAACACCGAACTGCCTTCAGGCCTGATGCTTGGCCTTGGCGTGCGCACGGTGGCTACCGGCAAGATTTTTACCCAGGGCTCCCTGCAGCAGACCGACAACTCGCTGGACATGGCGATTCAAGGCCGCGGCTTCTTCCAGGTGCTGATGCCGGATGGCTCCACGGGCTACACCCGCGACGGCACGTTCTCGCTCAATTCGCAGGGCCAGCTCGTCACCTCCTCGGGCTACCAGCTTGATCCGTCGATCAGCGTGCCGGCCGAAACGCTCAGTGTCACCATCGCGAAGGATGGCACGGTATCTGCTCTCACTGCGGGTGCGGCGGCGCCGGTGCAGGTCGGGGGTGTCCAGCTCTCAGACTTCATCAACCCGCAGGGCCTGCAGCCCATGGGCGAGAACCTCTACAAGGAGACCGTCTCCAGTGGCAGCCCCACGCAGGGCACCCCGGGCCTGAATGGGCTGGGCACGCTCGTCCAGGGCAGCGTTGAGGCTTCGAACGTCAATCCAGTGGAAGAACTGGTGAATCTGATCGAAACCCAGCGTTCTTACGAAATGAATTCGAAGGCCATCAAGACGGTTGACGAGATGATGCAGTTCATCACGCAGACCCTCTAGACCCTGGCTGAAGGGCATCGGTAACTGCAGATGGGTACACGCCAGAATTTCGACGATCTGCGGCAAGGACTTGCCGCCAGCGGCAATGACCCGCGCCCACTGCTGCTGGTCTTGGCGCTGGGCCTGCTCGCCGGCTGCAACACCAACCCGGTACGCGATCCGTCATTCGCCGCGAGCATGCCTGCGCCCCTGGAAGTGCCGCAGGCGCGGCAGGCGGCCACGGGTTCGATCTACCAGGCGGGTTACGACGTCGTGCTCTTCGAGGACAGTCGTGCGCGCCGCATCGGCGACATCCTCACCGTGCGCCTCACCGAATCAACCAACGCCTCCAAGTCGAACAGCAACGACGTGGGCAGGGACAACACTTCGTCGGTGACCAATCCGAAGATCCTCGGCGTCAACCCCGCGTTCGCGCTGCCGGGTGTACTGCCGATTGCTGCCGCAGTGGGTGCCGAAAACACGTTTGAAACTTCGCTGGCGTCCAAAACGGCCTTTAAGGGCAAGAGCGGCACCAAGCAGAACAACAGCCTGACTGGCGACATCTCGGTGACCATCGCCGATGTGCTGCCCAACGGCAACCTCGTGGTGCGCGGCGAGAAGCGGCTCAACCTCAACAGTGGCAATGAGTACGTGAAAATTTCAGGCATCGTGCGTCCGCTGGATATCGCGGCGAACAACGTGGTGCCTTCGAGCAAGGTGGCCGACGCCACCATCATCTACAACGGCGACGGCGTGGAAGCGGACTCCAGCAAGATGGGCTGGCTGGCCCGCTTCTTCATCAGCCCGGTGTTCCCCTTCTAGGCCTGTACCGGAGTGCACCAATGAAACGTTTCCTGCTTTCCTTCCTGGTCCTGCTGGGCTCGCTGGCGGGAGTGGCCGCGGCCCACGCCGAGCGCATCAAGGACCTGTCGGGCATTGCCGGCGTGCGTGACAACCAGCTGGTGGGCTATGGCCTGGTGGTCGGGCTGGACGGCACCGGCGACCAGACCTCGCAGACCCCGTTTACCATCCAGACCGTGCGCAACATGCTGTTGCAGATGGGCGTGACCACGCCCGAGCTTTCAAATCCACAGCTGAAGAACGTAGCTGCGGTGCTGGTGCACGCCACCTTGCCGCCGTTCTCCAAGCCGGGTTCGACGATCGACGTGACGGTGTCGTCCATTGGCAACGCCAAGAGCCTGCGCGGGGGCAGCCTGATCATGACGCCGATGAAAGGCGCGGACGGCGGCATTTACGCCATGGCCCAGGGCAACATGGTGGTGGGTGGCTTCGGCGCGCAGACCAAGGACGGTTCCAGCATCACGGTCAACGTGCCGAGCGTCGGCCGCATCCCGAATGGCGCGACTGTGGAGCGCGAGGTCGTGACGCCGTTCCTCACCGAAAGCGCGCTCACCCTCAACCTGCATTCGCCTGATTTCACCACCGCGACGCGCATGGCCCGCGCCATCGATGGCGTGCTTGGCGCGGGCTCGGCGCAAGCACTCGACAGCGCTTCCGTCCGGGTGGTTTCGCCAGCCAACCCGGAGCAACGCGCCTCGTTCATGTCGCTGGTCGAGAACATCGAACTGGCACCCGGGGAGGCCCCCGCCAGGGTCATCGTGAATTCGCGCACCGGGACCGTGGTGATTAGTTCGAAGGTGCAGGTCAGCGCTGCGGCCGTGACCCATGGCAGCCTCACGGTCTCCATTTCGAACCAGCCTATCGTGAGCCAACCGGGCGCCCTGTCCGGTGGCCAGACCGCGGTAGTGGCCAATTCGAGCATCGACGTGAAGCAGGAGAAGAACCGGATGTTCCTGTTCAACCCCGGCGTGTCGCTGAACGACATCGTGCAGGCAGTGAACAAGGTGGGCGCGGCACCGGGCGACCTCGTCGCCATCCTCGAAGCCCTCAAGCAGGCCGGTGCACTCCGCGCCGAGCTCATCATCATCTGAGGTTGCGGCAAAGGCCGGCTGCGGCCGGCAAGCGGCGGCGCAGGTGGCAAGGCCTTGCCGCCCTTTGCCGCTTCCGCCGGTCGATTCATGTGATCCAATTCACTGAATAAACGCCAGGTTTCACAGGATCTGAAGTTGGCATCGGGCGTGCATTGATCGGTTCGAACAAGGAGCCGAACCCCAATGTCCACCGCCACCGCCACCGCCACCGCTACCGGCAACCTCAGTCAGACCGATTTCAGCCATTTCGCTGGGCTGCGTCTTGCCGCGAAGAAAGATCCCGATGCGTCGCTGAAGAAAGTCTCGCGCGAGTTCGAAGCGCTGTTCGTGCAGATGATGCTGAAGGCCGCGCGCGAAGCAGGTGGCCAGGACGGCATGCTCGACAACCACGAAAGCCGCCTCTACCACGAGATGTTCGACGACCAGATGGCTTTGTCGATCGCCGAGAAAGGCAACCTTGGCATCGAGGACATGCTGCGCAAGCAGTTCGCCAGCAGCGTGCCCAAGCCTGGGAAGGACGCTGCCGCCAGCGCCATCCACGAGCTCAAGCTGCCCGAACGCAAAACCTTTCCGGACGTGGCGATGCCCTACGTGCCGGCACCGGAAGTGGAAGGCAACGACGAGGTGGTGGACGTCACGCGCTGGAACTCCCCGCAAGCGGGCAGCACCAGCGCCGCGCCGGAGGTGGACCGCACCCGCTTCACCACCAGCCTGCGCGAACATGCGGCCCGCGCGGCGGCGCGTCTTGGGACCACGCCCGACATCCTCATCGCCCAGGCGGCGCTGGAAACTGGCTGGGGCAAGCACGTCATGCCCGGTACGGACGGCCAGTCGTCCAACAACTTCTTTTCCATCAAGGCCGACCCGTCATGGACGGGCGACACCGTCAAGCACCGCACGCTCGAGTTCGTGCAGGGGCGGGCGGTCAACATCAATGCCGGCTTTCGATCCTACGCAGGCGTTGGCCAGGCCTTCGACGACTACGCCGAGTTCATCAGCCAGAACCCGCGCTACCAGCGGGCGCTTGAACACGCGCGCGATCCGCGTGCCTACGTCCAGGAACTGCAGCGCGCGGGGTACGCCACGGACCCGCAGTACGCGCAGAAGATCCTCCAGATTCACCAGCAGGTCGCCGCCGTCGGCAGCGACCGCCGCGGTTAGGAGTAAAGCGTCATGTCAGAATTGTTTTCGATAGGCACCTCGGCGCTGATTGCCAACCAGCGCATGTTGAGCACGGCGAGCCACAACATCGCCAACGCCAATACCGATGGCTTCAGTCGCCAGCGCGTGACCTTGACCGAACGTCCGCCCCAGTACATCGGCTTCGGTTTCGTGGGCAAGGGCGTGGACGTCCAGTCCGTAACGCGCAGAGCCGACGAGTTCCTGACCGACAACGTCCGCTTCAGCGCTGCGAGGCAGTCGCGCGCCGCGACCTACGCCGACCTCGCCGGCCAGGTCGACACGTTGCTCAGCGACGGTACGTTTTCGCCCGCCCTGCAGAAGTTCTTCGACTCGCTGCAGGATGCGAGCAACGATCCGTCCTCGACCCCGGGACGCCAGGTGCTGCTGAACGCATCCAACACCCTCACCGACCGCTTCCAGGACCTGCATTCCCGCTTCACCGCGATGTCGAAGAGCACCAATGATTCGCTGGCCGCCAAGGTCGACAAGCTTAATTCGTATGCGAATTCCGTGGCCAAGCTCAACCACGACATCGTGCAGGGCATCGGCATGGCCTCGGGCCAGATGCCAAACGACCTGCTCGACCAGCGCGACCTCCTGCTGAAGCGCATGTCGGAGCTGGTTAACGTGACCGTGGGCGAACAGGCCGATGGGTCAATCAACGTGTTCGTTGGAAGTGGCCAGTTGCTGGTGGCCGGCAACGTCAACAACAAGCTGCAGATCACCACCAACACGCTGGACGGCTTGCGCAAGGAGATCTCGATCACCACGCCCGCGGGTACCGGCGTGGTGACCAGCGCCATCACCGGCGGGGAACTGGCGGGCATCCTCAACTTCCGCGACGAAGTACTCGAACCAGCGCGCAATTCGATTGGTCGCCTTGCGGTGGTGATCTCCGAAACCTACAACGCGCAGCATCAGGCTGGTGTCGATCTCAAGGGCGCCCGCGGGGGGGCGCTGTTCCAGTACGCGGGCCCGGTGGTGAACGTCGGCCCCACCAACAGCGGGGGCATGAACGTCGCCATCGACCCAACGCTGTTACCGAACCTGACGACGTCGGATTACGTGGTGACCTTCGATGGCAGCAACTACACCTTGCTCCGCCAGGACAACAACACCACGCAGGTTTTCCCCGCTGGCGCGCCATTCACTGCGGACGGCCTGACCTTCACGCCAACCGGCACGGCGGCGGCCGGGGACAGCTTCCTCGTGATGCCTACCAAATACGCGGCCCGCGCCATGGACGTGGCGGTGACCGATCCCTTGCGCTTCGCACTGGCAGGTCCCATTCGCACGAGCGCCAACCTGGGCAATATCAGCGATGCGAAGATTGCCGCGCCAACGGTGCTCGATTCGACCAACGTCGCCCTGCAGACCCCGGTGCAACTCGTCTTCAATAGTCCGCCGACGACCTACCAGGTCAACGGCGCCGGTGCGCTCATTCCCTTCACCAGCGGCACCAACATCGATATCAATGGCTGGCGGGTGCAGGTTACCGGCACGCCGATTGCCGGAGATGTGTTCCGCATCGACCCAAACGTGAACGGCAAGGGTGACAATACCAACGGTCGCCTGATGCTCGACCTGCGGACGACGACCGTCATCAACGGCAACTCGGCAACCTACCAGGACGCCTACGGCCAGTTGCTGGGGCAGGTTGGGTCGCTGACCCAGCAGTCCGAGATCAGCCGTGACGCACTGAAGGTCCAGTTGTCCAATGCAGAAGCGTCGCGTGACCAGGTGGCTGGGGTAAACCTCGACGAGGAAGCGGCCGATCTAATCAGGTTCCAGCAGGCCTACCAGGGCGCTGCCCAAATCATTTCCGCCGCGGACAAGGCCTTCCAGGCCCTGCTCGCGGCCTTGCAGAGGTAAGCCATGAGAGTCTCCAACTCGCTTGAATTCGCCCGCGCGCTGTTCAACATGAACAACCTGCGCGTCGGGCTTGATCGCTACCAGCAACAGGTTTCAAGCGGTAAGCGCTTGGCCAGCGCTTCGGAAGACCCGGTGGCGGCGGCCCAGGTGCTGAGCATCGGCGAACGCAGCGCCACCCTCGCCCAATTTGACCGCAACGCCAACCTCGCCGGCTTGCGGCTTGGCGATCAGGAAGCGGCGCTGGGCGGCACCGTCAATTCGCTGCAGCGGGTCAGGGAACTGGTCCTGCAGGGGCGCAACCGCGCCATGACGGCGGACGACCGGCGCTTCCTGAACGCCGAAATCCGCCAGCGCCTCGAAGAAATCATCGGTTTCGGCAACACGCGTAACGCGAGCGGTGAATACGTCTTCGCTGGCTCTGCGGTCGCGACCCGCCCGTTCGCCACCACGCCTTCCGGCGCCATCAGCTACTCCGGCGACCAGACCCCGCGCGAGCTGTCGGTGGCGGAAGGCCGCACGATCGCGGAAGGCTTCAGCGGCGCCGATGCCTTCATGGCCGTGCGTAACGGCAACGGTACCTTCACGACGGCATTGGGTGTCGCCAATACCGGCACCGGCCGCGTGATCGACGACACGGTGCTTGATCCGTCCGCCTACGTGGCCAACAATTTCTCGATCAACTTCACCTCGGCCACGACCTTCGACGTGGTCAATACGACCACCGGCACCACCGTGCTGGCGGCGCAGCCCTATACCGACGGTGCGGCGATCACCTTCAATGGGTCGAGCATGGCCATCACCGGCACGCCCACCCCAGGCGACACCTTCTCGGTGGGGCCGAGCCAGAACCAGTCGATCTTCACGACCATCCAGAAGCTCATCACGGCGATGGATACCACCGCCACGTCCGCCACGCAGACCGCCACGCAAAGCTTCGCGCTCGACCGCGGCCTGTCGGACATCGATCAGTCCCTCAACAAGCTCGATTCGCTGCGCGCGTCGATCGGAGGTCGGCAGAACGCTCTGGATTCGCAGCTGCAAAGCAATGGTGAACTGCAATTCCAGCTGACCAAGGCGAGGTCGACGCTTGAGGATGCCGATCCGGCGACGGCCATCAGCAACCTCGCACGCTACAGCCAGACGCTCGAAGCCGCGCAGGCAGCGTTCGCCAAAGTGCAGGGTTTGAGCCTCTTCAACTACCTGAGGTAAGCCGGCAGGGGAAGGGCGACGGTGTTAAGGACGCTGACCGTCAGGAGGCATTCGCCGGGCATCGTGCGCGGCGAAGTGGGCGGGATCAGCGGTTCCGCTGCGCGTTGGTGAGCGCGTCGAGTTGCTGGGTCACGAGGTTGCCCGTGCGCTGCAGGCCCGAGACCACCGAGTCCAGCGCGTTGTATTGCTTGGTAAGGCGCGCCTGCACGATGATAAGCCGCTGTTCCATGCGCGACTTCTGGCCCCGGGCGTCACGTAGCGCGTTGTCGAGGCCCTGCGCACGGCCGTCGAGCACTCCGTTGGTGACCAGGTAGCTGTCAGCCAGCTTGGCGAGGCGGGTAGCGAGGCCGTTGTTCGGATCGGCAAACAACTTGGCGACCCCGTCGAAATCGTTGTTGAGGGCATTGGCCAAGGTGGAATTGTCCACCGCCAGCGTGCCGTTCTTCTGCGTGCTGATGCCCAGCTGGAAGGCATTGGTGAAGTTGCCGGCGTTGATGTTGCTGCTGAGCGCGGCGCGCAGCTGGCTTTCGATGCCGGAGACCGCGGAGGTGTCGGATTTCAGGACTTCAACGCGCATCTTGCCCATCAGGGAAACCAGCGTGGAATAGGCCCTGGTCATCGCCTGGACGGAGCCCTGCACCGAGCTGATGTCGCGGGACACATTGACCGCGCTCTTGCCGGCGGCCACCAAGGTCAGCGCTACGCCATCAATCGCGCTGCTGAGCGAATTGGTGCTGCTGGTGATGGTGAAGCTGTTCTCGAGCTTCACGGAGGCATCGAGATCGGCCTTGGTGAATCCGCCGCTGCTGTCACGGTCGGTATTCAAGGTCTGTAGGGCAAACTGGTCCGTGCCCGAATACGCCACGCTGACGAGGTTCGAACTCCCGGTGCTGCTGGCGGACAGGGTAAGGCGGTAGCCGACGTCATCCTTGATGATCGACGCCGTCACGCCCGAGTTGTCGCGGGCGCCGTTGATGGCGTCCCGGATGTCGGCAAGCGTCTTGCCGCCCGTGGCGACCGTGAAGGCCTTGTCGCCCACTGACACCGCCATGGTGTCACCAGTCGTTCCGATTGCTGTCGTGGTGGTGTCGGCGTAGGTCGTGCCGGCGGCCATGCGATGGTTTTCGGCGATACGCAGCACTTCGATGTTGTACACGCCCTTGGCGGCGGAACTGCTGGCGGAGGCCGAGAGGACGTCGGTACTCGACGAGGTCGCCGAATACACCTTGAACTTGGAGATATCGGCAAGCTTCGCGACGGAATCACGAAAAGTGGAGATCGCGCTCTTGAGGGAACCGTAGGCGCTGACCTGGGATTGCAGTTCGACGATCTTGGCGTCGACCTTCGAGACGGGTGCCCGCTCGAGGCTCATCAGCTTGTCGACGATGCCCCCGATGTCGAGGCCCGAGCCTATGCCCGGAGTGCTCAGCGGCATGTCAGTCTCCCTGGAACCCTCAGCATCAGTTCAGGCCCATGGCCTCGAACCCTTGCATGGCTCCGTTGAACAATTTACGGCTGGCTAGACTCGTTCCTGGATCAGGACACCCGCGTTGCCAGAATTTTTAGAAGCGGCGCGCATCCGGTTGGCGATAGTCAGCACTTCCTCGGTGGGAATCTGCCTGATGACCTCGTCGGTCGTCGAGTCCAGCACCCGCACCACCGTTTCGCCCGAGTCCCGGTCGACCCTGAACTGCAACGCCCGGTTCAGGTTCTGGGCATAGGTGTTGAGCTGGCCTACGGCCTGCTGCAGGGTCCTCGCATCAACACCGCCAGCGGCAGCCTGCTGGGCCGCCTGTTGTTGCTGGGTATCCCGGCTACCCGACGTCGCGTCCACCTCGGAAGAGCCAGGTGCCGCCTGTGTTCCGACCACTGCAGTCTGCTGGCGGGCAGGACGGGAAACCGCCTTGACTTCAGAGATTCGCGGCAGGGCTTCGCGCTCATACATGACCCGTACCTCCCTTGGCTAGAACGAAGACGCACCTGGCTTAAACCAAGCCAGGTGCGTCATCGTCGTGCCCGACTACTTAACGAGACTTAACGACCGAGCAGTGACAACACACCCTGCGGGATCTGGTTGGCCTGGGCCACCATCGCCGTACCGGCCTGCTGCAGGATCTGCGAGCGGGTCAGTTTCGCCGTTTCTTCGGCGAAGTCCGCGTCCTGGATCCGGCCGCGAGCGGAAGTCACGTTCTCACGAACGTTGGCCACGTTACGAATCACGCCCTCCAGGCGGTTCAGCTTGGCACCGAGGGTGGAGCGTTCGTCGTTGATGGTGTCGAGGGCCTTCTCGAAGACCAGGAGCGCCAGGTTGGCACCGGCCGCAGTGGTCACTGTCTGCGAGTTCAGCGTGGCGGCGGACAGCGAGCTCGTGGAAGAACTCACACCCGTTAGCGCAGCACCCGTGGTGGACGTGTCGTAGGTCTCGATCGTCGCCGTCGGGCTGTTGTTGAGGATGATCGCGCCATTCTGGCCGGCACCCACCGAGGAGCTGGCGGCGAAGAAGCTCGCAATGCCTGCCGCAACGGCGGTGTTGGTCGTGGCGGTGATCGCCGCGCCCGTCGTATTGGTCAGCACGATGCCATTGTTGTTGGCGGTACCGTCAACTGTGGCGACGTTGGTGGCGGTGACGCCGGTCTGCGCAGTCAGCTTGTTGATTTCGGCAGCGATGTTGTCGGCCAGCGTGGTGTTGGTCGTACCGGCGGCAACCGCGCCGATGGCCACGCCATTGATGGTCAACGATCCCGCGGCCAGGCCGTTGGTGTTGGCGGTACCCGCGGAGAACGTGGTGCCCACCAGGCCATTGCCATAGCTGAACGCGGAGGATCCGGTGGTGGCGCTCAGCGCGTTGATGTCAGAAATCTTGCTGTCGGACGTCGTGCCGACCGCGCGGGTCGTGGCGAACGTCGCGCCGTCGAGGGTGGACGTGCCGCCGGTGATGGCAGTGTTCTGCGCGAGGCCGATGCGGCCCGCGAGCTGGGCGTTCGACAAGCCCGTGACGGTCCCGTAGCTGGATGCAACGCCCATGGCCGTTGGCGACAGGTTCGCGACCGACACGTTGATGGTTTCGTTGACGCTGCTGCCAACCTGGAAGTTGCCGCTGAACTGGCCGTTGAGGAGTTTCTCGCCGTTGTAGCGGGTCTGGTTAACGATGCGGGACATTTCGTCCAGGATCTGGACCACTTCCTTGTTGATGGAGCTGCGGTCACTGGAGTTGTTGTAGCTGGCCGCCTGCACCGCGAGGTCATGCGCGCGGTTCATGTTGCTGGCCATTTCGTTCATGGCGCCTTCAGCCGTCTGGGCAACCGAGATGCCGTCGTTGGCGTTGCGGATGGCTACCGTCAGGCCGCCGATCTGGGTGGTCATGCGGCTGGCGATCGCGCTGCCGGCGGCGTCGTCCTTCGCGCTGTTGATACGCAGGCCGGAGGACAGGCGCTGCACGGCGGTGGTGAGGTCCATCTGCGAGCGGGACAGGTTCCGCTGCGCGTTCAAGGAAGCAATATTAGTGTTGATGGTCGAAGCCATTGAAAGTCTCCTGGCCGCTCCATGTGGGAGTCATGTCGCGAACCCAGATTTTTATGGCGGACATGCTTGAATTAAGCATTCACCGCCTCCCGGTAAGTTTAGCGGACGGGGTTCGGGATTCTTTAGGAAAGCTTGCGGGAGAATCTTGGTGATGCGCGTCACGGTTTCCGGGGGACGGTGCCGTGAAGGCGGGCAGGGCAGTAGTGAAGGTGTCGGCCGGAGTATGAGGGGGCTTTAGTCCGGACCTCGGCCGGGCCCGAGTGGGGGCATGGCCCGGATGTTGCTCGCAGGGCCGAGCATGAAACCTTCCGTCAAAAGCCCGGCACGCAACGACCCTTGCTCCTGCGGCAGCGGCCGCAAACACAAGCACTGCTGCTTTGGTGTCAGGCCCGGCGCATCACCCGGCGCGCGCCTCGCGCAAGCCGAACTGGCCGAACAACGTGGCGACACCCAGGCTGCGGGTGCCTTGCTCGAACAACTACTTGCGGCCAGCCCGGAGTTCGTTCCCGCGCTACGCGCCGCCGGCCTGCACCGGTATCGCCATGGCGACCGCGCCGGTGCTCTGGTGGCGTTGCGGAAAGCCAGCGCACTGAAGCCCGGCGACGCCGATTTGCTCAACCTCCTAGGCGCCCTTCTCATCGACGACCGGCAACTGCCCGAGGCCATCGTGACCCTGCACCGTGCGATCCGGCTTGAGCCCGGGCAGCCTGATGCCCATAACAACCTGGGTTTTGCGCTCTATAGCTACGGCAAGCTGGCCGAAGCCGAATACTGCTGCCGGGAAGCCCTGCGCCTGCGCCCCGGCTGCACCGCTGCACTGTGTAATCTCGGCAATGTCTATCGCAGTGCTGGACGTCCTGCCGAGGCCAAGCAGTGCTTTCGTGAAGTCCTGGGCACCGACCCCCGCATGGACAGGGCCTGGAACAACCTGGGGCTGCTCCTGCAGGAGGAAGGTCAATGGACGGAGGCCAGACGGTGCTATGAGGAAGCAGTGGCGCTGGTGCCTCGTTCAGCCGTGGTCCAGTTCAACCTGGGCATTGCCCTCCAACAGACTGGCGCCCACGCACCGGCGATTGCCTGCTTCGAACGGGCAATTGCCCTCGACCCCGCGCTGGCAGAGGCGCATCTCAACCTGGGCAACGCGCTGAAGGACGCAGGGCGGCTCGACGACGCGCTGGCCAGTTACAGCCGGGCACTGGCGGTGCGGCCGGACTACCACGCCGCGCACAGCAACCTGCTGTTCGCCACGGCGTTCATGGACTCCCTCTCGCAGGCGCAGATCTTCGAACTCCACGTGGGCTGGGCGCACCTGCAGGCGAGCGCACTGCCACTGCCAGCACCCTTCGCCAACGCGCGCGACCCCGGTCGGCGACTGAAGATTGCCTATGTATCGCCTGATTTCCGCCGCCACGCCTGTGCGGCCTTCCTTGAACCGCTGCTGCGGGCGCACGACCGCACGGTCGTGGAAGTCCATGCCTACGCCGAAGTGGCGCAGCCTGACGACATCACCCATCAACTCCAGGGACTGGTCGACGCCTGGCGCAACACCACGGGGCTGTCGGACGCGCAGTTCATCGAACTCATCCGCGCCGATGGCATCGATGTGCTGGTCGACCTTGCCGGCCACACCGCCCACAACCGCCTGCTGGCGCTGGCCCACCAGCCGGCGCCCGTGCAACTGACCTACCTCGGTTATCCCGCCACCACCGGGCTTGCCGCAATGGGGTGGCGCCTGACCGACGGCGTCACCGAACCGCCGGGCATGGGCGAGCAGTTTTATACCGAGCGGCTCTATCGGCTGCCGCACAGCCTCTGGTGCTACCAGCCGCTGGCTGACATGCCCGGGGTAGCGCCGCTGCCGGCGCTGGCCACGGGCAACATCATGTTCGGATCGTTCAACAGCTACGCGAAAGTCGGCCCACGGGTGATTGCGCTGTGGGCGAAAGTGCTAGTGGCGCTCCCCGCGGCACGTCTCACGCTGATCACCGTGCCTGCGGGTGAACCCCGCGAAACCTTGTGGCGGCAGTTCGAAAGCCTGGGCGTGGCACGGGAACGGGTGACGCTTCTGGGCCGACTCCCGCGCGCGGCGTACCTTGAACTGTTTGCCGGTGTCGACGTGGCGCTGGATCCCTTTCCCTGCAACGGCGGCACCACCACCTGCGACGCCCTGTGGATGGGCTTGCCTGTCGTCGCGCTCGCGGGCGGTAGTTTCCTCTCGCGTGCGAGCCTTAGCGTGCTCACCGCCGGCAACTGCAGCGAGTTCGCAGCACTGGACGCGGCTGGCTACATCGAACGCTGCGTGCAGCTTGCTGCGGACGTGGACGTGTTGGCCGCTGTGCGGCAAGGGCTACGGGCGCGATTGTCCGCCTCACCGCTCATGGATTCGAGGCAGTTCACGCGCGACGTGGAGACGGCGTATCGCGCGATGTGGCGCGACTGGTGCGAGCACGGGGCCGCGCCATGAATCCGCAAAAGGTGCTTGCCGATGCGCTCGCCCTCCACCAGTCCGGACGCTACGCGGACGCCGTCACCCGTTATCGCAAGGTCCTCGCGGCGCGCCGCGACCATGTCGATGCCCTGCACCTGATGGCGCTCGCGCAGCGGGAACTGGGCGAACTCGGCGAGGCGCGGGATCTCCTTGCCAGGGTGACTTCCCTGCGACCGTCCTTCGCCGAAGCACAAGGCAACCTTGGCCTCGTCTGCGCGGAACTGGGCGATCCCGGCGCCGCCGAGCGGGCGTTTCGCCAAGCCCTCGCGCTCAAACCCGAACTCCCCGAAGTCTGGTTCAACCTCGGCAACCTCTTGAAGGCCACGGACCAGGCACAGGCCGCGATCAGCTGCTTCGAGGAAGCCCTCCGTCACAAACCGCTGGCGGGGGCGGAACACAGCCTGGCCGAGACCTTGCTGGAATCAGGGGAAGCCGCGTCGGCCATCGAACATTTCCGCAAGGCGCTGGCGCTGGCGCCAGGCACGCCGCTGGTCTGGCATCACCTTGGCGTGGCCCTGCTGGGGCAAGGGCAGGCCGAGGAAGCGGTCGCTTGCCTCTATCGCGCCACGCAACTCCAGCCGGACAGCGCCGAAGCCCACAACGATCTCGGCAATGCACTTAACGATTACGACCGGGTACCGGAAGCCGCCGCCTGTTACGAGCGCGCGCTGGCCCTTGGGCCAGGACTCGTCGAAGCCTGGAACAACCTCGGCAATGCCCTGCGGCGCCTGGGCCAACCGCGGGAGTCCGAGCAGTGCTTCCGCCGCGCGCTGGCGCTCAAACCTGATTTCGCCGAAGCCAGCCTTAACCTCGGTATCGTGCTGAAGAACGCCAATCGCGCCGACGAAGCCATTTACTTCTTTCGCCAGGCGCTGCGGGGCAAACCCGACATGGTGGAGGCCTACAACAACCTCGGGGTGGTCTTCACCGAACGCGGCCGCCAGGCGGAAGCCTGCGAGGCACTCGAAACGGCGTTGCGCCTGCGGCCGGGATTCGCCGAGGCGTGGAACAACCTCGGCAACGTGCACAAGAACGCAGGCGATCTCGGGAACGCCCTCAAAGCCTTCGCCCACGCGGTGGAGTTGAAGCCCGGCTTCAGCGGCGCGCACAGCAATTTCCTTTTCACGCTCAACTTCGCCGACGGCATCGCACCGGCCGCAATCGCCGAGGCCCATCGCGAATGGGGCTGGCGCCACGCGCAGGGCCTGGACCAGGGCACACCCCACGCCAACCTCCCGGATCCGGACCGACGGCTGAAAATTGCCTATGTCTCGCCTGATTTCCGCAACCACGCCTGTGCGTTCTTCCTCGAACCGCTGCTTCGCGCCCACCACCGCGAGGCCGTCGAGGTCTACGCCTACGCGGAGATTGCGCAGCCCGATTCCACCACCGAGCGCTTGCAGCAACTCGTCGACGTGTGGCGCACCACCACCGGCCTGCCGGACGAACAGGTGGCTGCAGCGATGCGTGCGGATGGGATCGACATCGTCATCGATCTGGCCGGGCACAGCGCCAACAACCGACTCCTCGCCCTGGCGCGCAAGCCCGCGCCGGTGCAGGTGACCTACCTTGGCTATCCCGCCACCACGGGACTTGTGGCAATGGACTGGCGACTGACCGATGCCGTGACGGAGCCCGCAGGCACCACCGAAGCGTTTTATACGGAGCGCCTCTATCGCTTGCCCCACAGCCTGTGGTGCTACCAGCCATTTGACGACATGCAAGCCGAACTCCCCGCTTTGCCCGCACTGGCGCGAGGGCACGTCACTTTCGGTTCCTTCAACAGCTACGCCAAGATCGGCCCGCGCGTGGTCGCGCTGTGGGCCACCGTGCTGCGGGCGCTGCCGAGCGCCTCGATTCGACTCGTCACGGTGCCCTCAGGTGTAGCGCAGGCAGCGCTGTGGAAGGCCTTCGAGCAACTCGGCGTTGCACGGAGTCGCGTGCACTTGCAGGATCGCCTTCCGCGCGAGCAGTACATCGCGGCCTTGCACGAGGTCGATATCGCGCTCGATCCCTTCCCCTGCAACGGCGGCACGACCACCTGCGACGCCCTCTGGATGGGGCTGCCGGTAGTCGCACTGGAAGGCAACACGTTCCTTTCCCGCGCGAGCCTGAGCGTGCTGGCCGCAGCAGGCTACGCGCACTTCGCGGCGCAGGACGAACACGACTACATCGCCCGCTGCGTCGCGCTGGCCAGTGATCTGGACGTGCTGGCGGCCGAGCGGGCAGGGATGCGCGCGCGACTGCTGGCGTCTCCGCTGCTGCAGGCAGAGACCTTTGCGCGTGACGTCGAGGCGGCCTATCGCGCCATGTGGCGTGCGTGGTGCGCGCCGTAGTTTTTCACCAGGCCGCTACATTCGATCAAACCAGGGCAGGTACCAGCCACGCCAGGGCGCGCGGCGCGCGCGTTCCGAAAGCAACCACCAGTGGGCCAGGGACTGGCCGGTAAAGCGCATCGTGGTGTGCTGTGCAAGCCAGCGATGGAACGGGCTGCCGAGGGCCTGGTTGACGAACACGCGCGTGGCGTTCGCGCAGGCGAGCCGCCAGAGTTCGGGGAAGGCATCGGTCGCTCCCCCCACTTCGTGCAGGTAGTGGGTGGTGTCGCTCTGGCCCACCAGCACGTAGGCGTCGCCGCGTCCGGCAGGTTGGAGGCACACGGTGCGCAGCGAGGGCAGGGGACTGGCCTGCCACGCCAGGTCGTTGCGCGGCAGGAACCAGGTCTCGCCGGCGCGCCGCAGGGCTTCAAGGGAATATCCATCGACGGGGGCAATCTCCGCGGCGACTTCCGCCAGGTCAATCGAGCCGAAGACCCCGCGATCGTGGCGCACCCAGCCGAGGTTCTCGTAGAAACGTTCAAGGCCGCTCCAGAGCACCGCGAAATCGACGTCTCGCGCTTTCAGCCCGCGCAGCGCTTCGTCCAGCACGTGGGCGGCGAAGCCCCGGCCGCGCGCAGCGGGTGTCGTATGCACCATGCCCACCATGGCGCCGCGCCACCGTGAGCTGGAAGAGCACCAGTCGAATTCGCGCACGACGCAGCACGACACCGGCTGCCCGTTCTGTCGGGCCACGATGAGCCTGGACAGGAAATCCTCGCCGACGGCGGCCGGAAAACGGGTGGCCAGCGAACCGACCCTTCCGCGCGAATGCACGAACGCCTCGTCCAATGTGCCGAGCAAGGTGGGCCATTCCGCTGGCGTGCATTCCCC
>JAYTTZ010000324.1:0-13069 GCA_043744805.1 Gammaproteobacteria bacterium
GCCCCATAGCCGGGCTATGGGCCTGCAAATCCGGCACCAACTGTCCTGGCTGGGGCCGATTCTCGCTATCGACGCCCCAAGTCCGACAGGCTGCTAGACCTCCGGCCAGCCGATGCATGCCGGGTGCGCACGGAAATTCCGCAGCCACCACGCCCAGTCTTCCGGCACGAGTGAAAACGGGTCGGGATGCGCGAGTTGCCGGGCCGCCCATACCGGCCAGTGCGGATTGGACAGCGCGGGCCGCCCGAGCATCACCAGATCAACCAACTCCTCGCGGATGACCTGATCCGCCACCGCCGGCAGGCCGAGGTTCCAGCTGGTGGCCACGGGGATGCCCACTTCACGGCGCAGCCGGCTGGCGCGCGACACCATGAAACTCATTTCCTCGAAAGGACGCTCGGACATCTCGTCGGTGTTGATGCCGAGGCTCAAGTCCGCGAGGTCGAGGCCGTGTTCCTTCATCTTCGCCACGGCTTCGATGGCGTGGTCGAACTGCGTGCCTTTTTCGTTGAGATCGTCGCTGCCCAGCCGCATGGTCAGCGGATAGCGTTCCGGCCACACGGCGCGCACCGCGTCGATGGCTTCAAGGTGGAAGCGCATCCTGTTGGGCAGCGAGCCGCCGTACTCATCGGTGCGCTGGTTGGCGAGGGGCGAGAAGAAGCTCGCGCCGAGATAGCCGTGGGCGAAGTGCAGCTCCAGCCATTCGAAGCCCGCCGCCAGCGCGCGCCGGGCGGCGTCCGCGTAACTGCGATGCAGTCCCCTGATTTCCTCTCGCGTGAGTTCATGCACCGGGTACTGGTACTTGCCACCGTAGGGAATGGCGGACGGCCCGCTCACCGCCCAGCCTTTCGGATCATCCGGCGCCAGTTGCGCGCCGCCTTCCCAGGGTTTCTGTTCGCTGCCCTTGCGGCCGGTGTGGCCCAGCTGGATGGCGGGCACCGCGCCCATGTCCTTGATGAGCACGTTGATGCGCGCAAGGCCTTCGATCTGGGCGTCGTCGTAGAGGCCCCCGCAACTGACGCTGGTGCGGCCGGCGGACACGATGGCGAGCTGCTCTCCAAAGACGAGCCCAAAGCCACCGGCCGCGCGCGAGCCCAGCAGCATCAGGTGGAAGTCGTTCATGAGTCCGTCCGTCGAGCGATACATGGTCATCGGCGACATGGCGATGCGGTTGCGGAGGGTCACGCCTTTCAGGGTGAAGGGACTGAACAGATCGGGCATCGGTGACTCGCGTTCTGGTGTGGAAAGGGTAGGCATGGAGTATAGGAGTCTTGCTGCGACGCGTCGCGTCGCGTCGCGGGGCGGGGCGGTCGAATCAACGGCCGTCAGCGGTTAAGGTGGCGGCCCGTGAAGACACCCCGCAGGAGACACGATGTCGACCGAGAACCCAGCCCTCCGGGAAACCCGCGCCTGGGTCGAACGCGCCGTGATTGGCTTGAACCTCTGCCCCTTCGCCCACGTGCCGCAGCGGGCGGGCCGGGTGCGTTACGTGCTGAGCGAAGCGGAAACGCCCAAGGCCTTGATGGAGGTCCTGGTGCAGGAACTCGAATTGCTGGCCGAGACCCCGCCGGGGAAGATTGAAACCACCCTGCTGGTGCATCCTTTCGCGCTACAGGACTTCCACGACTACAACGATTTCCTGGAAGTGGTGGACGAGGTGCTGGCGGAACTCGATCTGGAAGGCATCCTGCAGGTGGCGAGCTTCCATCCGGACTACCAGTTCGACGGGACCGCAGTCGACGACATCACCAACGCCACCAACCGTTCGCCCTACCCCACGCTCCACCTGCTGCGCGAGGAAAGCATCGAACGGGCAACCGACGCCGTGCCGGAACCGGATGCCATCTTCGAAGCCAACCGGGCGACCCTGCTGGCGCTGGGTGCCGACGCCTGGGCGGCACTGCAGGCGCAGTGCCGCGAGGATGCGGGTAAGGGCTAAGCGACCTCGCGCTTCGCCGCGCCCTCCAACACGAACCCCGGATAGCCCTGCGCAGGCTCCTGGGCGCACCAGCGGCGGTACTCGGCCATGCCCCCGAGATAGATGAGCCCCCTGTGGGACTTGCCCGAGATGTTGGCGCCGAGGTACCAGCTGTTCACCTGATCGATGATGAAAAGATTGGGAAAGCCCGCGCACATGAGGCCAAGGTAGGTGCGTGCACGCTGCGCCCAGTGGGCGGTGATCGTCACGCCGCCGAAGCCTTCGATGTGCATGCGGGTGAGCGCGCCGGTCATCGCGTCGTAGCCGGTCGCGAGGATCCGGCTGTCGCAGGCGTATTCGACCCCGTCCACTTTCACGCCCGTCGGCGTGATTTCCTGGATAGGCGTCGTGCTGACGTCCACCAGTTCCACGTGGTCCTGATTGTAGGTCTCGTAGTAGAGGGCAAGCCCGCCATTCTTCCAGCGATCGTCATACCTCGCGCGCCGTTCGGCGGGCGTGCAATCGAGCGCCATCGTCGTCGTGAGTTCCACCGCCTGGTAGTGCATCGCCACCCAGCCGCCGAAGGATTCGAACCTCTCCCGGCGACGCCACTCGGCGTCATTGGCTTTCACCCGCGACTGGTATTCCGCCGGCATCGGATGGTTGCGCAGCGGCACCGCATCGCCCGGCGTGCGCTGGAAGACGGTGAGATGGCTTGCCTGCTCGGCAACGATGGGAATGGTCTGGATGGCGGAAGATCCGGTGCCGATCACGCCCACGCGCTGGCCGGTGAAGCCCACGGGATCTTGCGGCCACTGGCCGGTGTGGTAGACAGGTCCCTGGAAGGATTCCAGCCTCTTGATGTCGGGCTTGAGCGGCGCGGAGAGGAGGCCCGTAGTCATCACGCAGTAGCGCGCGCGGTGCGTCGTGCCGTCGCTGGTCTCGACCACCCACTGGTCGTTGGCTTCATCGAAGCGTGCCGCGGCCACGCGCACCCGCGGCAAAATGGCGCGAATTCGTCGACGAAATACGGTGGCGTGACCCATCAGGCCGTACCATCCGTAGGCCTGCAACGACCCCTGGATAACGTGGCGCCGCGATGCTCAGACTCATCACCTTCCGGTTTTCCCCCTACTGCGAGAAAGTCCGCTGGGCACTCGACCGTCTGGCGGTGCCCTACCAGGAGATTGCCTGCCTGCCACTGCTCCACATCCCCATCGTGCTGGCCCACACGGGCCTGGCCTTCCGTGGCCGGGCGGATGCGATTTCCTCGCCCTTTGCCACCCCGATCCTCATCGACCCTGCCGGCCGCTGCGTGCACGACTCCTCGGCCATCCTCGGCTGGATCTGCCACGAGTTTCCGGATGCGGCACCGTGGCTCGCCCATGGCCAGGAGGACCGGGACCTTGAACGGCATTACAGCCGCGCCCTGGGGGACGACACCCGGCGTGTCGCCTACAGCTATCTGCTGCCCGATCGCGCTGGCCTGTGCCGGCTGGCCGAGCGGAACGCGAGCCCGGGGCAGGCGCGAATCTTCAAGCTGGTGGTGCCGGTGTTCCAGCGGCTGGTGGCCCGTGGCCTGCAGGTGAACCCGCAGGCCGTGGGGGCTGCACGCGACCGGATCATGCGCGAACTCGACGGCGTGGAAGCGCGCCTGAAGGACGGCCGGCCCTACCTTACCGGCGAACGCTTCGGGCTTGCCGATCTCACGTTCGCGAGCCTGCTCTCGCCACTCCTGCTGGTGCAGCCCCGCGAAGGCTTCGCCGGGCGCTTGCCGGCGCCGGAAGAAGTTTCACCGGAGTTCCAGCAGCTGGTGGCTAGCCTGCGCAATCGGCCGGCCGGACGCTTCGCGCTGCGTCTGTTCGGCGCCGATCGGGGCTTGAGGGTACGTCGTTGAGGCAGTGGCTGAAGGGCCGCGACGCCAACGTCGAGATCACCGAACTGAACGGCGTCCGCTCGCTCCTCCTCGGCGGCAGCGCCGTCCAGAGCGCCATCCGGCTTGCCAACCCGGACCAACTCGAACTCGATTACGCGCGCGCGATGATGGCGGCGCTGCTGTTCAACGAGTCGCCGCGCGAGCTCCTCATGATTGGCCTCGGCGGCGGCTCGATGGCGCGCTTCGCCTGGAGCCGGCTGCCGGACACGCGTATCACGGCGGTGGAAATCGATCCCAGGGTTGTCGCCGCCGCCCATGCGTGGTTTGGCGTGCCGGAAGAAGGCGTGCGCTTTGCGATCGTGCTGGCCGACGGCCTTGCCCACCTCGAGGCGCATCCGCGCAGCGCGGACTTGCTGCTGATGGACGCCTTCCAGGGTCGGGATGCGCCGCCCCACCTGCGCGGCGAACGCGCCTACGCAGCCTGCCATGCCGCCTTGCGGCCCAACGGCATCCTCGCGCAGAACTTCATGGCGACAGATCCAAAGCTGGCGGAATGCATCGACCGGATCTCGGCGGCCTTCGACGGTCGGGTGCTGAGCTTGCCCGCCGGCGATCGCGCCAACACCATCGTGTTCGGGTTCCGCACGCCGGCGCGGCGCTGGTCCATCGAACACCTGCGCGAGCGGGCGATTCGCCTCGATCACCAGTGGGCCCTGCCGTTCCAGGCGATGCTGAAGGATCTGCTGGCACACAACCCGCGCAACGCGGAGTTCATTTTCCTCGGCGAGACCGACTGCACCGCCACCGCCCCGCAGCGACCAGGCACTGCCCGCGATTGAGGGCTCGTGCTGATGACACCGGCTTCTCCCTATACTGCGTGGGCCGGGCAAAGTTTCCGGCTATCGCGCCGCCGACGGCAAGCCATCGGGTCCGCGAACAAATCATAAGAGACCGCCTGGGCGACGGAAGCCCGGACGGGCGGTCCATCCAACAGGAAATCGGAGGAACCCAACATGGCTTACGACCTGCTCATTCGGAATGGCACGGTGGTGGACGGAACCGGCGCACCGCGCTGCATGGGAGACATCGCCGTCAGCGACGGCAAAATCGTCGAAATCGGCAAGGTGGCGGGCACGGCACAGCGCACCATCGACGCCAGCGATCTCGTGGTCGCCCCTGGCTTCGTCGATCCGCACACGCACTACGATGCCCAGATCTGCTGGGACGATCTCACCACCCCCTCCTGCTGGCATGGCGTGACCTCCGTCATCATGGGCAACTGCGGCGTGGGCCTCGCCCCCTGCCGCCCGGAGGCGCGCGAAATCGCGGCCTGGGATCTGGTCAATGTGGAGGCCATTCCCTTCGACGTGCTGAGCAAGGGTGTGACCTGGGACTGGGAAACCTTCCCCGAATACCTGGATGCCGCCGCCCGCCGCGGTTCCGGCTTGAACCTCGGCTTCCTGGCCGCCCTCACCCCGTTCCGTCACTACGTGCTGGGCGAGGAGTCGATGGAGCGCGAAGCCACTGCGGTCGAAACCACCCGCATCGCCGGCCTGCTCCACGAAGCCATGGAGGCCGGCGCCTTCGGCTGGACCAGCACCAATGCCGCACAGCACATCGGTTACCACGGCCGGCCGCTGGCCTGCCGCAACGCAAGCCGCGCGGAGTTGAAAGCCTATTGCAACGTGCTGCGCGATCTCGGTCGCGGGGCGATTGAACTGGCCCTCACCAATGAAGTCTCGGTGGTAGATGATGCCGAGTACGAACTGCTCGACATGCTGTTGACGGAAAGCCAGCGTCCGGTGACCTGGCTCGCGCTGTTGAACCGGGTGGACAATCCGGAAGCCGCCCAGAAAACCCTCGCCCGCACTGCGCCGCTGCTGGCGCGCGGTGCCCTGCCGCAAACCACGTGCCGGCCGCTCATCGTGCAAATCGACCTGCGCAAGCCTTTCCTGTTCGCCAACATGGCCAGCTGGAACCCCGCCTTCAATCGGCCCGTGGCAGAGCAGGCCGCGCTCTATCGCACGACGAGCTTCCGCGATCAATTCCGCGAAGCACTCAAGACGGCGAATATTTTCACCGGCGACTGGAACCTCGCGATCATCCACGAAGTGGAAAGTCCTGCGCTCAAGGCCTTGCTCGGTCGCAGCGTGATGGAGGTTGCCCGCGAACGCGGCAAGGATCCGGTAGACACCTTCCTTGATCTCGCGCTGGAAGACGGTCTCGCCATGCAGTTCACCTACGAACTGTTCAATTCGGACGAAAGCCGCATTCCGGAACTCATCAAGGATCCGCGCACGCTGATCGGACTCTCCGATGGTGGTGCCCACGTCGACATGCTCTGCGACGCCGGCTACGCCACCTACCTGCTCGGCACCTGGGTGCGCGAACGCGCGGTCATGAGCCTGGAATATGCGGTCAAGCGCATCACCAGCGAACCGGCCGATCTGTTTGGTCTCAAGACCCGCGGGCGGATTGCCCCGGGCATGGCCGCCGACTTCGCTATTTTCGACATGAGCACGGTGGGTTCGAAAAAGCGCGGTGAAATGCGCACCGACTTGCCAGGAGGTGGACGGCGGCTCGTGATGCCCGCGACGGGGGTGGAGTACACCATCGTCAACGGCGTGCCGCTGTTCGAGCACGGCCGGGACACGGGAATGCGGCCGGGGCAGGTGCTGCGGTCGGGGCGGGACTAGGGGCTGCCGGGTCGGCGGTGTCGGGATTCAGTTGGATCCGATCAATGAAATGAAGGCGAGGCTGGCTTGCTATACGGCAGATCTGCGGTGTTTAAACACGGCGGTTGTGCCGTGTAGATAGCGTTATGCATTTCCCACATTGGAGTGACAAGGCTCGAACGTTGGGTGGCACGAACCCAGCGAGCAGGCTGTATCACACCAGGAGTTTGTGGCAACCTCGCCACGGTAGCTTGAGCGCCCAATTGGAAGCTGATATGGCTCGATCCCTTGAATCTCTCCAAGCTGAAATCATGAATCTCCCGGCGGCCGACCGGGCACGGCTTATCGAACACCTCGTGACCAGCCTGGAGCGGGACGAAGAAGCCGAAGGCGCCTGGGACATGCTAGCCGCCAGCCGCCTGGAAGAACTGGAAGCCGGCAAAGCCCAAGCCGCATCGCTTGACGAGGTCGTGGCTCGCCTGGAGTCTCGATTCCCTGGATGAAAGTCACCCTACATCCACGGGCGGAGCGGGACGTCGTTGAAGCAGCGTCCTTTTACGAAAAGGAAGGCGCGCCCGCACTTGCGGCCCGCTTCATACGAGAGTTCCGACGCATAGCCGAACTACTCGCTGAACACCCCGAGATTGGCGCTCGTCGGTCGCGCGGTCTTCGCGGCACGACCATGGCAATCTTTCCGTACACCGTCATCTATCGAACTGATCCGCACGAGATAAAAATCGTCGTGGTGAAGCACGACAGGCGAACGCCGGGTTATGGAGAACGGCGCTCATGAGTCCACTTTCCCTCCCGGGACTGCCGCGCTGCCCTGAGTCCAAACTTCGTAGCCAATCAGGCCGGCGGCCATGACCGCATTTTGGCGTGTCGCCCCGAGCCGCGGCGGCGCTGTGGGCTCACCAGAACGCGCTGGTGAGCGGAGCCCGGCGGCCGGCCTCAACCAGCCTCGCGGACTTCCGCCATGAACACCTTCTGCACCACCTGCCAGCGTCCGTCGACCTTGAGCAGGGACAGCAAATCGGTGAAGTAACGCGGCGGGATGGCGCATTTGAGCTTCACGTGCGCCATGCCGGGACCGACCAGATCAATCGACAGCACGTGGTCGTCGCGCGAGAGCCCCGAGGACTTGGGCGAGGCCCGGTTCTGGACGGCCTCGAACCATTGCGCGCGGGGGAGGATCTTGAGTTCACCGTCCACTTCGTAGGTGAGTGCCGAGGTGGGATGGAAGGCCTCGCCCAGCTTGGCGATGTCCCCTTCGTAAAGCCCGTCCAGGTAAGTCTGGACCACGGTGCGAATCTGCTTGAGGTCATGGTTCACGGCGCTTGCCCCTGATGCTGGGATGTTGGATGGCCGAGGCTCGGACGCCGTCGGCCGGAACGATGCTGCGCTTATTCCGCCGCAGCCTGCCAGCAGGGCGAAGCGCCACCCTGTTCCGGCGTCGGCGGTGGCGGCAGCTTGCGCTTCTCGCCTGCGGCGACTTCCGGCGGCTCACCCGGGATGGGCTGGCCGGCGAAGTAAGCCACGATCTCGTCGGACGGCCGGGACTTGCCCGCATAGGCCGCATCGAGGCAGGTTTCGATTTCCGCAGCCGCCTTGGCGGTGGCGGCAATCGCGGTGGCCGACAGCGCGGCTTCGCGGCCCGGCGAGTACTGCGGCAAGCCCTCGGCCGAAGCGCCCCGCAGCGGTCCAGCAGGCGGGCGTTCGCGCTGGCGACGCGCCAGGCGCTGCAGGATGTTCCAGGCCTTCTTGTTCTCGGCGATGGGCCACACCTCGACCTGGCCGGTCGCTTCGAATTCGCGCCAGAGGTCAACGGCTTTCTGGGTGCGCAGCACGACGATCGTCGCGCGATCCGTGCCCACGCCGCCGCAGGAAATGTCGGCCATTTCGGCGGAGAAGTCGCCGCAGTGCAGGCACTCCGGACGCTGGTATTCGTGCATGGCTTCTTCGAGCGGGATGGTCTCGATGCCGCCCGACTTCTTGTAGATCAGCACTTCGCCTTTGACGTTGAACTTGGAGACTTCGGTCAGCGGGATCCCCATCTGCTGCTCGATGCGTTCGGTCATGAGTTCCGGCCGGAAGACTTCCGTGCAGAAGAGGCCGACGCTGAACGACACGCGCTCGACAATGCCCTTCATGTAACCGCGCTGGCGGGTGACGATCTGCGGCTTCTTCTTGGCCGACATCAGCAGGCTGGAATCGACGTGTTCGAGTTTGCGGAGCGGGGTCACCTGGCAGGGCACGCCCACGAAGGCCACGCGCTTGAGATCCTGCTTCACCGCCTCTTCCAGCGCGAGGTTGTTGGGGCAGTAGGTGTACCAACTGGCGGCGCTGGCCTTGATCTCGGCCACCGTGGTGGCCATCTTCGGCGAGGGGAAACAGGGCTTGTCGTCTTCACCGACGGCGGAGACCGCGGCGCCGTCGATCTTGTCGGTCGCGCGCGCCCATGCCAGCAGCGCCGTGACCACGCCACCGTCCTGCGCGCGTTCCAGTACGTCTTCTTCCTTCGTCCGGGCGACGAAGATATGGCGGTAGTTGCCGAAGATGCCGTCGTAGCCTTCCGGCTGGTCGCCGAACACGGCTTGTTTGAGATGTGATTCGCGCGGCCACAGGCGCGGGCACGCGGTGGCGCACACGTCGCAGCCCACGCCTACGCTGATGCCGCAGTAATCAAAAGCCGCCGACGCCTTAGCCGTTTGCTGTGGCTTGCCGTCGATGTATTCGATGACGTTGTGGGGACACACGAGCACGCAAGTGCCGCATTCGCAGCAGGAGCCGGCGGCCACGACGTCGTTCATCATGTCCTTGAAGCTATGGTGGTAAAGCGAGTCCAAAAGCGTCTCCTCGATCTGCTGCGTCCAGGGGCAGCCCGGCCCCTGCGGCCAGACCATACGTGGCCGTATGGTAATCGATAGATCAGCGGCCCGTCAGCCGCAGGGACAGGGCTGCCAATCGTGCTGTTCCCGGGCCCTGCGGACGCCTGGACGAGCGATGGGTCTTCAGGGTTTGAGGCGCGCCTTGCGGAGATCGGCGATCTGGCGTCGGCCCAGCACGTTGATGAGCGCGGGCCACAGGCGATACAGCCGCCACAGGAAGCGGGCGTAGCCGGGAAAGGAAATGACGGCGTCGTTGCGCGCCACACCGGCCAAAATATTAGCCGCCGCGACATGGGTGTCGATGGGCTTGAAGGGCAGGGCCTTCAGCAGGGCTTGCCGGTCCACGTTGATGAACGGCGTGGCGCTGAAGATATTCGAGGCGATGAAGCCCGGACACACCGCGCTCACCTTCACGCCCAGGGCTTCGCCTTCGGTGCGCAGCGACAGCGACAAACCCACCACCGCGTGTTTGCTCGCGGCGTACGGCGCATTGGTGGGGAACGGCACGAGGCCGGCCAACGAGGCGATGTTGACGATATGCCCGTGGCCCTGGCGGGCCATCTGCTGGTAGCAGAGGTGGGTGCCGTGGACCACGCCCATGAGGTTGACGTCGATGACCGCACGCCAGTGCTCCAAGGTGAGATCCCGCGCATCCCCGCACACGGAAATGCCCGCGTTGTTGAAGACATAATCGAGACGCCCGTGCCGCGCCACCAGATCGTCGACCAGCGCCGCGAAGGCGGTGGCGTCGGTGACATCAAGCCGGTGGGCTTCGAGCGCCTCGCCTCGCGCCGTGAGGGCGTGCACCGAGTCCAGCGCCAGATCGGCCACGATGACCTTCGCCCCGCCTGCCGTGAGCGCGGCGGCCAGCGCGGCACCGATGCCCGCGCCGCCCCCGGTGATGAGGACGATGGCGTTGCGGAAACCGTCCGCGGCCGGCGTGTTCAACGGCGCTTGATCCCGATGCGGCGCCCGATCCAGTCCGGACGCGGCAGGTCGCGCTGCGCGGCCTGCATCTCCTGCAGGCTGGCGAGCACTTCCGGCGCGAAGGGACAGGTGCGGCGGGTTTCGAGGCTCACATGCACCATCAACTGCTCCTGGGTGGAGAGCAACTGATCGCCGCGGTACATCTCCTGGTAGAGGTGTGCCGCCTTGGCCGAGCAGTCGAGGACGCGGGACTTCACCAGCAGGGTGTCGCCGAGGCGTGCTTCGTTCTGGTAGGTGATGTGGCCTTCCAGCACCATCCAGGAGTTGTTGGTGGTTTCCGTGTAGGCCTGCCCCATGCCGGCGACTTTCAGGAGATCCTCGCCCGCGTTGTCGAACGCCAAGGTGTAGTAGGCCACGTTCATGTGGTCGTTGTAGTCCAGCCATTCGCGGGGCACGGTCGTCTCGGCAAGGTGGATGGCGGGCAGGGCAGGACTCATCGGCTACTCTCGATTGGCTTTGACGGGGACTGCCGGGGATTCTGCCCGTCGCAGGCAAGGCGCCACAACCCTGGTGCGCTGGCGCAACGCAGCATCCCTGCGGCCATCGACCCGCGCAAACGGTGCACCTCGCCTCACTCCCGGTGCATCGCTACACTCGACCCCATCCTGCCCCGGCGCCTTGCGCGCAATCGCTGGCAGGCCATCCCATTCAAACAAGGCCCGCCAGGGGCCAAACGTCATCGAGAGGTTGTGTCATGGAAGTCGGCATTGTTCAGGTCGTGCAAAGCTGGATGTTCGAAGGGCTGTCGGACGCGGACGTCTACAAGCAGGAAATCGCGTGCGCCGTGCTCGCCGATGAACTCGGCTTCGAACACCTGTGGGTGGTCGAACATCATTTCGAGGATTATTCCTTGTGCCCGGATAACTTCGTGTACCTCGCCAACCTCGCCGGCAAGACCAAGCGCATCAAGCTTGCCACCGGCGCCTGCATCATTCCGTGGAACGCCCAGCCGCTGCGCGTGGCCGAGAAAGCCGCGCTGCTCGATCAGCTCTCCGAAGGCCGCGCCATCCTCGGCATCGGACGCGGGTTGTCGCGTCGCGAGTTCGATCGCTTTGGCATCTCGATGGACGACTCGCGCGAACGCTTCGACGAAGCCTCCCCGCTCATCCTCCAGGCGCTGGAAACCGGCACCTTCCCCGCCCACAACGGCAAACACTACCAGCAGCCCGAAGCCCCGCTCCGCCCCGAGCCGTTGTCGAAGGAATGGCGCAAGACCCGCGTGACCCAAGTGGCCATGAGCCCCGACTCCGCCGAACAGGCCGCCAAGCTTGGTGTGCAGATGATGGCCTTCAACTACAAGGCACCCGAAGCCCAGAAGAAGGAATTCGACGATTACACGGCGCTGTTCCACCAGCTGCACGGCTACGCGCCGCGCCCGCCCCTCCTCACCGAAATGACCCTCTGCGACACGGATGCGAAGCGCGCACGCGAGAACGCCGAGAAGTACGTGGCCGGCTACTGCGCCTCGGTGCTCCACCACTACGAAATGCTGGGCGACCACTACAAGAACGCCAAGGGCTACAAGGCCTACGGCGACGCCGTGGACATGATGAAAGCGGCCGGCAAGGAGAACATCGCCAAGGCTTACGTGGAACAACAGATCTGGGGCACGCCCGACCAGATGCTGCGCAAGTTCGAAGAGCGCTGGAACTACTTCGGCCCCTACGGCGTGCTCGCCTGCTTCCGCTTCGCCGGCACCCCGGTGGACGTGGTGGAACGCAGCATGAAATTGTTCGCCAAGGAAGTGATGCCGGAACTGCAGCGCTGGACGGCTGAGGCTGGGCCGAAGGCGGCGTCTGTGGCGGCGTGAGGTAAGGCGTAGGCGGGGAAGGAAAACGGGCTCTGAGGGGCCCGTTTTTTTTGGCGGCGGGCGGGCGATGACGGGCCCCGGAGGTTTGACGGGAGATCCGCGGCCGTGGTCTAGTTGAATCAAGATCCTGCCGACGGGGGAACCCTGTTATGTGGCGGATCTGCGGTGTTTAAACACGGCGGTTGGGCCGGATAGATAGAGTTAGGCGTCCGAAATCATGACCGAGCATTTCCTCTCCATCTTCAAGCAGATCGAGGCTCCGACTGCGAGAGGTAAGTATCTGTCCCGTGTATTCGGAATCTTCTCCGAAGAGCTGGTGCGCCTCTGGGCGAGCGATCCGCGCGCGCCCTATGAAGACCTCGGCCGGCCCACGCTGCGCAAGTTGGGCGAGAAGAAAGGGTCAACTCTTGACTTCACTTTGCGTAGTAGAGCCACGGGCAAAGTCTATGTCGCCGAGCTCAAATGCGAAGTCGAGTATCGGGGCTACCAGTATCTGGAGCTTGCTGATCCGAAGCAGCTTGAACATCACAGCAAAGCAGCGTTTGTCGCGCTTTTGGCCGCTGCCGCCAATCCCTCCGATCAGCGCGCGTACGTCGACAAGAGAGAGACCACCATCGACGGTGCCATCCTTATCTGGGGTGCAGCTACTCCGGCAGGGCGTGTCTCCGTCATGGAGGCGAAACGGTTCTCCGAAGTACTCACGCTGGCGGAAATCATTGCCGATCTAAGGGCATGGGGAAGTAAGCCCTACCGAGAATTTCTAGAGTGGCGCCGCGCGTGGTCAATCGAGCTCTATGATGGGTTGCTGCCTAGAGGTCATAGTAAAGGACACCCATCGTTTGATCGTTTGAATTGAACCGGGCAACGGCTTGCGTTCCGGTCTGCCCAGAACCCACCCGAGCGTAATCCGGCCTG
>JAYTTZ010000325.1:0-3310 GCA_043744805.1 Gammaproteobacteria bacterium
CAGCGTAACGACCTCAAGACAAGCGTAGTCCCCCACAACTTCCCACAATTTCCCACTCGACGGGCACTATACGAAGCGCGCCAGAAAAGTGTCAAGGAATGAATCGAGAATTCTTTCTTTGTGAACAGGCACTTAGCCGAGAGTTGAAGATGTCCGGAAAATGACCGCGAGGCGTTTTAGAGCAAAGCCAGATGCTTCAAACGGCTAGGCCATAAAGCTGCGAATCAACATGAAGATTGGAAGGCAGAAAAAGGAAAAAGGACGAGTCGGTCGATAAGCCGGGTTCTGTCCCGCCCGAAAGCGGTGACGGCCATTCCTCTGGGACGTTCGTCACCGAACGCCTCAAGCAACCTACCCGAAAGCCCACGCGGACCGCGCTTTACCGCTCGAAGCGGCTTGCTTTCCTATTTGGTCTTGCTCCGGATGGGGTTTACCCTGCCACCGGCGTTGACCGGCGCGGTGCGCTCTTACCGCACCATTTCACCCTTACCTTCGGCCTTGCGGCCGCGGGCGGTATATTTTCTGTGGCACTTTCCGTGGGCTCGCGCCCCCCAGGGATTACCTGGCATCCCGTCCTATGGAGCCCGGACTTTCCTCCAGAGCTTGCACAAGGCAGGCTCCAGCGACCGTCTGACCGACTCGTCCGGGTGGAGTATCGCCTTCGGGATCCCCAATTGAAAGCCGGCGTTCAAGCCCCCGGTTCGTCGGCGAGGGCCTGTGCGTAAACCTCGTTGCGGGGTCGCCCGAGGATGCTGGCGGTGAGATCTATCGCCGTGCGTCGCGAGACTTCGGGCCCAAGGAGGGCCAGCACGCGCCTGATTTCAGCCGCGTCGGCAGTCTCGGCCGGCGCCGGCCCCACCAGCAGGACGAACTCACCGGCGTCGCCGTATGGATCCTCGGTCACCGCTTTGGCCACCTCGGCCAGCGCGCCCCGGTAGTGGGTTTCGTGCAGCTTGGTGAGTTCACGGCTGACGCTGGCGGGCCGCGCAGGGCCAAACACCTCCACCATCAGTTGAAGGGTTCGCGCGGCGCGACGTGGCGATTCATAGAAAACCAGGGTGCGGTCTTCGGTTGCCAGCCGTTCGAGCCGGCTGCGCGCGGCTTGCGCTTTCGGTGGCAGGAAGCCTTCGAAAGCGAACCGATCGGTAGGCAAGCCGGAGACGCACAGTGCGCCCAGCAGGGCGCTGGCGCCGGGAATCGCGCGCAGCGTGAGCCCCTCGGTCAGCGCCGCCTGTACCAGCGGATAGCCAGGATCGGACAGCAGCGGCGTGCCGGCATCGCTCACCAGCGCGACCACGAGTTGCTGGTCGAGGATCCTGCGGACCAGCCCCGGCGCTACCGCACGCTCGTTGTGTTCGTGGAGGGCCTGCGCCTGGCGCACGATGCCGTAGTGATCCAGGAGGCGCAGCGTCATCCGGGTATCTTCCGCGAGCAGGAGATCGCAATCGGCGAGGATCTTGAGCGCCCGGCGGCTGATGTCCGAGAGGTTACCGATGGGAGTGGCAACGAGGTACAAGCAGGGTCGCTCGATTGTTACACTGGGGCCCGAATCAGGGACTAACGGCGACATGTTGATGCGTGAGGCCTCCGCAGGCTGGCAGTTTTGGGTCGCGTGCGTGCTGATTATCCTCGCGGGCTGTTCCCAACCTCAACCGGCGCCAACACCGGCGCTTCCCACGTTAAGTCCGGTGACCCAGGCGGCACAGAAACTGGAGCGCGGTGACTTTGCCGGCGCTGCCGCCGACTACGCCCGGCTCGGGACCGCACCTGACTCCCCCGAAGCCGCGCACTTCAAGCTACAGGCCGCGCTGCTCTTCCTTGATCTCGACCAGCCGGCCGAAGCGCCTACCAGGATTGCGCCTGCAGATCGCGATTTGGCGGGACTCTTCCTCGGCCTGCAGGCCCTCCAGGCCAAGGACGTGGGTGGCGCGCTTGCCACCTTGCTGCCCTTGCGCACCGCCGGCTTCGACCCCTACCAACGCGGGCTTTACCTGCGAACGCTGGGTCGCGCGCAGCTTGCGAAGCGCCAACCTGACGCCTCAGCCGCCAACCTCACCCGCGCGGAGCGTTATCCCCTGCCGGCCAATCGGCGGGCCGAACTCACCCACCTCATCTGGCAGGCACTGCGCGAAGTTGACCCTCAAGGGCTCAAGGATCTGCTGAAGCACGACGCGCCCAACGCCGCCGGGTGGCTCGCCCTGCTGGAATTTGCAGGCAAGCGACCGCTGGATGCAGCCGACGTCGCCACCCGCCTTGCCGACTGGCAGGGTCGCTACCCGGGACACCCTGCCCAGGTCGTGCTGGTGGATGAACTGCTGGAGCAGGCCGAGGAAGCTCCGAGGGGCGTCACCCCGCACCGCATTGCGCTGCTACTGCCTTTCAATGGACCTCTCGCTGCGGTCGCGGACAACATCCGCGACGGGCTCGTCGCGGCGCGTTTCGAGCAGCCCGGCGACGGCCAGGCCGTGGACATTGTGACCTACCACACGACCGCCGCTACCGTGGGCGCGGTGTTCGATCGCGCCGTGGCCGACGGTGCGCAGTTCGTCGTGGGGCCGTTGGAGAAACCCGCAGTGGACGTGCTGCGCGCACGCCAGGAACTCCCAGTCCCGGTACTGGCGCTCAACACGACCGACGGCGCCGTGGACGCCGGACCGCAATTCTTCCAGTTCGGGCTCAAGCCCGAAGACGAGGCCACCGACGCCGCAGAGCGCGCCTGGCGCGAAGGTCGGCGGCGGGTGGCCGTCATCGTGCCCAATACCGAGCTTGGCACGCGGCTCAAGCTTGCTTTTGAGACTCGCTGGCAGGCGCTTGGCGGCGTGGTCCTGGCCACCGCCCGCTTCAATCGCGATGTGGGCTCGTTCGAGCGGACCGTGCAGCAGGTCTTCGGCCTGAGCGACAGCCAGGCACGGGCCAACGACCTGCGACGCGTGCTCCGGCGGGACATCGCCTTCGACGCCCAGCGCCGCGACGACATCGATGCCGTGCTGATGGCGGCCATGCCCGTGGACGCCCGCCAGATCCTGCCGCAGTTCCGCTACTTCGGCGCCGACGCGGTGCCCCTCTACGCGACATCGATGCTGCATGACGGCGCCGGGGACGCGCGCGCCGACAGGGATCTCGATGGCGTGATGTTCGGCGACATCCCGTGGAGCCTGGGCGTGGGTGACGCGCCGTTGCGTGAAGCGGCCCGCCGTTACTGGAAGCTCAATCCTGCCCAGCAGCGTTTCTTTGCTTTTGGCGTCGATGCCTGGCGGCTACTGCCGAAGCTCGCCGAACTCCGTGCCCAGCCCGGGACAAGCCTGCCTGG